>JAPLPD010000112.1 GCA_026400395.1 Alphaproteobacteria bacterium | reverse complement strand
TCGCTCCACGACAATCAAATCACGCGTCACGAAAATATCGCTTGCGTTATCGTCGCGCCGCGACAATCATCTCCTCGCCGCGACCGCCAAAATGGCCATCCTGATTGTCGCGGAGTTCTCATCCAGTTTGTCGCGCTACAGTTTGCTTCAATAGCAACGCCTCGCGGCGTGGCGCTCGCGCACCCTACAAATCTCCCTTTCTTCTTTTGATCCGATACTTTTCGTGGCACTCGCCACAGGCCTGGGACACCGCGCCCGCTGCGTCGCGGAACCCCTCCAAGTCGTCAACACTCACGTTCGCCAGCTTGTTGCTTGCGTCCTTGAGAGCCGTCGTCTTGCGCTGGAAATCAGCCCAGTTCTGCCAGATCGTGCCTCTCGCATCCGTGGGCTTCTGTGTGCTTCCCGGCGGAAACAGATGGACGATGTGCGGAGCATGCGAAGCAATGGCCTCCGCATCAGCCTTGATTGCGGTGAGATCGCGCTTGGCATCGACCCGCTCGCGGATCGCTTTCAGGCGTTTGGCCATGGCCTCCATCATCTCCATGCGTTCTTTGACGACGCCGGTGGCGTGATCGTGGGCTGCCGATGTCAGGCAACCTGCTGCAAGAATCGCCACGGCACAAAACGCATTCGCTGCGGCGCGCATCAGATCACCTTCAGGCGCATGAAGACCATCGCGCTGGTCGGATCGCTGCCGTAGAGCGGCTTGAGTTCGCCCGGCAGTGCATACTTGCTGACCAGTCCGCCGATTCCGAGCTTCACATGATCGGTGCGGTAGAAGTCGTAGATGCCGCCGAGGGAAAGCCGGTTGACCATCAGGATGCGTCCATCGAGCGCCGGGACATCCTCGTGCAGCTCGGTTTCCGCCACGCGTTCGGCGCGCGCGAACAGCGTGTAGTTCTTCTTGAGGACCACCGCGCTTTCGAGCATGTAGCCGTCCAGTGTCGCGCCGGGCCGCAGTATCTTGCGGCCCCAGGCCGCCGTTGTGCTCCAGAGATTGTCGGCGCCGAACGGCTGCGTGTAGATCGCCGAAGCCGTGACGCGGTCCTCATCGACCGCGGGCGCAAGCTGCTCCGGCGAATTGAGCCGTCCCCAGGACACCTGCATCGACAATTCGCGGATCGGATTCCACGACAGCCGCGCGCTGAAGCTGTCGAGCTTTGGCGCTTCGATGTCGTAGCGATGCTGATCGGGCTCGCGCCCGCGAAATGCCGACGCCTCCATCTTCCACTTGTCGAGGATCAGCCCCGCCGTCACCACGCCGAAGGTGATGTGCGTGGAATCGAGCCAGTGGTGTGTGATCGGCGCTTCCGGATTGTCCACACCGCTGGTGCGGTGCATGAACGCCGGTGGGCCCAAGGCTGGCTCGCCGGGTAGGCCCGCATACACGAATACGCTCGAGGTGGCGGACAAGTTGCGGCTGTAGATGCCAGCAAGCTCCATGAACAGATCGTGCGGATGCTGGCGGTCGATCAGATGCCGCTGGCCGTCTGCCGTCTCGCCGCTTGCCAGCAGCAGCGGATAGCCGCTCTTGCCCATGAACGGGTCCGGCGACAGCATTGCGCGCACGCCGAGCGTGCCGTCGCCGAGCGGCCTCTGCGCCATTCCCATGATCATGCCGTTGACGAACGTCTTGTCGCCACCGCGTGGGCCGCCCTGGTGGTCATAGATCAGATTGGCGTAGCCATGCCACATCGTCGACCAGTCGCCGATCTTGCCGTGAATGCCTTCATGCGGCGTCGTGTCGGGAACCCAGCTCGTGCCTGAACCCTCTCGGCTCATGGAATAGGGCCCAAGAAAGCCCTTCATGCCGCCATGGTCGGCGTGCGCGCCGGCGCCATGCTCGCCATGCGGCGGTTGCTTTCCGGGCGAAGCATGCTGCATGACCCCATGAGACGCAGGATGCCCGCTGTGTTTCGCTGGCGTTTTCGCCTTTGCGGGCGCAGCTTTCTTCTTTGCGCCGGCTGGCGGCTGATGGCCGGAGTGATCCGGCGGCATGGCGTGCCCCGAGTGGTCCTCTTTCGGCGCCACGTGCTGCGAATGGTCGTGCGGTTCGGTGGACTGTTGCTGCGCCTGGGCAGGCGCCAGGAGAAGCCCCAACGTCATAGAGAACGCGAGCGCGCCGAATCGTCGGCTGCGCCGGTTCGTACCAGCAAAGTCGGACATTTGATCCTCTGAATCCCAAATGAGTTTAATCGACCCCGCCCGTGGCACGGGCAGGTGCTCTCAATCCGCAGCGCGCTGCGGCTGGATCAGACGATGCGCTTGGGTATCCCGGGATCGACCGTGATCAAGTTCGCGGTCCACGTCTCATCGTCACCGGAAAACACCGGGGAAGAGACGGCGAAAATCACGGCAGTGTCCGCGGCAGGCAACAGGGCGTTCGCCACCGTGCACATGGAGCAGCACTTCATGCAGCCGTGGTCATCAGCGACCGGCGGCGCGGACTTGGTCACGTCTGCGGCCAAATCATCGGCCACGTGCTGTTGGTGCATTGCGTGATGATCATGTTCGCCGTAGCTGGTGGCCTGGCCGTGACGATCGGCCCCGTGCGAACCGCGCTCGATGCTGACCGCGGCCGCCGCCATCTGCAGCGCCGAGCATTGACGCCAAGCCGCAGCGCTCGCGACCAGCGCAAACGCAACAGTCATAACCAGTGCCTGACGAAAAATGCCGCGCATCGGCGCGATGCTAGCCGAGCCCCCGGCGGGCGGCCAGAGGATTTTCCAACAATGTGGTTCGAACAGTTTGTCTCATTGCTCGAACCGGCGTGATTACGCTCAGGGTCAGCAAGAATCGTTTTGGCGCCCCCCAAACAAAGGCATAGGCTTCCGCCATTGCCGCCTGCCGGGGGTTACCATGTCTGGGATACTGACGCGGGCTCTGCTCGCGGTTGCGCTTGTCATGCCGGCGCTCCGCGCGCCGGCCTTCGCCGAGGACTATCCGACCAAATCCATCACGATCATGCCGCTGCTCGCAGCCGGCACCGGACTCGACGTAACCGTGCGGCTCTACGCCGAACAATTGTCGCAGGCGTTCGGCAAGCCGGTGGTGGTCGAGAACAAGCCCGGCAGCGCCGGCCTCGCGGGGATCGCCGCGCTGAAGGCCGCTCCAGCCGACGGATACTCGATGATCGTCGCCACCAGCGCGGTGATGGCGATCCGCCCGACCCTGCTCAAAAGCCCACCCTACGACGCGGCGAAGGACTTCATA
Organism: Alphaproteobacteria bacterium; assembly: GCA_026400395.1. GTDB lineage: Bacteria > Pseudomonadota > Alphaproteobacteria > Rhizobiales > Xanthobacteraceae > Z2-YC6860. Next base: position 26,042 of record JAPLPD010000112.1, on the reverse strand, counting down.
CCGATTGCGCTCTACTTGAAGTCGCCGTTCATTCTGGTGGTCAATCCGGAGCTTCCTGTCAATTCGGTCCCGGAGTTGATCAAATACGTCAAGGAACGGCCGGGCAAGCTCAGCTACTCCTCGTCCGGCGTCGGCGGCGCGCCGCATCTGTCGGCCGAGTACATGAAGCAGCGCTTCGACATCGACCTCACCCATGTGCCGTACCGCAACAGCCCGCAGTCGATCGCTGACATCGCGGCCGGTCATGTGGCGATGGCCTTCGCCGAGGCCGGAGCGTCGCTCGGCCTCATTCGCGACGGCAAGCTCCGCGCGCTCGCGGTGACCTCATCGACGCGGCTGCCAACGGTGCCCGAACTGCCGCCGTTCGGCGAAGCGGTCGGCGCGCCCGACTTCGAGGCGGTGTCCTGGCATGTGCTGCTGGCGCCCGCCGGTACGCCGCCGGACGTGGTCGCCAGGCTGCACTCCGAGATGAAACGGATCATGCAAACCCCCGAGATGAAAAAGAAAATCGCCGATATCGGGCTAATCCCCCTCGATATCGCCTCGGTCGAGCAAACCCGCGCCTATATCAAGGCCGAGGGCGAGAAATGGGGCAGCCTCGTTCGCAAGCTCGGACTGGAAGCATCCCAGTGAGCCATTGACCGCGGGACCGAATCGCCCCCAATCCGCCCCATTGGGGACGCATCGGAACGCCATGGCTCAACCGCACTCGCCGCACGACAAGCGCCCTGCCCCGCGACTATATCTGGTCACTCCGGCGATCGAAGATGCGGCGGCGTTCGCCGGCACGCTCCGCGATGCACTGGAGGCGGCCGACATCGCCGCCGTGCTGCTCCGGCTGAAGGATGCCGGCGAGCGCGATCTGATCAACCGCATCAAGCTGCTGGCTCCTATCGTCCAGGACAAGGACGTCGCGCTGGTGTTGCACGGGCACGCCGACATCGCGGCGCGGGCCGGCGCCGACGGCGCGCACCTCAATGGGCTTGCCGCGTTCTCGGCGGCGGTCGAAAGTCTGAAGCCCGCGAAGATCGCCGGATGTGGCGGCGTGAACAGCCGCGACGACGCCATGGTCGCGGGTGAACAGGGTGCTGACTACGTGATGTTCGGGGACGTCACCGCCGAACAACGCCGCTCCCCGCTGGATGCGATCGTCGAGCGGATCGAATGGTGGGCGCAACTGTTTCAGATCCCCTGCGTCGGTTTTGCCGCCAGTCTGTCGGAAATTCGCCCGCTTTCGGCGGCCGGAGCGGATTTCGTCGCGGTTGGCGACGGCATCTGGGACGATCCGCGCGGCGCCGCCGCCGCGATTGCCGATGCAGCCGGCCAATTGACCCTTCCGGAATTCGCCAAATGAAGGCCGTTGCGGGGGGAATCGCCGCTTTTGCCTTGCTCCTAGCGCCGATTACCGCCGCCGCTCACTCCTGCTGCTCCTGCTGCTCCTGCTGCTCCTGCTGCTCCTGCTGCTCCTGCTGCTCCTGCTCCTGCTGCTCCTGCTCCTGCTGCTGCTGCTGCTGCTGCTCCTGCCGCCGCGGCTGCTCCTGCCGCCCCGGCCCCGGACGAGGACACCGCCTATGCCGCCTACCAGCGCGGCCTGTATGTCGCCGCCTTCAAGGAGGCGACCCGGCGCGTGGCGGAGAAAAACGACCCCAAGTCCATGACATTGCTGGCGGAACTCTATGCCGACGGCCTCGGTGTTCCGAACGACGATAAGAAGGCGGCCGAGTGGTACAAGCTCGCCGCCGCTCGCGGCGACCGCGAGGCGATCTTCGCGCTGTCGATGTTCAAGTTGACCGGGCGCGGCGGCCCGCCCGATCGCCCGGAGGCAGTCAGGCTGCTGACCGAGGCGGCCAACCGCGGTCATGTTGTCGGCGCCTACGATCTCGCGCTGCTCTATCTCGATGGCCAGACCGTCGCGCAGGATTTGCCTCGTGCCGCCGAGTTTCTCCGCCTCGCCTCCGACGCCGGCAACCCGCAAGCGCAGTACGCCCTGGCCACTTTGTACAAGGAAGGCCGCGGCGTGCCGAAGAACCTGGAGGAAGCCGCCCGGCTGCTCGGATTGGCGGCCCGCACCGGCCACACCGATGCCGAGATCGAATATGGCATCGCGCTGTTCAACGGCACCGGCGTTACCAAGGACGAAGCCGCCGCCGGGCGATATTTTCTCAGAGCGTCCCAGAAGGGCAGCGCTCCCGCCCAGAGCCGGTTGGCGCTGATGTATGCGAGTGGCCGCGGCATCAAGGCCGACCCGGTCGAGGCCGGCCGATGGCACCTGATCGCCCGGGCCGGCGGTAACAACGACCTGTTTTTGGATGAATTCTTGCGCAACATGAAGTCGCTGGACCGCACCACGGCCGAAAACAAGGCCAAGCCTTGGATCGCCCGCATGAGCCCGATTGGCCCGACCCCCTTCCCCCCGGCACAGGCCCTGTCGAAGCCGGTCAAGCCTTGACGGATGTTGCGGCCTCGGGGCATCTGCCCGCATGGCCAAGATCAGCGGCAGCGACGTCCGTCCGGGCATGGTGATCGAGCACGAAGGCTCGCTCTGGGCCGCCGTGAAATCCGTGGCGGTGAAGCCCGGCAAGGGGCCCGCCTACAACCAGGTCGAACTCAAGAACATTCTCGATGGCCGCAAGCTGAACCAGCGATTCGGGAGCAGTGACCGGGTCGAGGAGACCGAGGTCGAGCGCCGGCAATTCCAGTTTCTGTACCGGCAAGGCGAGCAGCTCATGTTCATGGATACCGCGAGCTATGAGCAGATCGAACTCGGCGAAGACTTCGTCGGCGAACGCGCAAGTTTCCTGCAGGATGGGATGATGGTGCAACTGCAACTCCACGGCGACCGGCCGATTGGCATCAAGCTGCCCGAGACAGTCGTGCTCGAGGTGGTCGAGGCCGACGCCCACATCAAGGGCCAGACCGCCACCTCTTCCTACAAAGCGGCGAAGCTGGAGAACGGACTGCGCCTGCTGGTGCCGCCGTTCATCGCCGCCGGCGAGAAGGTCGTCGTCTCGACCGATGAGGTCGCCTACGTGAAGCGAGCGGACTGATGCAACACTCTGCACTCATCAATGTGATGATCGCGGCGGCGCGCAAGGCCGCCCGCACGCTCAAGCGCGACTTCGGCGAAGTCGAAAACCTCCAGGTGTCGCTCAAAGGACCGGGCAATTTCGTCACCGCCGCCGACCGCAAAGCCGAGGAGACGCTCAAGACCGAACTGATAAAAGCCAGGCCAGGATATGGCTTTCTTGGCGAAGAGAGCGGGACTACCGCCGGCACCGATCCGAGCAACACCTGGATCGTCGATCCCCTCGACGGCACCACAAATTTTCTACACGGCATCCCGCAATTCGCAATTTCGATCGGGCTGGAACGCTCCGGCACGGTCGTCGCCGGTGTGATCTACAATCCGATCACCGACGAGTTGTTCGTCGCCGAACGCGGCAAGGGCGCGTTCCTGAACGACAGGCGGCTGCGTGTTGCAGCCCGCAAGCAGCTCGGTGACTCGGTGATCGCCTGCGGCTTGCCGCATCTTGGCCGTGGCGATCTGGAGCTGGGACTGCGCGAACTCAGCGCCATCCAGAGCAAGGTCGCTGGCCTGCGCCGATTCGGCGCCGCCGCGCTAGATCTGGCTTTCGTCGCGGCCGGACGGCTCGATGGCTACTGGGAGCGGAACCTGCAGCCGTGGGACATGGCAGCCGGGATATTGCTCGTGCGCGAAGCCGGCGGCTTCGTCACCGATCTCGACGGCAACAGTGACGGCATGTTCACCAAACGTCACATCGTCGCGGGCAACGAGACGATCCAGCGCGAATTGCAAACTTTGTTGAAGGCTGCGGCCTAGCAGCGTCCGGCCGCGGAACCGCGCACAAGTCTGGCCGTTTCGCGCCAATAGCGTTGAAACTGCAATAACCTGCGTTACATTCCCTTGGCCCTGCCATAATGTAGCAGTTTCATCAGTCGAGTGCTTCGGCGGCGCAGGGCCGGACTGGGTGCATCAGAACATGGCGCGCGACATCGACCCGCCTAAGGTTTCCTCGCCCCGCATCTTTCTGGTGCGGATGTCGGTGTTCCTGATCCTGTGCGGACTGATCATCGTCGTCATCCACCAGCAGATACTGGGTGCGTTCAAGGCCAACCCGCCGCTGAATGCCCTCATCATAGGCGTCCTGGTGATCGGCATCATTCTCGCCTTTCGCCAGGTGATCCGGCTGTTTCGCGAGGTGGCATGGGTCAACGGCTTCCGGCTCGCGGACCCCGGCATCACAGTAGATCGGCCGCCGGTTCTCCTCGCACCGATGGCTGCGATTCTAGGCGACCGAGTCGGCCGCATGTCGATGTCGTCGCAGACCATGCGAAGCATTCTCGATTCGGTCGCCATCCGGCTCGACGAGGCTCGCGAGATTTCTCGGTACATGACCGGCCTCCTCATCTTCCTGGGCCTGCTCGGCACGTTCTGGGGCCTGATCGAGACCGTCGGCTCGGTCGGCGGCGTCATCAACAATCTGAAGGTGGGCGGCGACGCTGCCGCCACATTCGATTCGCTGCGGGAGGGCCTTGCCGCCCCGCTCAGCGGCATGGGCATCTCGTTTTCATCCTCGCTGTTCGGCCTTGCCGGCTCCCTGGTGCTGGGCTTCCTCGATCTGCAGATGAGCCAGGCGCAGAATCGCTTTCACACCGAGCTCGAAGACTGGCTGGCCACCACCGTGCATGACCTCGGCGGCGCCGGCGATGCGGATGCGCTCGCAGGCGGCAGTACCGGCTCGGGCGAAATGCGGACGTCGATCGAGCGGCTGCGCGAAGCGATCACCAGTTCCGGTTCGAACAAGGCCGCCACCAACGCCATGGCGAACCTTGCCGAAGCCATCCAGGGTCTCGTCCATCACATGCGCACCGAACAGCAGATGATCCGCGACTGGGTCGACTCGCAGGCCGAACAGCACCGCGAAATCCGCCGGCTGCTCGAAATCATGACGCGCGAGCGTGTCGATAAGTAGCGGGCGAACCGCAAAGCGAGTGAACTGACATGGCTCTTTCCCGCGCCCGCCGCGACCGCGGCGTCGATTACTGGCCCGGCTTCGTCGATGCTCTGTCGACGCTGATCCTGGGCATTATCTTCCTTCTCACCGTGTTCGTCGTGGTTCAGTTCGTACTGTCCCAGGAGGTCACCGGCAAGGATACGGCGCTGCAAAAGCTGTTCGCGCGGATTGCACAGCTGACCGACCTGCTGGGGCTCGAGCAGGGCAACAAGACCTCGATGGAGGAACAGATCGCGCAATTGCGCGCCAACCTCGCCACCACCGACGCCGAACGCGACCGCTACAGGGGTTTGTACGAAGGCGTGAGCGGCGGCACCGCCGCCGCGCAAGGCCAGGTGTCGGAACTCAGCGGCAAGCTCGATGCCGAGAAGCAGGTGTCGCTCCGCGCCCTGGCGCAGGTCGAGGTGCTCAACCAGCAGATCGCGGCGCTGCGCCGCCAGCTCGGCGCGCTCGAGCAGGCTCTCGACGTGTCGGAAAAGAAAGACAAAGACTCGCAGTCCCGCCTGTCCGACCTGGGCCAACGTCTCAATCTGGCGCTGGCGCAGCGTGTGCAGGAGTTGTCGCGCTTCCGTTCCGATTTCTTCGGGCGGCTGCGTGACATTCTCGGCAGTCGCCCTGATATCCGCGTTGTCGGTGATCGCTTTGTGCTGCAGTCCGAAGTGTTTTTCGACACCGGGCAGTCGGTGCTCAAGCCCGAAGGCCGCGCCGAACTCGACAAGATCGCAGCCGTGCTGCTCGAAGTCGCCAATAAGATTCCGCAGGACATCAACTGGGTGGTTCGCGTCGATGGCCACACTGACGTCCGCCCGACTGGCGGCGGCCGTAGCAACTGGGACCTGTCCGCCGCCCGCGCCATCGCGGTGGTGCAGTACCTGATCACCAAGGGCATGCCGCCGCAGCGTCTGGTGGCCGCCGGCTTCGGGGAATTCCAGCCAATCGATCCCACGACGAGCGAAGAGGCGTACAGCCGCAACCGCCGCATCGAGCTGAAGCTGACCGAGCGGTGAGCGCCACATGAGCGGATCAACTCTCCAGGTCCGCCCGTACAGTGCCGCCGACGAAGGCGCGACGATCGAACTTTGGCAGCGATCCTGGCAGAAGGCTTATCCCGATATTGATTTCGCCGAGCGCGTGGCCTGGTGGCGCGAACGCTGGCGCAATGAACTTGTGCCGCAAGTCCGCATCCTGGTCGCCGAGATGGACGACGAGCTCGAAGGATTCGTAACCGTAGACCCGAAGACCGGCTATCTCGACCAGATCGTGGTGGCGCCGGAATTCTGGGGCAGTAACGTCGCGACCTTGCTGCTCGACGCCGGCAAACGCGTGTCACCAGCGCGGCTCGAACTTCTGGTGAACAAGGACAACGCCCGCGCAATCTCGTTTTACGAGAAGAACGGATTCGAAATGGCCGGCGACGACGTCAACCCGGTGTCGGGCCGCCCCGTCTTCAGGATGCGCTGGCGGTCGTGAGGTCCGGAGCTACTCGTCGTCCTTTTCCCCGGACTTGCCGCCGAGCTGCTTGAGCTTGGCGAACACGGCCGCCGTGTCGAGATCGTCCTTGGCCTTTGCCGCGGCCGGGCTCACCTCCTCGGCGGGCTCCTGCGGCGCCGTGGTTACGGCGGCGGGCAGCAGCGTCACCCCACTTCTGGCCGGGGCCGGCTTTTCCTTGGACGCGCGCTGCACCTCGAAATCGAGATCGATCTGCGAGCACAGGCCGAGCGTTACCGGATCAAGCGGGCTCAGGCTCGCGGCGTTCCAGTGGGTGCGGTCACGGATGCCCGCGATGGTGGACTTGGTGGTGCCCACCAGCCGCATGATCTGGGCGTCCTTGAGCTCCGGATGATTGCGAATCAGCCACAGGATCGCATTCGGGCGGTCCTGGCGGCGGGAGACCGGCGTGTAGCGCGGGCCCTTCTTTTTGCCGGCCACCGGCTTAGCCGATGGCAGATCGACCTTGGGCTTGGAAAGCTGGAGCTTGTGGTCGGGCTCAGCGACGCCCTTATCAATCTCCTCACGGGTGAGTTGGCCGGTCTGGATCGGGTCCAAGCCCTTGATCCCCTGGGCGGCGTCACCGTCGGCGATCGCCTTGATTTCGAGGGGGTGCAGCTTGCAGAAATCGGCGACCTGGTCGAACGACAGGGCGGTGTTCTCCACCAGCCAGACAGCCGTCGCCTTTGGCATCAGAGGCGCTTCTTGCATGGGTAAATCTCCTCTGCGCCCCGCCCGCCCTTCCGGACGAGGCCATTGTCATCAAGGATGACTGGAATTCGCTGGAATATAGGCATTTGGCCCCTGAAAGTGCAAGGATTTGCCGGTCACCTTGACATTTTGGGGGGCGAAACCTCATTTCTCTTCCATGACCTCAGAAAACAGCGGCAATTCCGCCAAACCACCCCTCAAGGTCCTGCTCTGCTCGCCGCGCGGCTTCTGCGCCGGCGTGGTCCGGGCCATTGATTCGGTCGAGCAGGCGCTCAAGCGCTACGGTGCGCCGGTCTATGTCCGCCACGAGATCGTCCACAATCGCTACGTGGTCGAGAGCCTGAAGGCCAAGGGCGCGGTTTTCGTAGAGGAACTCTCTGAGATTCCGGAAACCGAGCAGCCGGTGATCTTCTCGGCGCACGGCGTGCCGAAGTCGATTCCCGAGGAATCGAAGCGGCGGAACTTCTTCTCATTCGATGCCACCTGCCCGCTGGTCACCAAGGTCCATCGCGAGGCCGAGATCCATCACAAGCGCGGCCGCGAGATTGTCCTGATCGGGCACGACGGCCACCCTGAGGTGGTCGGCACGCTCGGTCAATTGCCCGAGGGCGCCATCACCCTGGTGCAGACCGTTGAAGAGGCCGAGGCGTTCCAGCCGCGCGACGTGAGCAAGCTGTCCTATGTGACGCAGACCACGCTATCGCTCGACGACACCGCCGACATCGTCGCCACCCTCAAGCGCCGCTTCCCGGACATCGTCGCTCCCCACAAGGAGGACATCTGCTACGCCACCACCAACCGCCAAGAGGCGGTCAAGCGCGTGGCGCCGCAGGTCGATGCGCTGGTCGTGGTCGGCGCGCCGAACTCATCCAATTCACGGCGCCTTCAGGAGGTCGCCGAGCGCGCCGGCTGCAGCTATTCGGTTCTGGTGCAGCGTGCCGCCGAGATCGACTGGTCTAAATTCGACGGCATCAAGACGCTCGGCGTCACCGCCGGCGCGTCGGCGCCCGATGCCGCGCGCTACACGCTGAACGTGGAGACCGTGTCGGGCGCGGACGAATCCGGCATGTTCTTTCCACTGCCGCGCCAGCTCCGCGACAACGCGGCGGCCTAGGCCTTCCGCTCAAGTCCCTCTTGACGGCATAGGCCGACGCAGGGCCGTACTACGCGCATGGCCGTTTATACCGACGTTTCCGCCGAAGACCTGGGCCGCTTCCTCGCGGGCTACGGCCTGGGCGAACTTTTGTCCTACAAGGGCATCGCCGAGGGCGTCGAAAACTCCAATTTCCTGGTTCACACCGGCACCGGCCACTACATCCTGACGCTCTACGAGAAGCGCGTGGCGGCCGCCGACGTGCCCTTCTTCCTGGCGCTGATGGAGCACCTGGCGTCACGCGGCATTAACTGCCCGCAACCGGTGAAGAACCGAAGCGGTCAGGCGCTCGGCGAATTGTGCGGGCGGCCAGCGGCGATTGTCACGTTCCTCGACGGCATGTGGATGCGCCGTCCGGATGCCGGCAACTGCAGCGCGGTCGGCGAGGCGCTGGCGCGCATGCACATCGCGGGGGCCGACTTCTCCGGGAAACGAAAGAACGCCCTTTCGGTCGAAGGCTGGCGGCCGCTGTTCGAGCATGCGGCGGAGCGCGCCGACAGCGTACAGCAGGGCATCCGCGCGACCATCGAGAGCGAACTCGCCGAACTCGAAAAAGCCTGGCCGCGCAATCTGCCGCAAGGCGTGATCCATGCCGACTTGTTCCCCGACAACGTGTTTTTCCTGGGTGACAAGCTGTCCGGCCTGATCGACTTCTATTTCGCCTGCACCGACACGCTGGCCTACGACGTCGCCATCTGCCTGAACGCTTGGTGCTTCGAGCCCGACCATTCCTACAACGTCACCAAGGGCCAGAACCTCCTCGCCGGCTACATCAAGACGCGGCCGCTCTCCAAGGCCGAACTCGATGCCATGCCGCTGCTGGCGCGCGGCGCGGCGATGCGTTTCCTGCTGACGCGGCTGGTGGACTGGCTCAACGTGCCGCCGGGGGCGCTGGTGCAGCCGAAGAATCCGCTCGAATATCTCCGCAAGCTCCGCTTCCACCAGAAGGCGACCAGCGTGGCTGACTACGGCCTGCCCGCCGAGGGGTTGCGCGCGTGACCACCGGCCCGCACGTCATCATCCACACCGACGGCGCCTGCTCTGGCAATCCCGGCCCGGGCGGCTGGGGCGCGATCCTGACGTCGGGCGACCACGAAAAAGAGATCAAGGGCGGCGAGCCGCACACCACCAACAACCGCATGGAACTGATGGCAGCGATCGCGGCACTCGAGGCGCTGAAGAAGCCCTCGACCGTCGAACTGCACACCGACAGCAAATATGTGCACGACGGCATTTCGAAATGGATTCACGGCTGGAAGCGCAATGGCTGGAAAACCGCCGACAAGAAGCCGGTGAAGAACGTCGACCTGTGGAAGCGCCTCGATGCCGCGCTCGGCGAGCACGCCATCCGTTGGCATTGGGTCAAGGGCCACGCCGGCCACGAGTTGAACGAACGAGCCGATCAACTCGCCGTGGCAGCTATCGCCGAAATGCGCGCGGCGCAAAAATAAACCCCGGCATTTCCTGTCACGGAAACACCGGGGCTTTTGGATCGGCGGAATGCCTACAGGCTCTTCAGTAGATTGTCGGCGCCGGACGTATCGGCCTTGCCGGGGGATTCCTCGACGTTGAGCGTCTTCACCACGCCGTCATCGACCACCATGGCGTAGCGGCCCGAACGCACGCCGAGGCCGCGTTCGGTCAGATCGACACTCAACCCAAGCGACTTCGCCCAGGCGGCGCTGCCGTCAGCCAGGAACTCGATATCGTCGCTGCCGGCCGCCTTCTTCCAGGCGTTCATCACGAACACATCGTTGACGCCGGTGACGGCGATGGTGTCGATGCCCTTGGCCTTGATCGCCGAGGCGTTCTTCACGAAGCCCGGCAGATGGTTGTTGGAGCAGGTCGGCGTGAATGCGCCCGGCACGGCGAACAGCACCACCTTCTTGCCCTTGAACAGTTCATCGGTGGTCTTCGGCTTCGGCCCCTCGCCCGTCATCACAGTGAAAGCCCCATTCGGCACGCGATCGCCAACCTTGATAGTCATGGCTCGTATCCTCTCGCAGGTTATGAAACTGGATGGGCGCTGGAACTAGAACAGGATCCTGAAAAAGCGGGAACCGGTTCCCGGACCAGATCAGCCCCAACGAGGAACTAGAGTTTGATCCGTTTCCAGCGGATCAAACTCTAGCCCGTCTTTGGCGAGCTAGTCGAGCCGAAATGCGACCTCGATCGCCTTGTCGCCGGCCACGGCGGTGAGCCGCAGAACCGCACCATCGGGCTTCTCGCCCGGGGGCAGGCCATCCAGTTCGAATGCGAAGCGTTGCACGCCCGTCGCCGGCCCGGCGAGCGGCGCCGGCAGCGGCAGCGCCCACTGCGCGGTCGGACCTTCTGCGAACAGCGTCACCGGCGCATCGGCGGCAACCTCGACGACAACACGTGGCTTGCCCGCCGACAACTCGCGATGCACGGCGCGGATCGAAGGCGAGCCAGCGCCGCCGACCATGGCGGTCTTCGGCACCCGCGCCTCGGCCGCGCTGACCGCGCTCTCGTTCGCACGATCCGCACCAGTCAGCAAAAGCTCAAGCTTGGCTTCCGCCGGCACGCAAAGTTTTTCGCACGCCGCATAGTCGAGCTTCAGATTCAGGGTTACCGGCTTGCTGGAATCCCGCGGCTCGATATGCAACGGCCAGAGCACCGCGCCCTTGTAGCCGATCGATTGGCCGCCGGCGCCGTCGGCGAACTGCATCGGCGCCGGGTAGAGCACGGTGACCGCCTTGACGTTCTGCGACTTGGAAAAATCCAGCATCGGCGGCACGCCGGAATCACCCGGATACCTCCAATAGGTTTTCCAGCCTTCCTTGAGCTTGATTTCGACGGCGGCGCGGAACACACGCGCCCCTGATGTGTTGAGCGCGGAGGCGGCAATAAGCCGAGCCGCCGACTGAATATCGTCGTCCCACGGCGACTCATCCGCTGCAATTGCGCTGGACGACGCAGCCCCCACAAGGCTTGCCGCAGCCAGCAACGACAATAGATGAGACAGGCGGAGGGCTGAAACCATGACGACCATCTAAATGGGGCAAGGCACACATACCACTGACATGCTCGTGAACGCTGCGGTGCGGTTTGACAAGTTTTGTTTCCCAACCCCGGACGATGGGAGTAATCTTTGCCCATGCGCATGACACGCAAAGCGCTGCAAAAGCGGGCCAGTTCCGGCGCCGCGCGCGGCTTTCTCGATGGGCAGATGCTGATCGCATCGCCGGGGATGCAGGACGAGCGTTTCTCACGCAGCCTGATCTACATGTGCGCTCATTCGTCCGAGGGCGCGATGGGCATCGTGGTGAACCAGCCGGCCCCGCACATCAGCTTTCCCGATCTGCTGGTGAAGCTCGACGTGATCCCGGCAGAAGATAAAATTCAGCTTCCGCCGGCAGCCGGTGAAGTCACTGTTCTCAAAGGCGGGCCGGTCGAAACCGAACGCGGCTTTGTCCTGCACAGCGCCGACTTCTTCATCGAGAACTCCACGCTGCCGATCGACGAAGGCGTGTGTCTGACCGCGACGCTCGACATCCTCAAGGCGATCGCGCGCGGTAACGGTCCTGCGAGCGCGATTCTCGCCCTAGGCTATGCCGGCTGGTCGCCGGGTCAACTCGAAAACGAATTGCAGCAAAATGGCTGGCTGCATTGCAGCCCCGATCCTGAACTGATCTTCGGCACCGATATCAACGCGAAATACGACCGGGCGATGCAGAAGATCGGCATCCGCCCGGGCATGCTGTCCAGCGAAGTCGGGCACGCCTGATTGTTCAACCTCAAAGCTTGTCGCTGCGCCCCGGTCAGCGCGCCGGTTCAAGCTGCTCGCTGAGCAGCAGCTTTCGCGCGGCTTCGGGCGTCATCGGCTCGCCGAACACGAAGCCTTGCGCGTATTCGCAGCCGAGCTGGTAGAGCTCAACCGCATCGGAGTCGGTCTCCGCCCCCTCCGCCACCACGTCCATGCCGAGATCGTGCGCGAGCGAGATGATCGAACGCAGCAGAACCGGCCGCGTGCCTTTGTTGTTCGTCCGCACGAACGACTGATCGATCTTGATGGTGTCGAACGGAAAACGCTGCAGATAGGCGAGCGAGGAATGGCCGGTGCCGAAGTCGTCGAGCGCGAGGCCGGCGCCCAGCTCCTTGAGACGGGTCAGAAGCTGTGCCGCGTGCTCGGGATTTTCCATCACGATCGACTCGGTCAGTTCGAGCTTGAGCGAACCACGGGCAAGGCCCGAGCGTGACAGCACGGTGCGCAGATCGTGAATGAGGTCGTGCCGCAGGAGTTGCCGCGATGAGACGTTGACGCTGGCGAAGATCGGTTCGCGGGTGCGCACGCTGCGCTGCCACGCGCTGAGCTGACGCGCGGTGCGCTCCAGCACGAACAGGCCGAGATCGACGATCAGGCCGATCTCCTCGGCGATACCGATGAACTCCGCCGGCGACATGCGGCCCATCTTCGGATGGTCCCAGCGCGCCAGCGCCTCGAAGCCGGCGACCGAGCGGTCCTCCAACCGGATGATCGGCTTGTACAGAATGGTGATCTCCTCGCGCTCCAGCGCGCGGCGCAATTCGGATTCCAGCGTGAGCCGGTCGGTCTTGCGCGCGCGCATCGCCGGCTTGAACAACTCGATTCGGTCGCCACCGATACGCTTGGCGTGATACATCGCCAGTTCAGCGTCCTTCAGCACCTCCTCGGTGCGGTTGGGCTGCGCATCGCCGAGCGCGAGCCCGATCGAGGCGGTGAGGAATATCTCGCGGTCGTTGAACGTGATCGGCGCGCGCAGCGTCCGCCGGATGGTCTCGACAAAGGCTATCAGCCGGGTCGGATCGCGCTCCGACAAGAGAATCATGGCGAACTGGTCGCCAGTCAGCCGCGCCAGCGTATCCTGCGGCTTAAGCAGCCGGGCGAGACGCCGTGCCAGCGTCAGCAGGATCGAGTCGCCGACCGCGATACCGACGGAATCATTGACCTGCTTGAAGCGGTCGAGATCGATCACCACCACGGTGGCGCGGATCTGCGGATCGGATTTGGCGAAGGCCAGCACCGCCTCAAGCCTGTCGATGAAGAGCTGCCGGTTGGGCAGCCCGGTGAGGTTGTCGTGCACCGCGTCGTGCAGCAGGCGCTCTTCGGCGGTCTTGAATTCGGTCACATCGGTCAATGTTCCGACCAGACGCACCACCTCGCCATCGGAGCCAACGACGGGCCTCGCCTTGAGTGCAAACCACAGATAGTGGCCGTCCGGCGTGCGCAGGCGGAAGTCCTGCATCAACCGGCCGCGGCGCTGCTCGAGCACCCCGTCCAGCGCGGCGCGGAAACGGTCACGATCGAGCGCGTGCAGCACTTCGAGCCAGCGCGAGGCCGGGCCGTCCAGCGTGCCGCGCTTGAGGCCAAGGAGCTGCTCGGTCTCAGGGCTCGTGTAGACCCGGTCCGCCGACACGTCCCAGTCCCATATCATGTCGCCCGCGCCGGTCAGAGCGAGAGCCCGTCTTTCGACATCGGTGACGATGTTGTGGGTGATGCCACCGGCGAAGGCGTGCTGCATCACGGTGAAGCCGATCAGCATGACGATCAGCACGAGACCGCCGAGCAGCGCCGGACCGATGATGTCGTTGGTGACGAAGCCGGAGACCGTCATCACCAGTCCGACGGTCCAGACCACCAGCAGGAACCAGGTCGGGATCAACAGCACCGCCCGGTCGTATCCGTGGGTGGACAGGTAAATAACAAGGCCGAGGCCGAGAACCGCGATCAGCACCAGTGACAGCCGCGCAATGCCCGAAGCGATCGAAGCGTCGATCAGCGCGATCACCACCAAGGCGGCGAGGCCGGCGAGCCAGCCGATCGTGATGTGCATGTAGCGCACATGCCATCGGCCGAGGTTGAGATAGGCGAACAGGAACACCAATAGTGTACCGGCCAGGATCGCCTCCCCGGAGGCGCGCCAGATGCGCTCGGCGCCGGAAGACATGTCGAACACCTTGCCCCAGAAGCCGAAGTCGATGCCGATGTAAACCAGCACCGCCCAGCCGAGCGCCGCGGCTGCGGGGAACATGACGCTGCCTTTCACAACGAACAGAATGGTGAGGAACAGCGCCAGCAATCCCGCGATGCCGATGACGATGCCGTGGTAGAGCGTGAAGCTGTTGATCTTGTCTTTGTAAGCGTCCGGCTCCCACAGATAGAGCTGCGGCAGCCGGTCGGTGCGCAGTTCGGCGATGTAGGTCACCACCGTGCCGGGATCGAGGGTCACGCGGTAGATGTCGGCGGTGGCGCTGTACTGCTGCTCGGGCCGCTCGCCCGATGACGGTGAGATGGTGACGATGCGCGAGAGTCCGAGATCGGGCAGAAATAGCCCCGAGCCGACCATCCGGTAATGCGGCACCACGATCAGCCGGTCGATTTGCTCGTCGCCGGAGTTGGCGAGCGCAAACACCGCCCAATTGGTGGAGCCCTCGCGGGCCGGCTGCTGCATGCGGCGGATGATGCCGTCGGCGCCCGGCGCGGCGGACACCTGGATGGTGTCGCTCTCGGTCTTGACCAGTTCCGCAACGCCGGTGAGGTCGATCGCGGTGACGTCAGTGCGCACGTTCACCGCCTCGACAGCGTAACCGGGCGACGCGCCGAAACACGCGCCAAACAAGGCGCCGATCAGCAGTGCCGCGATCGGTGCGGTGCGCAGCAACCCCAAACCACCACCTCCGCAGCTATCCCAAAAACCTTGGGCAGAGCCCAAAATGCGAGTTAAGCCCTTAACAATACGACGTTTTCGCGGCTTCCGCCGAGCGGCAATCGCAGCCCCCAGGCACCCTCGCAAGGGCCGCTGATGAGTAGCTTCGACCGGCAATAAGAGCAAGGATTTCCGCCAGTTAAACCGCATCGCAGCATCGCGGGTAACCATCGCCGTGCCCCGGCCCGACCCGAACGCCCTCAAATCGTGAGCACGATCTTGCCGATGTGCAGGCTTGTCTCCATGCGAGCGTGGGCGTCCGAAGCCTTGGCCAGCGGATAGCTGGAGTCGATCACCGGCTTGATCTTGCCCGCGACCACCAGCGGCCAGACCCGCTCTTCGATGCCGCGCGCGATCGCGGCCTTCTCGGCAATGGTTCGCGGGCGCAGCGTCGAGCCGGTGTGGTGCAGACGCTTCTGCATCAGCTTGGCGAAGTTCGCCGTGGCCTTCGGGCCGCCGGTGAACGAGACCTGCGCGATGACGCCCTGGTCGGCCGCGCAGTCGTAGTTTTTGTCGACGTAATCGCCGCCGACGATATCGACGATCAGGTTCGCGCCCTTCCCGCCGGTCGCCTCCTTCGTCATCGCGACGAAGTCCTCGGTCTTGTAGTTCACCACCACATCGGCGCCGAGCGTCTTGGCCGCCGCGCATTTCTCAGCCGAGCCCGCGGTGGTGATGACGTTGCCGCCGAACGCCTTGGCCAGCATGATCGCGGTGGTCCCGATGCCGGAGGTGCCGCCATGCACCAGCACCCAGTCGCCGCTCTTCACGTCCGCGCGCATGAACATATTCTGCCAGCACGTGAAGAACGTCTCCGGCATCGCTGCCGCTTCGGCCATCGACAGCGATGGCGGCACCGGCAATGCGTGCGGCTCGTAGGCCAGGCAGTATTGTGCATAGCCGCCGCCGACTACGAGCGCGCAAACCTTGTCACCGAGCTTCCATCGCTTCACATCCGAACCGAGCGCAACGACCTCGCCTGCGATCTCGAGACCCGGAATATCTGTGGCGCCCTTGGGCGGCGGATAGTTGCCCTGGCGCTGGCGCACGTCTGGACGATTGACGCCGGCGGCGGCGACCATCACCAGGATTTCCCCCGACGCCGGGGCCGGCACTGGCCGCTCCTCCGGAACCAGCATCTCAGGGCCGCCGGGAGCGCGGATGGCGATCACGGTCATGCGTGCGGGCAGAGTCATGGCGTCCTCGATCTCTAGGGTGTGGCGAATTTCTAGTCGCCCCGCCCCGATGTGACAACCGTGCCGAACGCCGCTATTTTTCGCCTGGATACGGAGGCCGAACATGCCAGCGATCGAAGATGACGACCGGCCAAAAAAGAAAATCACCCACGAGATCGGCCAGGAACTGACTCTCCTCTCGGTCGGCGAACTGGCCGAACGGGTGACGCTGCTTAAGGACGAGATCGGACGCCTGGAGGCCAACATGGCAACCAAGCAGGCATCGAAATCTGCCGCCGATTTGTTCTTCAAGAAGTAACAACCGGCACACTTTGAGAATTTACCGCGCGTTAACCATACCGCGCGGCAGTTCCATCCTTAACCCTGGGTTAAGCTTTCTCGTTCATTACTGCTGCCTGTCCATCTTCATGGGCATCGAGTGGCTCCTGTCCACTCTGTTTGACGCCTCCCTGTTATCAACTTTGAGCCGCCGGCAACGGCGGCTCCTTTTTTTGTTTCGTTTCGGGGCATGCCCTTCGGCACGGTTACCATTTTGTAAACATTGCGGCTGAACGTCTGGACAGGTTCGCTGCGACCCGGTCATATCCTCGCCAGTTGGGGTGAGGCGTACCATTATGAAAGAGCGTTCCGCCGACGAAGCGGTGCCGATTTACTTCGGCGAGAAGCTCGCCAGTTCTCAGGCGTTTGCCGGTCTGTTTCGCGACGGCATGGCGCTGGTCGAGGAAACCGCGGCCTATCTCGATGGGCCAGGCCGGCAAGAATCCAAGAAGCTCGAGCGCGGCGCAGCGTTGGCCTATGCCACCGAGAGCATGCGGCTGACCACACGACTGATGCAGTTGGCCTCGTGGCTGCTGCTGCACCGGGCGGTCAAGGAGGGCGAGATGACGCTCACCCAGGCCAACAAGGAAAAGTCCAAGGTCAAGCTTGCCGCCGGCGAGCCCGGCGATCCGGAAACGATCAAGCTGTTGCCCGAGCGCCTGCGCGGGCTGATCGACCGTTCCAAGAAGCTCAACGATCAAGTCCGCCGGCTCGACGCCAACATTTACGCGCCGCCGCTCGCTCCGGATAAGCCCCGGGTCAGCAATCCGGTGGAGCGCCAGATGGGCCTGCTGAAAGCAGCCTTCGAGCACGACGGGCACTAGGAACCGATCCGCACAACGAAAAGCCCCCCCCTCGCGCGGGGGCTTTTGTTTGACTTGAACCAGCCGGGATCTACTTCTTGCTGACCTTCAGGCCCGCGAATTTCTTTTCGAAGCGGGACAGACGGCCGCCGCGATCCATCAGTTGCTGATTGCCGCCGGTCCAGGCCGGGTGCGACTTCGGGTCGATGTCGAGATGCAGCGTATCGCCCTTGTTGCCCCAGGTGGTGCGGGTGGTGAACTCGGTGCCATCGGTCATTTTGACCGTGATGGTGTGATAATCGGGATGCAATTCGGCTTTCATGATCTCGGTTCCGCGGCCCTGGCCGCCATTGAAATTTCGTCGGATTTGCGCGGTTCTATACAGGACGAAGAGGGGCCGGACAAGCCTTGTCGCAATTGTCATGATTGCAATTGCCTCGCGGCGCGGGCAGATCAAAGGCCGGGCAAGGCCGAAATCCGGGACGGGGCAACGACATGAACGACACCGCCGGCAGCGCAGGGCTTCGGCCCACACCGTCGGGGGTGCCGGACGCCGCTGTCCCCGCCGGCGCGCCGGCCGCCGCCCGCAAAGTGAAGCTCCGCCCGCTCAAGCTGCTGGTGCCCTACGTGCTCCGCTACCGCGGCCGAGCCGGGGCAGCGCTGGTGGCGTTGCTGGTCGCAGCCGTCACCACGCTGGTGGTGCCGATCGCAGTGCGCCGGATGATAGACTTCGGTTTCGACGCCGCCCACATCGGACTGATCGACCAGTATTTCGGCGTCATGCTCGCCGTGGTGGCCGTGCTCGCGCTCGCGAGCGCGTGCCGTTACTATCTCGTGACAACGCTCGGCGAACGCGTTGTGGCCGACGTGCGCGCCGCGGTGTTCGCCCATATCATTTCAGTATCGGCGCCGTTCTTCGACACCGCCAAGACCGGCGAATTGACCTCGCGTCTCACCGCCGACACGACCCAGATCAAATCCGCGGTGGGCTCGTCGATCTCGGTCGCGCTCCGCAATCTTGTGCTGTTCCTCGGCTCGGTCACCATGATGGTGGTGACCAGCCCGAAGCTGTCCGCCTTCGTGCTGGCGGCCATTCCGTTGATTGTCCTGCCGCTGGTGGGTTTCGGCCGCGCGGTGCGGCGCCGCTCGCGCTCGGCGCAAGACACCCTCGCCGATGCTTCAGCCTATGCCGCCGAACTGATCGGGGCGGTGCGCACCCTGCAGGCGTTCACCAACGAGCCGCTGGCGCGGGGCCGTTTTGCCGAGGCGGTCGAACGCGCCTACGACGCCGCGGTCCAGTCGACCAAGGCGCGCGCCATTCTGGTGGCGATTATCATTTTCCTCGCCTCTTCGAGCGTCGTCCTGGTGCTCTGGGTCGGTGCGCAGGACGTGATGGCGGACCAGATCTCGCCCGGCCGGCTCGGTCAATTCGTGTTGTTCGCGCTGCTGGCCGCGAGTGGGCTCGGACAGTTGAGCGAAGTCTGGGGCGAGTTGTCGCAAGCCGCCGGCTCCGCCGAACGGCTGATGGAACTGCTCGCGGTCGATCCCGGCATCCGGGCCCCCGCGCATCCGGTAGCGCTGGATCAGAAGCCGCGCGCCGAAGTGACGTTCGAGTCGGTGCACTTCGCCTATCCGGCGCGGCCGGATACGGACGTGCTCGACGGCGTGTCGTTCCGCGTGAAGCCCGGCGAGAAAATCGCCATCGTCGGCCCCTCCGGCGCCGGCAAGAGTACGATCTTCCATCTGATCCTGCGGTTCTACGATCCGAGATCCGGCACCGTGGCATTCGACGGCGTGCGCCTGCCCGACGCCGACCCGACCGAGCTGCGCAGCCACATCGCCCTCGTCCCGCAGGACACCGCGATCTTCGGCATGAGCGTGCGCGACAACATCCGCTTCGGCCGGCCGAATGCCACCGATGCCGAGATCGAGCGTGCCGCGGAGGACGCCGCCGCGGCGGGATTCATTCGTGCGTTGCCGCAAGGCTATGACACACCGGTCGGCGAGCGCGGCGTCACCCTGTCCGGCGGACAACGCCAGCGCATCGCCATCGCGCGGGCGATCCTTCGGCAGGCGCCGCTGCTTCTGCTCGACGAAGCAACGTCCGCGCTCGACGCCGAGAGCGAGACGTTGGTTCAGATGGCGCTGACCCGGCTGATGCAAGGCCGCACCACGCTGGTGATCGCGCACCGCCTCGCGACCGTCCTGTCCTGCGACCGTATTCTGGTGCTCGACCAGGGCCGCATCGTCGAGGAAGGCACGCACGACAGTCTTGTCGCGCGAGACGGGCTCTACGCCCGCCTCGCCAGGCTGCAGTTCAAGACGAACTGACGATCCGCTTAAAGCTCGGTGCCGAGCTTGCGATCCAGCGAATACGGCCCGCCGCCGCGCAACGCGATCGCAAGGCAGACGAAGCCCCACAGCAGCACGTATTCGTAGCCGCGCGCGAGCCAGGCGAAACCGTTGTTCCAATAGAGGTAGGTGATCATCGCCATTTCGATCGCGGCGGCGGCGGCCCAGAACCGTGTGAACAGCCCAAGGATCAGCGCGACGCCGCCAACGAACTCGATGGCCAGCGCGCCCCATACCCACATCATCGCGGGCTCGAAGCCCATGTCGGCGAACGGTTTGGCGAATGCCGACGGGCCGCGGCTGACCTTGCCCCAGCCGTGCACGGCGAGATTCCAGCCGCAGGCGACGCGGACCACCGGCCAGGCCAGCGGTGTAACGAAATCATAGAAAGGTTTGAGCTGTGGCAGCAGCAGTTTCGGTTCCGCTTGTATGTCGGCCATGGTCTGTCCCTCCCCGGACTTTGTTGGCGCGTTGTTGTTGCCTAAATGTAGCGCACAATGCTGCGTGATGACGAATTTGATTATATTCCTACCCCCCCCCGAGCCGCGACCTCGGCACCTATTGCCGCCATGCGGGGACTTCCCAAATCACGGGCTTGGGTGCACAAGCTTAGCCGCGCGCCTATCCGGCGCCCGGCAGAGAACGCGGCGCCTCGAGGCCGGCCCTGCCGCCAGATATCCGCTCACAGTTCCGTATTGGCCGCACGGCCAGGAGCCTGTGCCCGATCAAACCAAGGAGACGCAATGGCTTCGCGACCCGAGATCAAGGTCACCAAGAAATCCGAGCCCGATGACGTCGCGGCGGAAGCGCCGAGCCAGAAGCAGAAGAAGGAAATCGGCAATTACCGGCTTCAGGTCGACCGGCAGACCAAGGCGTTCTACCTGACCGAGGAGGCCGCCGAAGCCGCGGGCCTGATCATCAAGAAGGGCCATCCGGTCGTGCAGGTGTCGATCTACAATTCCGCCGAAGGCGTGAACAAGATCGTCGAACTGCCGAAGTAAGGCGCGGCGTTCTGCGCCGCTAGTCCTCGTCGATCTCTTCCAGCAGGCCGACGCCGCCATCGCCCTCCTTGTCGCCGTCGGTCTCGCCGGTGGTGGGCGCGTTGCCCACTTTCGGCGGGCTCACCAGTTCGATCTCGGCCACCGCCGCCACCGCGGGCAGCGGCTCGAAGCCGCGGCGCGGCCGTGCCGGCGCGGGCTTCGGCACGACAAACACCGCCTCGCACATCGGACAGACGACCGGCGTCTTGGACAGATCGTAGAATTTCGCATTGCAGCCGGCGCAAAGACGCTTGGTGCCGAGCACGGGTTTCGTCACGGTGTTTCCTAAAGGCCGGGGACGGTGAGGACGCGGGCCGCGATCATCCGGCGTGGGATGCATACAGGGTCGCTGGGTAAACGCCTAATCGGCGTTTCCGCGCCAACCGCCGCAACATTGACGGAAGACCTACGCCCCCACGCCCTTGCCCTTCAGCGCGCCGCCGATCTCGTCGAGCACCTTGGGGTCCTCGATGGTTGCCGGCATGTTCCAAGCGTCGCCATCCGCGATCTTCTTGATGGTGCCGCGGAGGATTTTTCCCGAGCGCGTCTTCGGCAGCCGCGCGACCACGATGGCGAGGCGGAATGACGCCACCGGGCCGATCTTGTCGCGCACCAGTTGCACACACTCCTGTTCGATCTCGGCGGCGGGCCTGCTGACGCCGGTCTTCAGCACGATGAAGCCGCACGGCACCTCGCCCTTCAAATCGTCCTTGATGCCCAGCACCGCGCATTCGGCGACGTCCTGATGCGCGGACAGCACCTCCTCCATCCCGCCAGTCGAGAGCCTATGTCCGGCAACGTTGATGATGTCGTCGGTGCGGCCCATCACAAAAACATAGCCATCCGCATCGATGTAGCCGGCGTCGGCGGTCTTGTAGTAGCCGGGGAATTCGGCGAGGTAGCTTTCGTGCATGCGCTCGTCCTGCTGCCACAACGTCGGCAGGCTTGAAGGCGGAAGCGGCAGCTTCACCACCAGCGAACCCATGGTGCCGCGCGGCACCTCCTGGCATCCATCGTCGACCGCTCGGATGTCGTAGCCCGGCATCGCCACCGTCGGTGAGCCGTGCTTCACCGGAAGCTGGCCGAGGCCCACCGGATTGCCGGCGATGCACCAGCCGGTCTCGGTCTGCCACCAGTGGTCGATCACCGGCTTCCGCAGCAAACGCTCCGCCCACTGAATGGTATCCGGGTCGGCGCGTTCGCCGGCGAGGAACAGCGTGCGGAATTTCGACAGGTCGTATTTGGCGAACAGCTTGCCTTCGGGATCTTCCTTTTTGATGGCGCGGAAGGCGGTGGGCGCGGTGAACATTGCCGCGCATTGATGCTCGGCAATGACGCGCCAGAACGCCCCGGCGTCGGGAGTGCCGACCGGCTTGCCTTCGTAGAGGATCGTCGTGCAGCCGTGCAGCAGCGGCGCATAGACGATGTAGCTGTGGCCGACCACCCAGCCGATGTCAGAAGCAGCCCACCACGACTCGCCGGGCGAAATGCCGTAGAGATTCTGCATCGACCATTGCAACGCCACCATATGGCCGCCGTTGTCGCGCACGACGCCTTTGGGGATGCCGGTGGTGCCTGAGGTGTAGAGGATGTAGAGCGGATCGGTCGCCAGCATCGGCACCGGCTCGAGCACATTCTTCGCCCACACCAGCGCTTCGTCCCAGGTCTTGTGCCAATCGTGGTCGCGACCGGGGGTAAGCTCGCACGCAAGCTGCGGGCGCTGCAGAATCAGGCAGGCATCGGGCTTGTGCTTCGCCAGTTCGATCGCGGCGTCGAGTAGCGGCTTGTAGGCGATGACCCGCGCCGCCTCCATGCCGCAACTGGCGGAGAGGATGACCTTGGGCGTGCAGTCGTCGATGCGGGTGGCGAGTTCTTTCGGCGCGAAGCCCCCGAACACCACCGAGTGGATCGCTCCGATCCGCGCGCAGGCGAGCATGCCGACGAGGGCTTCCGGCACCATAGGCATGTAGAGAATGACGCGGTCGCCTTTTTTGACGCCGAAGTCTTTTTCCAGAATGCCCGCAAGGATTTCGGTCTTGGTCTGAAGCGCCGCGTAGGTGATGGTCTGCTTCGAGCCGGAGACCGGAGAGTCGTAGATGATCGCAGCCTGGGTGCCACGGCCAGCGACGACGTGGCGATCGACCGCGTTGTAGCAGGTGTTGCAAACGCCATCGGGAAACCAGCGCCCATACACGCCGGCGTTCGGATCGAACACGGTCTTCGGCTTGACGATCCAGTCGATGACTTCCGCCGCTTCGCCCCAGAATCCATACGGATCGCGCTGCCAGCGCGAATAGATGTCCGGATAGCGGCTTGTCTTGGCGTCCATGAACGGTCCTCCCAGGCAATTGTCCCGAGCACCGTGCTTTTTGCAAGCGCAGCCGCTGGCGCCCGCGGAGCTCATGCGTTCATATGCGCTCCCTTTTCTCATGCCTGCCGGGAAAATACCGTGGAATTGCTCGCCGACCCCATGTTCATGGCCGTCGCCGTCATCGGCGTCTGCCTGCTCGGCATTTCCAAGGGCGGCTTCCTTGGGCTTGGCGTGATGGCGTTGCCGCTGATGTCGCTGTGGGTGCCGCCGCTGCAGGCCGCCGCCATCATCCTGCCCACCGCCATCGCCCAGGATTTCCTGACGCTTTGGGTGTACCGGCGCGAATGGAGCGCCTGGAACATCAAGATCATGCTTCCCAGCATGATCGTCGGCATGTTCGGCGCGTATCTGATCGCCGCGTCGCTGTCGGCGGCGCAGATCCGGCTCGCCATCGGTCTGATCGCCGCCCTGTTCGTCCTGCGTCACTGGCTCGCCTCGCGCTTCGAGCGCTACGCACCGAAGCCATCGGTGGCAACCGGGATCGCCTTCGGTGCGCTCGGCGGCGTCACCACCATGCTGGCCAACGCCGGTGGACCGGCCTGGCAGATCCACCTGTTGCCGCAGAAGCTGGAGAAGCTGCCTTACATCGGCACCCTGAGCATCCTGTTCGCGAGCAGCAACCTGGTGAAGGTGCCGAGTTTCGCCACGCTCGGCTATCTCACGCGCGACAATCTGATGATCGGACTGACGCTGGTGCCAATCGCGCTGTTGGCGAACTTCCTCGGCATCTGGACGGTGCGGCGCGTCTCGACCGAAATGTTCTACCGCATCGCCTATGTCCTGATGTTCATCATCGCCGTGGAGCTCATCCGCAGTTCGGTATTGGAGATGTGGTGGCGGTGAAGCGCGTCCCGGCAGCGGAGGCGCCATGCGCCAAATCGGGTGGCGCGGGCCGCGGCGTTCCGCTCTAACACCCGCATGACGCTCATCGCCGATCCGCTGTTCTATCTGGTCGCCGTGCCGGCGGTGGTGTTCCTCGGCCTGTCCAAGGGCGGCTTCTCCGGCATCGGCATGGTGTCGACGCCGATGCTGTCGCTGATCCTGCCGCCGCTCGAAGCCGCCGCGATCCTGCTGCCTATCATCCTGATTCAGGACGCCATGTCGGTGTGGGTCTATCGCCGTGTCTGGGATCCCTGGAACCTGAAGGTGATGATCCCGGGCTGCGTGGTCGGCGTCGGAGCGGCGTGGCTGTTTGCCGCCTACATGTCCACCGGCGCGATCCGCCTCGTGGTCGGACTGATCGCATTGGGCTTCGTCGCCTACGCCGTATTCCGGCACTACCTGCCAGGCGAACCGCCACGCCCCCGCGCATCGCACGGCGTGTTCTGGGGCGGCCTGTCGGGCTTCACCACGACGCTGATCCAGATCGGCGCCCCGCCCTACTACGCCTTCGTGTTGCCGCAGCGGCTGCCGAAGATGATCTACGTCGGCACCACGGTGATGTTCTTCGCCGCCGCCAACACCATGAAGATCGTGCCGTATTTCGCGCTCGGCCAGTTCTCCACCGCCGGGCTCGCCACCTCGTTCGCGCTGTTCCCGCTGGCGATTCTCTGCAACATGCTCGGCATCTGGCTGGTGCGCATCACGCCGGAGGCGTTGTTCTACCAGATCACCAACGTCATCGTATTCCTGCTGGGCTGCGAACTGACGCGGCAGGGCCTGACGGAACTGCTGCGCTAGAACGCTTCGCAGCGGGTTGCTAGAGTTGCCTCGCCGCATTTGGAGAAATCATGCGCAATTCGGTTCGATTGCTTGCGTCGCTCGCATTGTTGACGCTGATCGTTTCCCAGGCGAACGCCCTGACGCCGCAGGACATGGACGCGTGCTTCAAGGGTGCGCCGCGAGCGAGGCTCGACGGCTGCCGCAAGATCATCGATGACAAGGGCGCCAGCGCCGCCGTGCGCGCCAGCGCCCACCACCGCCGGGGCATGACGCGCGAAGAGATGGGCGACGCCATCGGCGCCATCGAGGACTACGACACCGCTATCACCACCGATCCCCGCCTGGCGGCCGCCTTCAACAGCCGAGGCTCGATCTATCTGGAGCTTTACGAGCCCGACCGCGCGATCGCCGATTTCAGCGAGGCGATCCGGCTCGATCCGAGGCTGGTCACCGCCTACGTCAAGCGCGGCGAAAGTTTCGCCGCCATCCGCGAGCAGGAGCGCGCGCTTGCGGATTTCGACGCCGCGATCCGGCTCGACCCGGGCTTCACCAATGCCTACTGGCATCGGGGGCGAAGTCTCGAGAGCGCGAAGGAAACCGAGCGCGCCATAGCCGACTACAGCACGCTGATCCGCATCGCGCCGGACGATCCGCGCGGCTATTTCGGCCGGGCCAACGTCCATCTCAAGCGGAACAACTACAAGCAGGCCCTTGCCGACAGCAACGCGGCGCTACGCGTCGATCCAAACAACGTGGGCGCCTACGATCTCCGCGGCGAGGTGCACCGCGCCGAAGGCCGGCTGGACGACGCTATTGCCGACTACAGCGAGGCGATCCGCCGCAATCCGGGCTTCGCCCACGCATTTCACGAACGCGGCGTCGCCTACCGCATGAAGGGCGACCGCGAGCGGGCCATCGCCGACTTCCAGGCGGTGCTGCAAATCCTGCCGATCGAGGAATCGCGCGAAGAACTGAGAGCGCTGGGCGCGGCTGAATCCGCGCCCGCGAAGCCGGCCGGACCCAGTGTACTCGATCTGCTGAAGTAGCCGCAGCCTCTTTATATTGCGTGTTAGCGCACAATGAGAATGTCCCCTTTGTGCAAAGTGAGAATGTCCCCTTTTCGAGTTTGATTCGACGGGGCATTGATGGACAGGGGATTACTGACGATGAGCGCGTCGGAGCGCGAACGGGCGGGCGTCGTGCGT
>JAPLPD010000171.1 GCA_026400395.1 Alphaproteobacteria bacterium | reverse complement strand
AACGCACGACGCCCGCCCGTTCGCGCTCCGACGCGCTCATCGTCAGTAATCCCCTGTCCATCAATGCCCCGTCGAATCAAACTCGAAAAGGGGACATTCTCACTTTGCACAAAGGGGACATTCTCATTGTGCGCTAACAAGGCCCGGCTACCCGCCTCCGCCGAGCTCACGCTGCTCGGCCTGATCGTGTCTATGATGATTGCCGTGCCGCTTGGCATCCTGGCGGCAACGAAACCGGGCTCGCTGGTCGATCACGCATGCCGTGTGATTTCGACAGCCGGCGTATCGCTGCCGGTGTTCTTTACCGGCCTGATCCTGGTCTATGTGTTCTACTATCTGCTCGGCTGGGCGCCGGCGCCGCTCGGGCGCCTCGATGTGTTCGCAAGCCCGCCGCCATCGGTAACCGGGTTCTATCTGATCGACAGCCTGATCGCGGGCAACCTCGAAACCTTCTGGTCAAGCATGAAGCAGCTCATCCTGCCGGCGACGACGCTGGCGATCTTTTCGCTGGCGCCGATCGCGCGCATGACACGCGCCTCGATGCTCGCCGTGCTCGCCTCCGATTTCATGCGGACGGCGCGCGCCAGCGGCCTCTCGCCCTACATGGTGATCGTCACCTACGCCTTCCGGAACGCAATGATCCCGGTGGTGACCACGCTCGGCATGGTGTTCTCGTTTCTGCTCGGAGCAAACGTGCTGGTCGAGAAGGTGTTCGCCTGGCCCGGCATCGGTTCGTTCGCGGTCGAGGCGCTAATCGCTTCGGACTTCGCGCCGCTGCAGGGCTTCGTGCTCACCATGGCGGTGATGTACGTCGCGCTCAACCTCATCATCGACATCCTTTACGGCCTGATCGATCCCCGCGTGAGGCTTGAAGCATGACCGACATCGTCGTCGCACCTCGCCCGTCATCCAGCGGAATCGGCGCTCTGATACGGCACGGCCGCTATGTCATCGGCGAGAACCGGGTCACCGGCTTCGCCTTCGGGCTGTTCGCGGTGATCGTCGTCGCCGCCGTGATCGGCCCCTATATCGTGCCGTACGACCCGTTGGCGAGTAACACCGTTTCAGCGCTCAAGCCCCCTTCATGGAGCCATTGGTTCGGCACCGACCAGCTCGGCCGCGACGTGTTCAGCCGCGTGATCGTTGCAACACGGCTGGACTTCTTCATCGCCATCGCCTCGGTCGCCCTGGTGTTCCTGATGGGCGGCCTCGCCGGCGTCGCCGCTGGCTTCTTCGGCGGCTGGACCGACCGCATCGTCGGCCGCATCGCCGACACCATCATGGCGTTTCCGCTGTTCGTGCTGGCCATGGGCATCGTCGCAGCCCTCGCCAACACGGTCGAGAACATCATTCTCGCCACCGCCATCGTGAACTTTCCTCTCTATGCCCGCGTGGCCCGCGCCGAAGCCAACGTCCGCCGCGAGGCCGGCTTCGTGCAGGCGGCGCGACTCTCCGGCAACGGCGAATTCCGCATCGTGCTCGGACAGGTGCTGCCAAACATCATGCCAATCATGATCGTGCAGATGTCGCTCACCATGGGTTACGCCATCCTCAATGCCGCCGGTCTGTCGTTCATCGGCCTCGGCGTACGGCCGCCGACCGCCGAATGGGGCATCATGGTCGCCGAGGGTGCTGCCTTCATGGTGTCCGGCGAGTGGTGGATCGCCTTCTTCCCCGGTCTTGCGCTGATGGTCGCGGTGTTCTGCTTCAACCTGCTTGGCGATGGACTGCGCGACATCGTCGATCCGCAACGGCGAACCTGAGGTCTGCCATGTCAGAGCTCCCGCTTCTCGACGTCCGCGACCTCATGGTGGAATTCCAGACCCGGCGCGGCATCGTCACCGCCGTGCAGCACGTCAACGTGTCGGTCGCCAAGGGCGAAACCGTCGCCATCGTCGGCGAATCGGGCTCCGGCAAATCGGTAACGTCCTTCGCCGTGATGCGCATCCTCGACCGCGCCGGACGAATGGCCGAAGGCTCGGTGATGTTCAGCAACATCGACGTGCGGACGGCCAGCGAAGACGAGATGCGCACGCTGCGCGGCCGCGAAATTTCGATGATCTTCCAGAACCCGCGCGCGGCGCTCAACCCGATCCGCAAGGTCGGCCGCCAGATCGAGGACGTGCTGCTGGCGCACGTCAAGGCCGCTCCGTCGGAGGTTACCGAAAAGGCCATCGAGATTCTCGACCAGGTACGCATCGCGCGCCCGCGCGAGCGCTACCACGCCTATCCGTTCGAATTGTCCGGCGGCATGTGCCAGCGCGTTGTCATCGCGATCGCGCTGGCGTGCCGGCCGCAGTTGCTGATCGCCGACGAGCCGACCACCGGCCTCGATGTCACCACCCAGAAGACGGTGATGGAACTGATCGTCGAACTGACCCGTGCCCGCGGAATGTCGACCATCCTGATCACCCACGACCTCGGCGTCGCCGCGATGTACTGCGACAAAGTCGTGGTGATGGAGAAGGGGCGTGTGGTGGAGACCGCGACGGCGCGCAATATCTTCACTGCGCCGGAGCATCCCTACACCCGCAAGCTCATGCGCGCGACGCCAAAGCCCGGCGGCTCGCTGCGTGAACTCCTGCCCGAGGATCCCGGCCAGTCGGCCACCGCCACCGTGACCAAGCTGCCGGTCGCGGACCGCAAACCGCTGCTGGTGGTGGAGAAGTTGCTGAAGGAATATCCGCGCCAGGGCACCGAAGGCGTCGGCGGCATTATGAGCAAGCTCATGAAGCGGGGGCCGGCTCCCGAGCCGGAGGTGTTCCGCGCGGTGGACAACATCAGCTTCACGGTCAACCGCGGCGAGAGCGTCGGGCTGGTCGGCGAATCCGGGTGCGGCAAGTCCACCACCTCGACGATCGTGATGCGCCTGATCGACAAGACCGACGGCACCATCATGTTCGACGGTGAGGACATCGGTTCGATTCCAGCAAAGCAGTTCGCCAAACTGCCGATGCGCCGCCGCATCCAGATGGTGTTCCAGGATCCGACCGACAGCCTCAACCCGCGCTTTACCGCGGCGCGCGCCATCGCCGATCCAATCATGCGGCTGAGCGACTTGAAAGGCGCCGACGCCATCCGCGCGCGCTGCGAGGAACTGGCGTTGCAGGTCGGCCTTCCGGTAGAATTTCTCGACCGGTTCCCGCACCAGCTGTCCGGAGGTCAGAAGGCCCGCGTCGGCATCGCGCGGGCGATTGCGCTAAAGCCCGATCTCGTTATTCTTGACGAGCCGACCGCCGCGCTCGACGTGTCGGTGCAGGCGGTGGTGCTCAACCTTCTGCAGGATCTGAAAGAATCACTCGGCATGAGCTACCTGTTCGTCTCCCATGACCTCAACGTGGTCCGGCTACTGTGCGACCGTGTTATCGTCATGAAGGCCGGCAAGATCGTCGAAGAAGGCCCGACCGACCGGGTGCTGTTCGCCCGCACGCCGATCCAACTCGGGGGGCGGCTGAATCATGACACGGCGGCCCGTGAAGTCGAAAAAGCCCGTTCGCACAGAGGCCAAGGTCACGACCAAGCCCCTGCGCAAGGCCGCGGCCAAGGCAACCCCCAACCCTTCCCTCAAACGGCAGGTTTCGCTCGACGAGATGATCGCCGCGGGCGCCCGTGCGCTCGATTTCACGGTCGACAAAGCATGGCTTCCGGCGGTTCGAGCCCATCTCGAGGTCACGCTGCGGCTGGGCTCGCTGGTTGCCGCGTTTGCGCTTCCGGACGACGCCGAGCCCGCGCCGGTGTTCAAGGCCTGACGCGACATGAATTGGGCAAGCGCCTCGGACATCGCACAGACCGTCGCCAATGGAGAGCGGAGCGCAATCGCTGTCACCGAGGCGGCGCTCGCTCGCATCAAAAGCCTCAATCGCAAACTCAATGCCTTCACCGATGTGACCGCGGAGCGCGCCCGTGGCAAAGCCAAGGCGCTGGACAAGGCCCGCAGCGAAGGTGCGCGTCTCGGGCCCCTCGCCGGCGTGCCGTTCGCGGTCAAGAACCTGTTCGACATCGAAGGGCTGCCGACCCGCGCCGGCTCCAAGATCAACCGCCGCCGGAAACCCGCGGAACGCGACGCCACGCTGATCGCGCGCCTCGAAGCCGCCGGCGCGGTCCTGCTCGGCGGCCTCAACATGGGCGAATACGCCTATGATTTCACCGGCGAGAACGTCCACGACGGCGCCTCGCGCAATCCGCACGATTTAACGTGCATGACCGGCGGCTCATCCGGCGGGTCGGGCGGTGCTGTCGCCGGCGGTCTGGTGCCGCTCGCGCTCGGCTCCGACACCAATGGTTCGATTCGGGTGCCATCGTCGTTCTGCGGCATCTTCGGACTGAAGCCGACCTACGGCCGACTGTGGCGCGCGCACACGTTTCCGTTCGTTGCGAGCCTGGATCATCTCGGCCTCTTCGCCCGCACGGTTCGCGACCTCGCGCTGGCCTACGACGTCATGCAGGGCCCCGACGCGGACGACCCGGTGTGCGCGGAACGCGCGTTGGAGCCGGCGCTGGCCATGCTCGATCGCGGCACGGCGGATCTGCGGATCGCGGTGGCGTCCGGCTATTTCCGGAAGGGCCTCTCGCCAGAGGTTCGCGACGCTGTCGCCCGCGTCGCCCAAGCGCTCGGCGTCTCGCGCGAAATCGAACTTCCCGAAGTCGAGCGCGCCCGTTCGGCGGCCTATGTCATCACCGCGACCGAAGGCTCGGCGCTGCATCTCGATCGCCTCCGCACCCGCGCAAACGACTTCGATCCGGCGGTGCGCGACCGGCTGATTGCCGGAGCGATCGTACCGGCGCCGTTGGTCAATCAGGCGCAGAAATTCCGCCGCTGGTACCGCGAGCGTGTGCTGGAGCTTTTTCAGAACGTCGATGTGATCATCGCGCCGGCAACACCCTGCACCGCGCCCAAGATCGGCCAGCAAACCTTCGTGCTCGATGGCGTCGAGATGCCACTGCGTCCCAACATCGGCATCTACACCCAGCCCATCTCGTTCATCGGCCTGCCAGTGGTGGCTGTACCGCTGGCGCTTTCTCCCTTGCCGACTGCCGTGCAGATCATCGCTGCGCCATGGCGCGAGGATGTCGCGTTGCGCGTAGCCCATGCGTTGGAACAAGCGGGGGCCGCAAGCGCCCCGCGGCCGAATATCTAGGGAAAAGCGGAATGCCAAAGACCGTGTCTGCGCTTCAATCATGAGCATTGCCATTCGCGATGGCCGGCGCACGCTCGCGGAGGAGCTAAGGCTTTCCCTCGCCGACGAGATCGTGAGCGGCACACTGCTACCGGGCGCGGCGCTCGACGAGATGGAACTGGCGCGGCGATTCCGGGTGTCGCGCACGCCGGTGCGAGAGGCGATCCGGCAGCTCACCGCCTCTGGCCTGATCGAAGCGCGCGCACACCGCGCCGCGGTTGTTGCGCGGCCGAGCGAAGAACGCCTCATCGGAATGTTCGAGGCGATGGCGGAACTTGAAGCGCTGTGCGCCGGCTTTGCCGCCGAGCGCATGACGGGAACCGAGCGCCGCGGACTCGAACTGGTGCACGAGGAAATGCGCGCGTTGATCCGTATCGGCGATCCGCAACGCTTTCACGAGGTCAACGAGGCGTTTCACGGCGCGATTTACACCGGGGCGCACAACGCCTATCTCGCCGAGCTGACCTTGGCGACGCGCGCCCGCGTGCAGCCGTTCCGGCGCGCCCAGTTCCGCAACCTCGGCCGGCTCGGCCGATCGCATATGGAGCACGATCGGGTGGTGATGGCGATCCAGCGCGGCGAACGCGAGCGCGCCGCGAGCGCCATGCGCGCCCACATCGTCACGGTGCGCGAGGCTTATGAGACTTACGCCGCCGGAACCTTGGGCTTGCCCAAATATCCGCGCCAACCGCCGAAGCTCGAAATGTCCTGCGCCTCCGCGACCGCGTCGGCTTCCACCAGAAACCCCTTCACGGTCCTGCCATCGGCGAGGCGCACTGTGCCGATGCTGAGTGGCGCCGGCACCGAGGCGACGAAGCGGCCAAAACCATCGGCCGGCATCGACCAGATTTCGAGAGCGATGGACGTGCCCTTGCCGTGGGCGACGCGCAGCATGCCCGGCCGCGGCACCTGGCCGTCGAGGGCAAACATGCGATAGTCCGGAGCAGTTGTCGTGGCTTCGAGGAAGCGCGCCTTCTCCGACTTCAATTCGCCGTTCAACGCCATGCCGGACATATGAGCGCCGACCACGGCAATTGCGATTTCCTCGGCCTGTCGAACAGCGGACAATGGCGCCAATACCGGCTGTGGAACGCCAAGCGCGCCGAGCGAGAGCCCGGTGTCCGCATGCAGAACGCGGCCGATGGACGACAACAATGCGTCATGCCCCGAAGGCGCCAGCAGCGTGATGCCGACTGGCGTGCGGTCCTCGCGGATCGACGACGGCACCGCCAGTCCGCACAGATCGAGCAGATTGACGAAATTGGTGTAGGTGCCGAGCCTGCTGTTAAGCTGGACCGGATTTCCCAGCACCTGCTTGACGGTGTACGCGGTCGGCGCGGTCGGCAGCAGCATCACGTCGATCTGCCGGAAGGTCACGTCGCGAACCCGCCGCAGCTCTTCCAGCTTATAGAACGCGGCAAACGCCTCTACGGCGGTCGGACGGGCGCCCTGCAGAATGATTTCCTTGGTCACCGGGTGGATGGCGTCGGGCGACGACGCGAGCAGCGATTTCAACACAATATAGCGCTCGGCGACCCAAGGGCCTTCGTAGAGCAGCCGCGCGGTCTCGTAGAACGGCTCGATGTCGATCTCGACGATCTGCGCGCCGAGCGCCGCGGCCCGCGCGATGGCCTTGTCGTAGTCGTCGCTGGCGGCCTTGTCGCCGAAGAATATGCGCTGCCCCGGAATCGGCACGCCGACGCGAATGCCCTTGGCGAATGAACCGATCGGACCCAGCGGGCGCGGGCGCGAATACGGGTCGGCCGCATCCGGTCCGGCGATGGCTTGCAGCGCGGTCCAGCAGTCGTCGGTGGTGAGCGCGAAAATCGAAACGCAATCGAGCGAACGGCAGGCCGGCACCACGCCCGCGGCCGAAACAAGGCCGAGACTTGGTTTCAATCCAACGATGTTGTTCAGCCCAGCCGGCACGCGCCCCGAGCCCGCTGTGTCGGTGCCGAGCGACAGCGGGACCAGGCCGGCGGCCACCGCGGTTGCCGAGCCGGAGCTCGATCCGCCGGGGATCAGCTCCGGGTTCAGTGTGTTGCGAGGAATGCCGTAAGGCGAGCGCACGCCGACCAAGCCGGTCGCGAATTGATCGAGGTTGGTCTTGCCGATGACGATGGCGCCCGCCGCCCTGAGCCGTGCCACGACGGTAGAATCCTTGCCGGGCCGGTAGGAAAACGCCGGACAAGCCGCGGTGGTCGGCAATCCTTCGGCGTCGATGTTATCCTTGACCACGAACGGGACGCCGTAAAGCGGGCGGTCCTGACCGCCGGACGCCATCAGGGCCTCCGCCTCAGCAACCGCCGAAGCCTCGTCACGCAGGCTGATAAAAATCGCCGGATCGTTGTGTGCCCTTATCCGCGCATAGCTCCGGGCGACCGTTTGCGCCGGCGTTGCGGTTCCGTTTCGGTGGGCCTCAAGGATCGCGGGAATGGTTTCGGTCAACGATGGCACCGCAAGACGCCGGCGAGCGGTTGCGCGCCTTGGCTAACGTCGGGTGCATTGAACCACAAACGGATTCTGGGCGAAACACCACGCCGTTGCCAAGCTGCCGCCTTTTTGAGCGGCGACTGCCTAACGAAGCCGATAAAGCGCCGAACGAAAAATCACGTCCTGACTCGGTGACTCAGCTAGTGTTCGGGAACGCTTAAGCAGTGTCCATGTCGCAGGGGTTTCAATGTCCAGATTTTCGACCGTCGCGGTAGCATTAGTCCTGGCTCTCGCGGGCTTATCGAGCGCATTCGCACAGGCGGAATACCCGAACCGGCCAATCAAGATCGTGGTTCCAGTTGCTCCGGGCGGGCTTGCCGACATGCTGGGGCGCGCTGTCGGCCAGCAACTCGGGCTGGCGCTCAAACAGCAAGTCTTCATCGAGAACAAGCCCGGTGGCAACTTCCAGATCGGCATCAAGGAGGTTCTGGGCGCATCCGCCGATGGTTACACGCTCCTGGTCGCTCAGGAGGGCGCCATTGTTCTCAACCCGCATCTGTACAGCACTCTTTCCTATGATCCGCTCAAGGAACTGTCGCCGATCAGTGGAATCGCCAAGGTCGATCAAGTTCTGATCGTCCATCCGTCGGTACCGGCGAAGGATGGAAAGGAGTTGATCGCCTATGCCAAGTCAAAGACCGGCGAGCTGAGTTTCGGGACTTTTGGTCCAGGCTCAACGCCGCAGCTCTATATGGAAATGCTGCATCACATGGCTGGGCTCAAGTTCATACCGGTCACGTATCGCGGCGCGGCGCCGATGCTGTCGGACGTGGTCGCCAATCACGTGCCGATGACCTTCATCAGCCTCGGTCAGGCGTTGCCGCTGCACAAGGAAGGCAAGGTGCGGATTATCGCTGTCTGCACCGCGCAGCGGCTTGATGTCCTGCCGGACGTGCCGACTCTGGCCGAGAGCGGCATACCGGGCTTCGAGGCGACCGCATGGCACGGGCTTTTCGCCAAAGCGGGGACACCGCCGGAGATTTTGAGCCGGATCAATGCCGAGATTCAACGCATGAGTAAAGATCCGGAATTCAAGGCTAAAGTTCTGGATCCGACCTTCTTTCGTTCGATGGCAAGCTCGCAGCCTGAGTTTGAATCGACGATCAAGGCCGAGACGACAAAGTGGAAAACCTTCGTTGAGGCCGCTAAGCTTCGTATCGATTGAGGCGTTCGCAAGATGAAAGACCGGGTTCGGGGCATCCGCTCCATCGAGATCGCGATGCCCGATCCGGCGCGAGCGGCCCGTTTTTATCGCGATGTCTGGAATCTTTCCGAGGTCGAAATCGCGGGTTCGACGATCTATATGCGCGGCACGGCGCATTACCATCATGTGCTCGCGATCACCCAGGCGCATGGCACTCCGGCCCTCACGCGCATCACCTACGATGCGGCGAGCCGAAGCGCCGTGGATCGGCTCTACCATCAGGTTCGCGCCCATACAGACCGCTGCGAACCACCGCGTGAGTTGACCAGCGGCTCCAGGGGGTATGGTTTCGGCTTCACTGATCCCGACGGTTGGAATTTTGCAATTGTCGCGGATGTCGTGGATCACACGGACCAGGGGCCACGGCCCGACCGTCCGACCACAATCACCCACGTCAATCTCAACACGCCCGACATTCCCCGCGCTTCCGCCTTTCTGATAGAGGCGCTTGGCTTCAGGCTTATCGACGAGACCCAAGCGCTGATATTCTTCAACGCTGACAGCGCCGATCACAGTGCGATGGTTCTAAGCAAGACACCGATTGCGACGCTCAATCACGTCGCATTTGAAATGCCAGATTTGGATTCCGTCATGCGCGGCGCAGGCCGCATGAAGGACCACGGTTATCCGATCGAGTGGGGCATCGGACGCCACGGTCCGTCAGGCAATGTGTTCGCCTACTTTGCCGGACCCGAGGAATTTCCAATTGAATATACCGGTGAAGTCCGGCAGATCGACAGCAGCTACAAGCCGCAAGGCGCCGAATACTGGCGGTGGCCGCCGGGCCGCGCCGATGAGTGGGGCGTCACCAGCCCGCACACGGAACGATGGAAGCGCATTCAAACAATGTTCGCGCCACCAAAGACAACGGCGCCGCCTCATGAACTAGGGCACAGGCTTTGAATGCCGGTTGGTCGGCACCGGCAACCCGAGATGTTCGCGCAGGGTCGATCCCGAATATTCCCGACGAAAGATGCCGCGTTTCTGCAACTCGGGTACGACCGCATCGATGAATTCGTCAAAGGCGGCGGGGAAGTAAGGAGGCACCAACATGAAGCCGTCGCAAGCGCGTTCGACGACCCATTCCTCCATCACATCGGCGATCGCGGCGGCGTCCCCGCATGCAAAGAGGTAGCCGCGGGCCACGGCGACTTGATTGTAAATATCCCGCAATGTGAGGTTTGCCTTGCGAGCCTTGTCGTAGGCGACCTTGGCATGGGTTTGAATGTCGTTTGACAGCGGCAGATCCGGCACCGGGCCATCCAGATCAAATCCGGACATGTCGTGCCCGAACCGGGCCGAGAGCATCTTTAAAGCAACCTCAGGGACCGCGAGGCGCATCAGCTCCGAAAGCTTCTTTCGCGCCTCCTCTTCGTTCCGCCCAATGATCGGCATGAAGCCAACAAGAATCTTGCAGTGCTCCGGATCGCGGTCCCAGCCGGCGACCTGGGCTTTCATCGTCGCGTAGAATTCCTTGGCGTGCTCCTTGTCCAATTGAGACGCAAAAATCATTTCCGCGTATCGAGACGCAAATTTCTGGCCGTCCTCGGATGCCCCCGCCTGCACAAGCACCGGCTGGCCTTGCGGCGTGCGCGTCACATTGAGCGGCCCGCGCACCGAATAGAATTTTCCGACGTGATCGAGCGGATGCACTTTTGTCTTGTCGAAATATTCGCCGGTTTCAACGTTGGTGGTTATTGCCCCTTCCTCCCAGCTGTCCCACAGCCCCTTTACGACTTCGACAAATTCCGTCGCCGATTTATACCGGGTGGCGTGCTTCATCGGGGTGCTGCCGAAGTTGCCGGCCGCTTCGGGCAACCCGGTGGTCACCATGTTCCAACCTGCCCGGCCGCCACTCAACTTATCGAGTGACGCAAACATCCGGGCCACGTTGAATGGCGCCGAATAGGTGGTTGAAACCGTGGCGACGAGCCCCACTCTCGATGTTTGCGTGGCCAGCGCGGCGTGAAGGGTGAGCGGCTCGAACCTCAGCATCTGGCCAGGGTGCTGATCCGGGATGAAAGCAAGGCTGTCTCCGACGAAGAGGAAATCGAGCTTTCCCCTTTCGCACGAGTCGGCGATGGTCTTGAAGATCGAGAAGTCCTCGCTGCTGGTGGCGGCGCCCGGAAACCGCCAACCCGAGACATGATTTCCCGTACCCACGGCATATACGCCGAGATGCATTTGCCTGCCCGGGTTCATTTGTGTGTGCCCTTGTGAAATGGCGGCCGCGACACCCTTGGTGATGCGAGCGGCCCGGCCAGCAATTGGTGCTTATTGCGGGATTGTGATGCCAGTCGCCTTGATCAGTTCGGCCCATCGCTGGGTGTCGGACCGCATGGTCTCAAGCATCGCCGCGGGCGAGCCGCCGTCGATTTCCAGACCCACGGACTTCATGCGGTCCTTGAAGACTTGGTTGTTAACCGCTGTCTTGATCTCGGCAGACAGGCGCTCAACTATTGGCGTCGGCGTTTTCGCCGGCGCCACAACACCGAACCAGCTCGCCATCGTGTAGCCCGGCACTCCAGCTTCGGCGACGGTCGGCACGTCGGGCAGAAGCGCAATGCGCTCGGGTGACGCGACCGCCAGCACTTTGAGCTTACCGCCCTCAGACATCGATTTCGCCGAAGGCGGCCCGGAGAACATCAGATCAACCGTACCTGCAACCACGTCAGTGATCGCCGGAGCGGTGCCGCGATAGGACACGCGATTGATCTCGGTCTTGGTCATAAATTTGAACTGCTCCATGCCCATGTGCATGGCGCTGCCGATCCCGATCTCGGCGTAGTTCAGTTTGTTGGGGTTCGCCTTGGCATAGGCGATCAGTTCCTTGACGCTGTTGGCGGAAACACTTGGATTGGCCACCAGCACCATGTTGAGCCGCGCAACGATCCCGATCGGCACGAAGTCCTTGAAAGGATCGTAGGTCAGCGTGTGATAGAGGCTCGGATTGATGACGAGATTGCTATCGACCGCCATCATCAGCGTGTAGCCGTCCGATGGCGAGCGCGCCACGTTGCCGCCAGCCAGGCTGCCGTTGGCCCCCGGCATGTTCTCGACAACAAACGGCTGGCCCATCTGCTGGCTAAGCCGATCGGCCAACGCCCGCGCGATCAGATCGACAGCGCCACCGGCAGGCTGCGGCAAGACCAGCTTCACAGGCCGCGACGGATAGCGATCCTGAGCGCTGCCGGGGGCAGCCAACGCGGCACAGGCGACAACGGCCAGAACGATCGTCCATTTCATGGATGCCTCCCACACTCCTTACTATGCGACAGACGCCTTGAAATTGTCCGGCTGTTTTCGGCCACCAGCGTTGCAATTCGAAAGCCGAGGTTCACGCATCACGATGACTTTCGAACAAGGACCACGCTGCAAGCAAAGCTGCGGGATTTCCGGCGCTTTATGGCTGATCATCGAGCAAATACTTTGCCCCGGCAGTAAAATCGATAGGTCCGGCCGGCGCCCGCATGGAGCGGGGCAAAAACTCTGAATTCGTCAGTCTTTTCAAGAATGTTGGCGGAGAGGGTGGGATTCGAACCCACGGTACGGTTGCCCGTACGCCGCATTTCGAGTGCGGTACAATCGACCACTCTGCCACCTCTCCGTAACCTGAAGCGTCGCGCGGCGCAGAACGGCGCGGTCTATCTATCGAAATGCGGCGGTCCGAACAAGGGTGGCTGGTTTCGGGCCATTTCGGGGTTGGAGCCGGCGGCCAGGACTCCTTTCCCGGCCGAAAGCGGCCCCCCTCGACCCACGCCGAAGGCGAAGTTCGCGGGCGCGCCGGCGTGATTGGCTACACAGGACGTATCGCCGCCCGCTGCACGTTCTGAGGTCCGCTTCGCCGGCCTATTGCGAGCCGGTGAGTCCGGCTTTCTTCACCATATCGCCCCAGCGCAAAATTTCCGTGGCCACAAAGCGCTTCAAATCATCCGGCGTCGGCGATTGCACCGGAAGCAGGCCGAGCCGGTCGAACTCCGCCCGCACCTCGGCGTCACCGATGATGGAACCGGCCTCGCGGTGAAGCGTGGCGACGATGTCCGGCGGCGTGCCGGCCGGCGCCACCAGCATGAACCAGGACACCGCGTCGAAGTCCTTCGCGCCGATCTCGGTCAGCGGGGCCACCTCGGGGATCGCCGCGATCCGCTCGGCGGTGGTCACGCCAAGCATCCGAAGCTTGCCCGCCTGGGCGAGCGGCAGCGCAAACGGGATCGGGCTGAACATGAAAGGGATGTGGCCGCCGGCGACGTCGTTGATCGCCGGCGACATTCCCTTGTAGGGCACATGCGTCAGCTCAATGCC
Organism: Alphaproteobacteria bacterium; assembly: GCA_026400395.1. Classification (GTDB taxonomy): domain Bacteria; phylum Pseudomonadota; class Alphaproteobacteria; order Rhizobiales; family Xanthobacteraceae; genus Z2-YC6860. The sequence goes on along the minus strand of JAPLPD010000171.1, from coordinate 22,929 downwards.
GAGCACGCTCGCCAGCAGCACGCCGCTAAGATGCTGTCCGGTGCCGGCGCCGGACGATCCGTAGCTCAGGCCCCCGGGCGTGGCCCGGGCGAGCTTGGCGAGATCGGACACCGATTGCACCGGCAGCGCCGCATTCACCGCCAGCACCTCCGGGATCCGCGCGATCAGCGCGATCGGCATCAGATCCTTGATGGGATCGTAGGGCAGATTCTTCTGCCAGGCGGCGTTGGTGGCGAGACCGCTGGTGTTGCCGATCATCAGCGTATAGCCGTCGTGCGGACCACGGATCACCGATGTGATGCCAACGATCGAGCTCGCCCCCGGCCGGTTCTCGATGATGAAGGGCTTGCCCAGGCGCTGCTCGAGCTTGCTGCCGATCAGCCGCGCGAACAGGCTGTAGAGTCCGCCCGGCGCGGATGGCGCAACGATGGTCACCGCGCGATTGGGATAGTCCTGCGCCGACGCCGGTAAAGCCGCGAGCGCCAGCAGCATCGACGCGCTCAGCGCGAGCCGTACGCGGATTTTCATGGCGCTCCCACCCTACTCAATGCCTGCGGCGCCGGCCGCGCGCACCACCGTGCCCCAGCGCTCGATCTCGCTCCGCACGAACAGCGCCAATTGGTCCGGCGGTCCGGCGCCGGACGGCTCGAAGCCGCGCTTTGATATCCCTTCGATGGCGTCAGGCTCCTTGATGATGGAGTCAATCTCCGAGTAGAGCCGCTGAACGATCGGCCTCGGGGTCGCCGCAGGCGCCACGAACATGTGCCAGCTCGCGGCGTCGTAACCCGGCAGGCCAACCTCCGCGAGCGGCGGAAGATCGGGCGCTGTCGACAACCGCTTGGTCGTGCTGACGCCGAGCGCGCGCAGCTTGCCTTCACGCAACAGTTGAACCGAGGCCGAAGGATCGACAAACATCAGCGAAACGTGTCCGGCGACCACGTCGTTGAGCGCCGGCGCGTTGCCTTTGTACGGCACATGAGTCATTTCGATGCCGAGCGTCGTCTTGACCAGCTCGGCAAACAAGTGCGCGGCCCCGCCGGGGCCGTTCGAGGCATAGCTCAATGCGCCCGGCTTGGATTTCGCGTAGGTCACCAGTTCGGCAACGGAGTGGATCGGCAGACTCGCGTTGACCACCAGCACGAACGGGGTCACGGCAAACAGCGCGATCGGCACGAAGTCCCTGACCGGATCGTAGGAGAGCGCTTTGTGCACGCTGACGTTGATCGCCATCGTCGTGCTGGTGGCATAGAGGATGGTCAGCCCGTCGGCGGGCTGACGGGCCACATAGGCCGCCGCGATCGCCGAGCCGGCGCCGGGCCGGTACTCGAAGATCACCGGCTGACCGAGCCGCTTTTCCAATTTCTGCGCGATGATCCGCGCCACGGCATCGGTCCCGCCGCCAGGCGGATACGGCATGACAAGCGTGATCGGCTTGGCCGGGTAGGTCTGCGCTGACGCTTCGCTCGCCGGTGTGAGCCCAAGTGTCAGCAGCAATCCGAAAACCATCCCTCGGCGCACCGCATTCACTCCGTGCCTGCGATGCCAACGTCTTTGACGAGCTGGCCCCAGCTCGCGATTTCCTTTTCGAGATACTTCTTCAGCTCATCCGGCGGCGGCGAATCGATCGCCAGAAGACCTTGCCGTTCGGCCTGCGCCTTGAAGTCCGCGGACGTGGCGATGCGGCGGAATTCAGCGTGCAGCTTGTCCACGATGTCCTTCGGCATGCCGGCCGGGCCGACCACCATGTGCCAGGACACCGCCTCGAAGCCCTTAAAGCCCGCCTCCTCCATGGTCGGAACGTCGGACAGCACGCCGATGCGCTGCCGCGACGACACCGCGAGCGCGCGGAGCTTGCCTTCCTGGATCAGCGGGGGCGCGATCGACGGATCGACGAACAGCATCTGGATGTGATTGCCGATGACGTCGTTCATCGCCGGCGGCATGCCGCGATACGGAACGTGTGTCATTTTCAGTCCGGCTTCGCGCATCAGCATCTCGAAGGCCAGGTGGGGCGTCGCGCCGATGCCGGTCGAGCCGAACGAAAGCTGGCCCGGCCGTTCCTTTGCGTATTGAACCAGCTCTTTGACCGAATGGACCGGCAGCGATGGATGAACCACCAGCGCGAATGCAACCGACGATGTCAGCGCGATCGGCGTGAAGTCCTTGGCAGGATCGTACGGCAGCTTCTTGTAGAGCGTGGCGTTGGTGGTCAGCGTGCCGGCCGGCGCAAAGAACAGCGTGTAGCCGTCGGGCGCGGCTTTCGCCGTCGCGGTCGCGGCGATTACGGTGCCGCCGCCGGTGCGGTTCTCGATGATCACCGGCTTGCCGAGTCGATCTTTCAGCTTCGGCTCGAACTGTGCGCGGGCCAGGATGTCCATGGCTCCGCCCGCGCCGAGCGGCAGGATCAGCGTGATTGGCCGCGAAGGATAGTCCTCGGCTCGGGCCGATCCCGAAACCAGCACCACAGCAACGGCCATCGCCGATGCGAAACGCGAAGCGATCATACCATCCTCCCCTGCGGCTCTATTGCGAGCCCGCGATCCCAGCTTGTTCCACAACCTTGCCCCAGCGCACGATCTCGGCTTTCACGAAAGCCTCCATCTGCGGCACGGTTTTCGAATCCATCGGCAGCAGGCTCTGCTTAGCGATCTGCTCAGTGATCTCCGGCTTGGCCAGTATCGTCTTCAATTCGCGGTACAGCCGGTCGACCGCGGCGGGCGGCGATTTCCCGGTCGTCGCCACCATAAACCAGGCCGCCACATCGTAACCCGGCACGCCCGCCTCGCTGATCGGGGGCAGGTTCGGAAAAGCCGGAATGCGCGCCGCGGTGGTCACGCCGAGCGGCCTCACCTTCTCGCCTTGCAGCATCCCCACCGCCGACGCGAAGTCGCAGAACATAAAGTCGATGTGCCCGGCGACGACGTCGTTGAGCGCCGGCACGCTGCCGCGATAGGTGACATGCGTCATCTTGGTGCCGGTCATGCTGGCGAACAATTCCGCGAACAAATGATGGGGCGCACCCGGCCCGCCCGAACCGAACGAAAGCTGGCCCGGCCGTTCCTTGGCGTAGGCGATGAACTCCTGCACGGTTTTCACCGGCAGCGACGGCTTCACGATCAGCACGAACGGGCTTTGCGCCACCATCGCCACCGGTGCGAAATCAGTGGTCGGATCGAACGGCAGGCTCTTGTGCAGGGTGACGTTGATCGCCATCGGCGTCGATGTCGCCATCAAGAGTGTGTAGCCATCGGGGGCGGCCTTGGCGACCGAGTTGGACCCGATGTTGGTGCCGGCGCCCGGACGATTCTCGACCACCACCGCCTTGCCGAGGCGATCCTCCAACTCCTTGCCAAGCAGGCGCGCGAGAAAATCGGTCGCCGCTCCCGGCGTGAACGGCACGACGAAGGTGAGCGGACGCGAGGGATAGTCTTGCGCCCATGCGCCCGTCGCGATGCCCGCCACAGACAATCCAATCAACGCCGCGCGGCGCAACCGTTCCATCGCGAACTCTCCTGCCATTGCTATTGCGATCCGGCGATGCCGGCGTCGCGCACGACCTTGCCCCAGCGCACGATCTCCGCCTTCACGAAGTCCTTCAGCCCATCGACCGAACGGTTCTCGAGCGGCAGGAAGCCGTACTTGAGCGTCTGCTCCTTCACCTCGGGCATCGCCATCACCGAGGTGATCTCAGCATTCAGTTTGTCGAGGATCGGCCGCGGGGTGGCAGCCGGTGCGGCGATCGCCTGCCATGACACTGCCTCGTAGCCCGGCACACCGGCCTCGCTCAGCGGCGGAATGTCGGGGAACGCCGGATGTCGGGTTTTGGTCGAGATGCCGAGCGGCCGCACACGCTTGGACTCCAGCAGGCCGGTGGCCGGACCGAGATCAGAAAACATCATCGGGATGTGACCGGCGACCAGATCGGTGAGCGCCGGCAGGCTGCCGCGGTAGGGCACATGCGACGCCTTCAGCCCCGTCATGCTCATGAACAATTCCATGAACAGATGGTGCGGCACGCCGGGGCCGGCCGACGCAAATGTCATCTTGTCGGGATTAGCTTTGGCATAGGCGATCAACTCCGGGACGGTGCGCACCGGAAGATCGACATTGACCATGAGCACGAAGGGCGTGCCCGACAGAAGGCCGATCAGCGAAAAGTCGGTCGTCGGATCGTAGGGAAGATTTTTGTACAGTGCGACATTCACCGCCATCGTCGGTGCCGGCGCCGCCAGCAGGGTGTAGCCGTCCGGGTTCGATTTCTGCACATAGGTCGCGGCGATGATGGAGCCTGCGCCCGGCTTATTCTCGATCACGACGCTCTTGCCGAGCCGCTGCTCCAGCTTGCTGCCGATCAGCCGCGCCATCTGATCGACGCCGCCGCCGGGCGCGAACGGCACCACCAGCGTAATCGGCCGCGACGGATAATCCTGCGCATGCCCTGCATTCGGCGCGAGCATCAAGCCCAGGACAATGACTAGCAGAATGCGCATATGGCGCATGCGATCCTCCCTGTCGATGCCGGGAGTTGGCCCTTGTTGACCGGGAGTCTGCTTTATTTAGCGAAGGGCGACAATGAGGTCGTTGACCGCCGCGGTAAGCCGGCCCTGGGGCGAGGTCAATTCGTCCATGATGGAAAAATGGTTGTGCGATTCGAGCGGGCGCAGAACACCCGGCAATCCGGCGTCCTGCCGCGCCCGATGATACTCGCGCGACTGCCGCTGCAACTCCGGCAACTCGCCAGTGCCGAACGCGACGGTCAGCGGCGTCCTACGCTGCGGCAAGTGCCTGATCGGGCTCATCGCCTCGGCCTCCGTAGCTGTGAGACGCAGCTTGTCGTTCAGATAGTTCAGCCGGCACGGCTCCACGTCGTAGATGCCGCTGATCGCCAGTCCCGCATCGACCTCATCCAGCGGCAGCGCCGATGCGGTGAGGTGCCCGCCCGCCGACCAGCCGGAAACCACAAGCTTGCCCGTACCGAAGCCGCGCCCAGGCCCCTCACGGCGCAGCCAGCGGATGGCGGCGTGGATTTCGGCGACGAGTTCGGTCAACGTGACCTCCGGCGCCAGCGTGTAGCCGATCAAGGCGACATCGCAGCCGCGCGCCAGCGGCCCCTCCGCCATGCAGGCGAACAGATCCTTGTGGTTGCGCTGCCAGTATCCGCCATGGATGAACGCAAACAGCGGCGCGCGCTCCTTTCCGCAACGAAACACGTCAATGCGATTGCGCGCGGCCGGGCCGTAGGCGAGATCGAGCAATTCCGGGTTGTCGTTCCGTATCTGAGCGCTGCGCGCGATCCAAGCGTCGCGGCGCGCCGCCGCGTCGGGAACCACCTTGCCGTTGTCGTAGGCATCGTCGAGCTGCGCTCGTGTCATGCCGCGAAAGATGATGGCGCCATTCGATGTGTCGGTCATGGCACGAATGGTAAACCGCCATGGCCGGGCTTGTACCGGCCATCCATGCCTCGCTTTGCGCAGAGATTAAGGCGTTCAGCCCGGCATACGGCCGGGCAGCGGCCCCCCAAAACGGCCCCGGAAGGCCCGTTCCCGGGGCCTTTCGCCGGTCCCTTTCCTTGACAGTGATGGCCCCCGGCTTCATAAGTTCGGCCATTGGCGTGGGCCTCGCGGTCCGCGCGAATTGTTACGGTGCTAAGCACCTGTGACCACACACATTTCGACTGGAAAAAGCCGGCCCGGACATTCCGAGCGCTGGGTTTGAACGCGGGAAAAAGCGATGTTCGCAGTCATTAAGGCCGGCGGTAAGCAGTACAAGGTCGCCGAAGATCAGGTCCTCAAGGTCGAAGGCGTTACGGGCGAGCCGGGCACCATCGTGACCCTCGGCGACGTCATCATGCTGGGCGGCGACAAGCCGACGCTCGGTTCGCCGATGATCGCGGGCGCCAGCGTCGCGGCCGAGATCATCAGCCACGGCCGTGGCCCGAAGGTCATCGCCTTCAAGAAGCGCCGCCGCAAGAACTCGCGGCGCAAGCGCGGCCATCGCCAGGATTTCGTGCTGATCCGGATCTCGGAAATCCTGACCGAAGGCGCGAAGCCGACCAAAGGTCCGAAGCCCAAACCCGAACCTAAGGCCAAGCCGGCCACGGACGAGGACGGCGAGACCAAGCCGAAGGCCAATAAGAAGGCCGCCAAGAAGCCGGCAGCCAAGGTCAAGCCGGCGGCGAAGGGAAAGAAAAAGTAAGCTCCGGCCGCCAGAGCGCAGGGTTGTTGCGTCGGAGGCCTGGAGTTCGCAAGCGTTCATCAATATTTGTGTGATGTTTCCGTCGCGGAATCGCGTTATGAAGAGAGCGAGTTAGGAACAGCGCTATGGCTCACAAAAAAGCAGGCGGATCTTCCCGGAACGGTCGCGATTCAGGCGGCCAGCGCCTCGGCATCAAGATGTTCGGTGACCAGAAGTGCATTCCCGGCAACATCATCGCGCGTCAGCGCGGCACCACCTGGCATCCCGGTCTGAACGTCGGCATGGGCAAGGATCACACCTTGTTTGCGCTCATCGAAGGCCGCGTATCGTTCAAAACCAAGGCCAAAGGCCGCGTGTTCATCTCCGTCCTTCCGATGGCGGAGGCTGCCGCGGAGTAAAACGGTAGAACCATCGTTGGGTCTGCCGGTGTCTGTTCCGAACCGGCGGGGCCCAAGGGCTTTTAAGGGGGAGACGGGCACCGTCTCCCCCTTAGGCATTTCAAAAGCCCAGAGGATTTACCGGCCATGACGCTGCAAGAAATACCATCAGAGTCTTTTCGCGAGCGAAGTATCCCCGTCCTCGAGACTGAGCGGCTGGTTCTGCGTGCGCCGCGGCTTGGGGACGCTAAAACGGTAGCCATGCTGGCGAACGATCGCCGCATCGCCGAGAACACCGCACGCATTCCGCATCCGTACCGCGCTGCCGACGCCGAGGATTTCATCGCCACGGCCAATCTCGGCAACGAGGCCGTATTCATGATCGCGCTGCGCAACGGCGCCAAGGAACAGGTCATCGGCGCCTGCGGCTTCACGCAGATCGACCGCCACCCGCCGGAGATCGGCTACTGGCTCGGCATCAAACACTGGGGCAAGGGCTACGCCACCGAAGCGGTGCGCGCGGTGATCGACCACACCTTCGCCGACCTCGACTGCGATGCGATCCACGCGTCGGCGCGCGTCACCAACCCGGCATCGCGGCGCGTGCTGGAGATGTGCGGCTTCCAGTGGACCGGCGCGGGTCTGCTGCGCATCCGCGCGCTGTCGAGTTCGGCGCCGATCGACCGCTTCCGCCTCGACCGCGGATTATGGGCCTCGCTGAAAAGCTGGGGCCAGGCGAAGCTGCGCGTCGCCTGAGCCGCCTGAGAAGTATCGAACGTCCGGCCCGCCGGTTTCCGGCGGGCCTCGATGCTTGCCCGCGTGCCATCCCTCTCTTACGGTCAATGGCCGGTCCGAACGCACACGGGTGAACAATGAAGCTGCTCCGACTGACGATCGGCCTCGTTGCCGCGATCGTGCTCGCAGGCAACGCCATCGCGCAGGACTGGCCGGCGCGGCCGATAAAGCTCGTGGTACCCGCGGGCCCCGGTCTGAGCGCCGACGTGCTGGCGCGGCTGATGGGCGACCGCATGTCGCGCCAACTCGGTCAACCGATGGTGGTCGAAAACATTTCCGGCGCGGCCGGCATGGTCGGCGGGCAGGCTGTCGCCCGCGCAGCGCCCGATGGGTACACGTTCTATTTCGGTCTGGCGGGCGCGCTGTCGTCCAATCTGTTTCTGTTCAAGTCGGTGCCCTACGATCCGATCCGCGATTTCGCGCCGGTCGGAATGGTTTCCGAGAGCGGCCCGTTCGTCATCACCGTCAATGCGGACGCGCCGTTTAAAACGTTGCCCGAGTTGATCGCCTACGCCAAAGCCAATCCCGGAAAACTGAACTATGGCATCGACGCGTCGAGCGGCTATCAGGTCGTGATCGGCCAGTTGCTGGCCAAGCGCGCCGGGATCGAGATGGTCGCGGTGCCCTATCGCGCCACCGCGCAAGTTCTGCAGGACACGGTTTCCGGCATAAACCCGGTGATGATCAGCGCCGTGGCGGCCGTTCAGGGGTTTGTGCAGTCCGGCAAGCTTCGCCGGATCGCCATCACCTCCGGCCAGCGCTTCCCCGGCCTTGACGACTTGCCGACCGTGGCCGAAACGCTGCCCGGCTTTCGCGTCGATGGCTGGCTGGCGGTCGTCGCGCCGGCCGGCACGCCGGAACCGATCATCAACCGCCTCAACCGCGAGATCGACGCCTTCGTGAAAGAGCCCGAGACCCAGCAGCGTCTGCTCGCTCTTGGCTTCGCAACGAAAAGCGCGGGCACGCCAACGTCGATCGGACAATTCATGCGCTCCGAGATCGAGGCATGGCGGGTGCTCGCCTCGGAGTTGAACATCCAGCCCCAGTTAGCGCAGCGCCGCCGGTTATTTCTCCTTCACTCCGGCGACCGCGACCGCCTCGGTCCACAGCACCACGTCAGCCTTGATCGCCGAGAGAAACTCGTCCGGGCTGTTGCCGATGGGGTCGATCCCCTGATTGCCCATGTGTTCGACGACCTTCGTGTCCTTGACCGCATGCGCGACCTCGGCCGCAAGGCGATTGATGACATCCTTAGGCGTTGCCACCGGCGCCATCAGGCCGTTCCATGTGATGGTCTTGAACTTCGGGAAGCCGAGTTCGCTCACCGTCGGAACATCGGGAATTTTCTGCGAGCGTTCGGGACCGGATACTGCCAGCGCGCGGATGGCCCCAGCCTTCACCTGCGGCAGCGCATCCGAGGAACTGGCGAACATTGCCGGCACATGCCCCGCGATCAGATCGCCCATCGCCGGAGCGCCGCCCTTGTACGGCACATGGATCATGTCGAGACCGGCGAGCTTCAGGAAATACGCCATCGACAGATGCGTGCCGTTGCCGATGCCGCCGGAGCCGTAGGACATCTGGCCCGGCCGCTCGCGCACATAGGCAATGAACTCCGCCAGCGTTTTGACCGGCAGCTTGGCGTTGACACACAGCACGAACGGATTGCTGCCGACGATGCTGATGGGGGCGAAGTCCTTCACCGGATCGTAGCGGGTGCCCGACAGTGCCGGAATGATCACCATTTGCGGCAGGTTGCCCATCACCAGCGTGTAGCCATCGGCGGGACCTCGCGCGACGGCCTCGGCGGCGATGGTTCCCGCGGCGCCGGGGCGATTCTCGACCACGACAGGCTGCCCCAGGCGTTCGCTCATCGGTTGAGCGATGATGCGGGTGATCGTGTCCGTCAGGCCGCCCGCCGCCAGGCCGACGACGATCTTGATAGGCTGTTGCGGCCAGGCTTGCGCACGGGCCTCGCCACCGAACGCTACGACTGCGAGACAAAACGCGACCGTCCCAATTCGAGCCTGCATGAGTTTCGTCCTTGTGAGCCCCGAGAACCGATAGGCACTTTGTGTGCCAATCGCACCGGGTTCGTGCTTCGTGTTATCTCCCGACGAAAGCACGAAAATTCCAGCCCCGCACCGAACGCGGGATTGATATTCCTCGAAAGGCTGGCGTAACGGGCGATTTTACGTCAAAATAGCTGGATGTATGGAATGCGATTTTGCCAGGGAGGATAAGCATGGCCTATCAGCTCGACCAGTTCATTTCTTGGCCAACAAGGAGTTCGTTGACGAGTACTGCGGCGATGGCGCCGAGCGGGGCTTGAAGGTGCTCTACGAAGACCCGGAGCTGAAGTTCCAGGTGCTCGCCCACATCAACGACAAGGCGCGCGTTTCGCCTCCGCACGATCACGGCGATTCCTGGGCTATCTACGGTCAGGCCAAGCTGTGGACCGACATGGTCGAATGGAAGCGCGAAGACGACGGCTCCAATCCGAAACACGCCAAGCTGACGCCGGAAAAGAAATACCGCCTGGAACCCGGTCACGCCGGCATCTACCAGGACGGCAAGATCCACTCGATCGACTATCCGGATAAATCGCGCTTCGTGCGCGTTACCGGCGTCAACCTGGACAACATCACCCGCATCCGGATCGATCTAAAGTCCGGCGAGGTGCATCAGATGACGCCGCAGCAAGCGACGTGACGCTCAAACCGCTGGACCCTCTCACGGTCAAGGCCATGCTCGCAGATGGCCGCGAGCTGGCGCTGATTGATCTGCGAGAAGAGCTGATCTTTTCGCGCAGCCATCTCCTATGGGCGCGCTCGATTCCGCTGAGCCGCCTGGAGCTCCGCTTTGCTCTTCTGGTGCCGCGCAAGGACACCCGCATCGTCCTGTGCGGCGACGGCGACGAACTGGTGGAGCGCGCGGCGAAAGTTCTAGCCGCCGCCGGCTACACGGATCTCGCCTACCTCAAGGGCGGCATCGATGCCTGGGCCAAGGCCGGCCTCGAGCTGTTCTCCGGCGTCAACGTGCCGAGCAAAGCGTTCGGCGAGCACATCGAGCACGCCTGTCACACGCCTAACGTCGGGCCGGAGGAGCTCGATGCGCTGATGAAAAGCGGCATCGACATGGTGATCGTCGATAGCCGCCCGTTCGACGAGTTCCAGCGCGTCTCGATCCCGAGCGCCACCAACGTGCCGGGGGCCGAACTGGTGCTGCGCATCAACGACATAGCGCCGTCGCCGAAAACACTCGTGGTGGTCAATTGCGCCGGCCGCACGCGCAGCATCGTCGGCGCACAATCGCTGATCAACGCCGGCGTGCCGAACAAGGTCGTCGCTTTGCGCAACGGCACGATGGGCTACACGCTGGCGGGCTATGCGCCCGACAGCGGAAAAACCAAACGCTACACCGATCCGTCCAGCGCGGGCCTCGCCTGGGCCAAGGCCGCCGCCGATCGCGTCGGCAAGCGGTTCGGCGTGATGCGAATCGATCAAGCCGCGCTGGACAGCTTTCGTGCCGATGCATCTCGGACGCTCTACGTGTTCGATGTACGCGACCCGACCGACTACGCCGCCGGGCATTTTCCTGGCGCAATCAACGCGCCCGGCGGCCAGCTGGTGCAGGCCACCGACCAGTATGCGGGCACGCTCGGCGCGCGCATCGTGCTGATCGACGATCGCGAGGTTCGCGCGGTGCTCACCGCGTCGTGGCTCAAGCAGATGGGCTGGCGAGACGTGTTCGTTCTGCCGGCGAGCGGCGCCGAAACCGGACGGCCGGCGGCGCCGCTGCTCGGCGCATTGCCCGCAGCCGAACTCGGTATCGACGCCGCCGATGTGTCCGCGCTGGTGGCAAAGAGCCATGCCACCGTGGTCGATCTTTCGCTCAGCCCGGCCTACCGCAAGGGCCATATCCCAGGCGCCTGGTTCGCGATCCGGACCCGGCTGTCCGAGGCGCTCGCCAAAATCCCGATGAACGGCGAACTGATCCTGACCTCCGAGGACGGCATCTTGGCGGGCCTCGCCGCGTCGGAAATCCGCACCGCGGCGCGCTATCTGCGCGGCGGCAACGCCGCCTGGCAGGCCGCCGGCTTTCCGCTGTCCACCGAGGCGCGCATGGCCGACGAGCCGCTGGATTACTGGCCAAAGCCCTACGAAAGGCCCAACAACACCACCGAGGCCATGAACGAATACCTGTCCTGGGAGGTCGATCTGCTGCCCCGGATCGAGCGCGACGGCACCACGCGGTTCACCACGCCCCCCTAACGGGCAATCTTGTGGGCGATAAACCTCCCGCCGGGCCGGCGGAGGTGTTATCTAGCCCCCATGAAGTTCCTCGACGAAGCCAAGGTCTATGTCCGCTCCGGCGACGGCGGCAACGGCTGCGTTGCGTTCCGGCGCGAGAAATTCATCGAACACGGCGGCCCGAGCGGCGGCAACGGCGGCCGCGGCGGCAATGTCGTGGTCCAGGCGGTCGATGGCCTCAATACGCTGATCGATTACCGCTATTCCCAGCACTTCAAGGCGCGGCCGGGCGTGCCCGGGCAGGGCAAGGACATGCACGGGGCGCGCGGCGAGGATGTTCTGCTCAAGGTGCCGGTCGGGACGCAGATATTCGACGAGGACAAGGAGACGATGATCGCCGACCTCACCAAGGTGGGCGACCGCGTCCTACTCGCCGAAGGCGGCAACGGCGGCTTCGGCAACGCGCATTTCAAATCTTCGACCAACCGCGCCCCGCGCAACGCCAATCCCGGCCAACCGGGCGACGAGCGCTGGATCTGGCTGCGCCTCAAGCTGATTGCCGATGCCGGCCTGGTCGGATTGCCGAACGCCGGCAAGTCGACCTTTCTCGCCGCGGTCAGCGCCGCGAAGCCCAAGATCGCCGACTACCCGTTCACCACCCTCAACCCGCAACTCGGCGTGGTCGAGAGCGATGGGCGCGAGTTCGTGTTGGCCGACATCCCCGGCCTGATCGAGGGCGCGCACGAAGGCTCTGGCCTCGGCGACCGCTTCCTCGGCCACATCGAGCGCTGCCGCGTGCTGCTGCATCTCGTCGACGGGACCGGCGAACATGCTGGCAAGGACTACAAGACCGTGCGCGGGGAGCTCGAAGCCTATGGCCAGGGCCTGCAGGACAAGCACGAGATCGTGGCGCTCACCAAAGTCGACGCAATGACCCCCGAACTCATCAAGCAGCAGGCCGCGCGGCTCAAGCGGGCCTGCACAAAGACGCCGCTGCTGTTGTCGGCGGCCTCTGGGAAAGGTGTAATCGAGGCCAAGCGCGCCTTGCTGGAAATCATCGACAGCTCCGGTGGCACCACCGCGGCCCGCCGCCGCGCCGAAGCGCCAGCTTGGCAACCATAAGTTTCAGGCCGATTCGCAACTCGTCTCCTATTAGACAGCCGCTTGATGTCCAACGCCCCAACCCTTTCCGATTTCCGCCGCATCGTCGTGAAGGTCGGGTCGTCTCTGCTGGTGGATGCCGGCGCTGGCCGCCTGAAAGAGGCGTGGCTCACCTCGCTCGCCGCAGACATCGCCAGTCTACATAAAGACAAGCGCGATGTGATCGTCGTGTCGTCCGGCTCGATCGCGCTCGGCCGCTCGGTGCTGAAGCTACCGAAAGGCCCGCTCAAGCTCGAAGACAGCCAAGCCGCCGCCGCCGTCGGTCAGATTGCGCTCGCCCGGACCTGGGCCGAGGCGCTCGGCCACCACAGCATCACCGCGAGCCAGATTCTGGTCACCCTCGACGACACCGAGGAGCGGCGCCGCTATCTCAACGCGCGCTCGACCATCGCCAAGCTGTTGGAGTGGCGCTCGGTCCCGGTGATCAACGAGAACGACACGGTGGCAACGACCGAAATCCGCTACGGCGACAATGATCGCCTCGCAGCCCGCGTCGCCACGATGGCGAGCGCCGACCTGCTGGTGCTGCTCTCCGACATCGATGGCCTCTACGATTCTCCGCCGCATCTCAACACCAACGCCAGGCACATCGCGCTGGTGCCGCGCATCACCGCTGAGATCGAGGCGATGGCCGGCGACGCTGCGTCCGACCATTCGCGCGGCGGCATGCGCACCAAGATCGAAGCGGGTAAGATCGCCACCACCGCCGGCACCCACATGGTGATCGCCTCCGGCCACGTCGAAAATCCGCTCGCCGCCATCGAAGCCGGCGCCCGCGCCACTTGGTTTCTGACGCCCGCCAATCCGGTGACCTCGCGCAAGAAATGGATCGCCGGCTCGCTCGAACCCAAGGGCACGCTTACCATCGATGCCGGTGCTGCCGCGGCGCTCCGCCGAGGCAAGAGTCTTCTCCCGGCCGGGGTCATTCGCGTCGATGGGAGTTTCGGCCGGGGCGATGCCGTCCTGATCCGCGGACCTGACGGCGCCGAGATCGGCCGCGGCCTCGTCGCTTATGACGCCGAGGATGCCGGCAAGATCGTCCGGAAATCGTCGAGTGACATTGCCCTCATTCTCGGCATCGAAGGCCGCGCCGAAATGGTGCACCGCGACGACATGGTGGTCGGCGGGGCGTAACAGACGCTTTTTTCCCGTGATATCAGGCTGCGGTCATATGACGCGAGGTGCGCTGCCGCGCGTCAATCCACCACGTTCCTGCCGATTTGTCCGGTCGCCTAAATGACTTGGTCGAAAAGGCGCTTTTACAAAAAACGTCTTCACTAAGCAAAATCAACAGGAAGAAATTGGGGAGAGAACATGAAGAGGGCAATCGTCGCCATCACCGCTGCAGCATTTCTCGGAGGCACCGCCGTCACTCTGACGCCGGCTCCGGCACACGCCGTGTATCCGATCTTCTTGGCGTTGCTTCTTGGCGTTGGCGAAGCCGGACCCGAACTTCAAATCGGTGAATCCGTATGACAAGAAGCCGGCCATGAAGCGCGGCAAGAGCAAGAAGCGCTGATCGGCTAAACCGCTTCGGACAAGGGATAAAAACAACAACAAGAAATCAAAGCTTGCGGTCGCAGTGCGACACCGCGAGGCGTCTTAACCGACGCTAATCCCCAGCAGTCTTAGGGGGGCAGCAATGCCCCCTCTTTTTTGTGCGGGTGCGGCGGAACTCCGGTGCGTCATGCGAATTGTTGATGCGCGACGTGACACCGCAACTCAGAATGCGACCGATGGCCGCCCGGAAAAACCCGGCTTCGACAGCCGGTTTTCCCGTTTGTGCGGGCATAAACCCGGCACCTAGCGGACCGGAAAATCGAAATAGGTTTGCGGATAGGGCTCCTGCCGAAGGGTGAAATGCCACCACTCCTTGTCATAGGGCCGGAAGCCGCGCTTCCGCATCGCCTGCGCTAACAGGATCCGGTTCGCTTGCGCCTCCGCGCTCACGCTGCGATCGGACGGCCACGAGCGTGGGCTGAAGAAGTCGAACGGCGTACCCATGTCCAGCGCCTGCCCGTCCGCGCGCCGCGCCAGGGTGAGATCCGCGGTCGAACCGCGCGAGTGGCCGGAGCGCGCTGCAATGTAGCCGTCGCGGAACAGCGTGCTTTTATCGACATGCGGATAGAACTCGGCCTTCATCTTCTGATCACCGAGGTCGCGCGCCCAGCGCACGAAATGCGCCACCGCCCGCGCCGGCCGGTAGCAGTCGTACACCTTCAGGGTCAGCCCCTTCGGCTCCAGGTCCTGCACCACGAGCGCCAACGCCGCGGCCGCGGGCCGCGCGAGATAACACAGTGGCTTGTGGTAGCCGTCGATCGCCGCACCGACGAAGTTATGCGCGGCGGCATAACGCGCCTCGACCAGAAGTCCCGGCGCGACGCTCGCCACATCGACGAAGCTGTCGGGGCGCTGGTCGAGACGGCCTTGCGCGAGAACCGCGAACGCTTGTGTCAGCATGATCGCTGCGAGAATAGCCGAACGAATCATAATTCTCTTTAGCAGAAAGACGCGGCGCGGGTGGCCGTCAGCCATCCAGCCAAGCCACCGCGCGGATCGGCGCACCGGTGCCGCCTTTGATCTTGATCGGAAAGCCGATGAAGCGGAAGCGGCCCTTGCCGACCAGCTTGTCGAGATTGACCAGCCCTTCCATGTGGGTGAAGCCGAGATCGCGGCAGACGTGATGCACCTCGAAGTTGTTGCGTCCGGTCCGGCCTGGACTGACCGCCTCGACGCCAAACATGCCGATCCCCTTTTTACCGAGCCACGTGGCCGATTCCTTGGTCAGGCCAGGAAAATCGGTGATGAACCCCGGCGTGCCGTGGGTGCGGCGGAAGAAATCCATGTGCAGCAGCACGGTGTCCTTCGGCTTGATGGTGACCCCTGCCGCCGTCTCGGCCTTCTGCAAATCCTCGATCGAGATGTCCGATTTCAACGGCTTGTGCGACAGGTCGAGGCAGACCGCCTCGGTAAAAAAGTTCTCCAGCGGCACCTCGTCGATCGACGCTGCCTTCGGATCCGCGTTGAAGTGTTTCGGCGCATCCACATGGGTGCCGGCATGGTCGCCGAGCACCAGCGCCATGGTCGCCGATGAAAAGCCGTAGCCGTCCACCACGCGCACCTCTTCGTGGGTGGCGAACGGCGAGACGATGACTTGCGGATGGTTCGGCAGCACCGCCATCTTGTGTTCGATGTCGCGGCTCAGATCGATCAGGATCATGGATGGGCCCCCGGCTGGTTCAATGGCCTATGGAAGCCCGATGAGCACCACGGCGCAACCCGCCGGGCGTCCGACTCCGGCCCTCCGTGGAGGGTGAGAAAGGCTCCCAAACATGCTAGAAGATGAGAAATGATCGGATCGAGCATATCTAGCTGACCATGACCGCGCCGCTGAAGACCATCGAAACCACGGGCGACATCGCCGCGACGATGCAGGACATCGGACGCCGGGCAAAGGCCGCCGCGCGCGTGCTGGCGCTGGCTTCGACCGCACAGAAGGACCGCGCACTGGCCCATATGGCGGCGGCGATCCGTGCGGACAAATCCGAAATCCTAGCGGCCAACGTCAATGACTTGGCCGACGCCAGGACCGCGGGCCTCACTCCCGCCGCGCTCGACCGGCTGACGCTGGACGGCGCGCGGGTCGAGGCAATGGCCGACGGGCTCGACGTGGTACGCGGCCTCACCGATCCGGTCGGTCGGGTGACCGAGTCCTGGACTAGGCCAAACGGCATGACCATCGAGCGCGTGAAGGTGCCGCTCGGCGTGGTCGGCGTAATCTACGAGAGCCGGCCTAACGTCACGGCCGATGCCGGCGCGCTGACGCTCAAGGCCGGCAACGCCGTGATCCTGCGTGGCGGTTCGGATTCGCACCGCTCATCGCGCGCCATTCACGCGGCGCTCGCCAAGGGCCTGCGCGAAGCCAAACTGCCGGAAGCCGCGATCTCGCTCGTCCCGACCCGCGACCGCGCCGCCGTCGGCATGATGCTGCAGGGCCTCGACGGCCAGATCGACGTCATTGTGCCGCGTGGCGGCAAAAGTCTGGTGGCGCGCGTGCAAACCGAAGCACGCGTGCCGGTGTTCGCGCACCTCGAGGGTGTCTGCCATGTCTACGTCGACAAGGCCGCCTCTCTCGACATGGCCAAAACCATCGTGCTGAACGCCAAGCTGCGTCGTACCGGTGTTTGCGGCGCCGCCGAGACCCTGCTGGTCGATCGCGCGGGCGCCGACACCCATCTGAAGCCGCTGATCGGCATGCTGCTCGATGCCGGCTGCGAGGTCCGCGGCGACGCCGCCGTGCAAAAGGTAGACGCGCGCGTGAAGCCAGCGAGCGAGCCGGACTGGTCGGCCGAGTACCTCGACAAGATCATCACCGCTGGCGTGGTCGATGGCGTCGACGCGGCGATCGAGCACATCGAGCGTTACGGCACACATCACACCGACGCCATCGTCACCGCCGACCAGTCCACGGCGGAGAAATTTCTCAACGAGGTGGATTCCGCCATCGTGCTGCACAACGCATCGACGCAATTCGCCGATGGCGGCGAATTCGGCTTCGGCGCCGAGATCGGCATCGCCACCGGCAAGCTGCATGCGCGCGGGCCGGTCGGCGTCGAACAGCTCACGAGCTTCAAATATCGCGTGCGCGGCAGCGGGCAGATCAGACCGTGACATACGAGTCTGCGTAATGCAGCACCTGCCCCGTCTGGCACTCCCCCCGCACGCACGCGGCATGCGTATCGGCCTGTTCGGCGGGACGTTTGACCCGCCGCACGCCGCTCATCTCGCCGCCAGCCGGCTCGCCATGAAGCGCCTCCAGCTCGACCGGATGTGGTGGCTGGTCACCCCCGGCAATCCGTTGAAGGACACCCGCGGCCTGCGGCCGCTCGCGGACCGCATGGCGCAGGCCCGGCGGCTCGCCGGCCACCCGCGGATCGACGTGACCGGCCTCGAAGCCGTCATCAACACGCGCTTCACCTGCGATACGCTGGAATATCTGGTGCGCCGCTGTCCGGGGGTGCGATTCGTCTGGGTCATGGGTGCCGACAATCTGCGGGGATTCTCCCGCTGGCAAAGCTGGCGCCGCATTGCCGACCTGATGCCCATTGCTGTCGTGGACCGCATGGGGTCGAGCCTGTACGCCACCGGGGGCCGCGCCGCCCAGGCGCTCTCCCGCTACCGGTTGCCGGAGCGGTTTGCGTCCGAACTCGCCGAACATCGCGCCCCGGCCTGGCTTTACCTGCATGGGCTGAAGTCCCCGCTTTCCTCCACCGCCCTGCGCGCGCTCCGAAAGAAGCAGGCAAACGGTTGAAACAAGGGGGGCGCCATGCCTATCTTGAGTAACGGCCTCGGCGATTCCGGGACACGCCAAACGATACTGCAACCGATAAGGAACGGACGCCCCTGACCCCCACCGCAGCCCCACGGGCCCGAACCCGTCGTGCGGCCGAATCCGTCTCCAAGCGTCCCGACGCACCCAAGCGTCCCGATGCCAGCGTGACCCTTCGCGTGATCCTCGCGCACCTGGACGATATGAAGGCCGAGGATACGGTTACCATTGACCTCGCTGGCAAGACCTCGATCGCGGACTCCATGGTCGTCACCAGCGGGCGCTCGAACCGTCACGTCACGTCGATCGCTGAGAACGCCGTCGATGGTCTGAACAAAGCCGGGCTGAAAGGCATTCGCGTCGAAGGCAAGATGAACGGTGACTGGGTGCTGATCGATGCTGGCGACGTCATCGTTCATGTGTTTAGGCCAGAGGTACGCGCCTTCTACGACATCGAAAAGATGTGGGCCGGCAGCGGCGCGCGCAAGCAAAAGCCCACCTGAAGGTCCGCCCGTGTTCAGTGAGAACCGGCTTTCCGACAAGAAAATCAGCAAGAGCCGATGAGGCTCGTGGTTGCCGCCATCGGCCGACTGAAGGAGGGCCCGGAGCGGGAGCTTGCCGAGCGTTACCGAAAGCGCGCGGATCAGACCGGGCGGCGCATCGGTTTTCGCGAAACCGAAGTTGTAGAAATCCGCGAGAGCCGGGCCCAGGAGATCGGCAAGCGCATGATCGAGGAATCGATCGCGCTGACCAGCGTCATCCCCGACAAGGCAATCACGCTCCTGCTGGACCAGCGCGCTGAAAGCCTCGATAGCGCAGCCCTTGCGCAACGGCTTGGGCGTTGGCGCGACGATGGACGCCCCGCCACCGTGTTCCTGATCGGCGGCGACGACGGTCTGGCGCCAAGCCTGCGGGACAAGGCAAACCTGAAACTCGCGTTCGGCGCCGCCACCTGGCCGCACCAGTTAGTCCGTATCATGCTGCTGGAGCAGATCTATCGCGCCGTCAGCATCCTATCCGGACACCCTTATCACCGCGCCTGAGGTTGCTTTCAGACCCGACCGGGACTACCCCAATTCGCGATGAGCGCTTCGGAACGCCACCCCGATTCGTCTCGCGCCCAAGCCTCAATGCGGGCAGCGATGCTTGCCGCGATACTCGGCCTCGCGTTGCCGTTCAGCCCTGTTCCGCTCAAGGCTCAGTCCGCTCTCGATGCGCTCCGCCAGCGCGATCAGGAACTCGAAGCCATCCGCGCCGAGCAGAGAAAGGCCGCCGAAATTCAGGCCAAGCTCAAGGACGAGATCGACGCGATCGGCCAGGATCGCAACAAGCTCAACCAGGCACTGATCGACGGCGCCGGACGGCTGCGCGACACCGAGGATCGCATCGCCGAAACCGAGGGCCGGCTGAAGCAGCTGGACGACAGCGAGCGCTCGCTACGCCGCTCGCTTGAAGGACGCCGAGGTACCATCGCTGAAGTGCTGGCCGCGCTCCAGCGTATGGGACGACATCCGCCGCCGGCCGTCATGGTCCGGCCCGACGACGCACTGCAGGCTGTGCGCACCGCCATCATGCTCGGTGCGGTGCTGCCGGATATGCGCGTGCAGGCCGAGGCGCTGGCGAGCGACCTCTCGGACCTGGTTCGGATTCGGAAAGAGATCGCAGACGACAAGGACCGGCTGTTGCGGGACGTCGCCGCGCTGAGCGAGGACCGCCACCGAGTCGGATTGCTGATCCAGGAGCGGCAGAAGAAGCAGGCCGAAACCGAGAAGGTGCTGGAGGCAGAGCGGCAAAAGTCGCTCGCATTGGCCCGCCAGGTGGACAATCTCAAAGATTTGATCGGCAAGGTCGAAGGGGGCCTCGACAGCGCCAGCCGCGCGGCGCGGGCCGCGGAGCGCGCAGCCGAAGGCCGGGAGAGCCGAATCGACCTCGCGGCTCTTAACGACCCCGGCAGGCTGACGCCGGCGTTCGCTTTCGCAGCAGCCCGTGGACGATTGCCGCTTCCGGTTAACGGCCCCCGGATCAGGGAATTCGGGGTTCCAGACCGCCTTGGGAGCACCGAAAAGGGCCTTTCCATCGCCACCCGTGCGGGATCCCAGGTCACTTCTCCGTGTGACGCATGGGTTGTTTATGCCGGACCCTTCCGCAATTACGGCCAAGTCTTGATCCTTAATGCGGGGGGCGGATATCATGTGGTACTCGCCGGGATGGATCGGATATCGGTGAATGTCGGCCAGTTCGTGCTGACCGGTGAGCCCGTTGCGGCTATGGGTGGAACTGCGGGCGTCGGTTCTCAAGCGAAGCCAAGTCCGGCATCGAGTCCGGACAATCCGGTGCTCTACGTCGAGTTCCGCAAAGACAATACTCCAATCGATCCCAGCCCGTGGTGGGCGGCAAGTAAAGGCGAGAAGGTTCGCGGATGATGCGCAAAACATTTCTGATGCTCCTCGGTGCGGCTTCAGGCGCAGCCCTGACGTTGCTCATGACTCAGCCGCGCCTGGTGCCGATCGCATTTGGCTCCAGCGCCAAGGCAGCCGCGGCCGACACTTACCGGCAGCTCAACCTGTTCGGCGACGTGTTCGAGCGTGTGCGCGCCGACTACGTGGAGAAGCCGGACGATTCCAAGCTCATCGAATCCGCAATCAACGGCATGCTCTCCGGGCTCGACCCGCATTCGAGCTACATGGAGCCCAAGGCGTTCCGTGACATGCAGGTGCAGACCCGCGGCGAGTTCGGCGGGCTCGGCATCGAAGTCACCATGGAAGAGGGCCTGATCAAGGTGGTGTCGCCAATCGACGACACGCCAGCATCCAAAGCCGGCGTCCTGGCCAACGACATCATCACCAAACTCGACGACGAGCAGGTGCAGGGCCTGACCCTGAACCAGGCCGTCGAGAAGATGCGTGGCCCGGTGAACACCAAGATCAAGCTCACCATCATGCGCAAGGGCCAGGACAAGCCCGTCGAAGTTTCACTGACCCGCGACGTTATCCGCGTGCGGGCCGTGCGCTCGCGGCCGGAAGACGATGTCGGCTACATCCGCATCTCCCAGTTCAACGAGCAGACCACCGAGAACCTGAAGAAGGCGATCACCGATCTGCAGAACCAGATTCCGGCGGAGAAGCTCAAGGGCTTCGTCGTCGATCTGCGTAACAACCCGGGCGGCCTGCTCGACCAGGCGATCTCGGTGTCGGATGCCTTCCTCGAGCGCGGCGAGATCGTCTCCACCCGCGGCCGCAACGCCGAAGAAACCCAGCGCTTCAGCGCCCGCTCCGGCGATCTGATCAAGGGCAAGCCGGTGATCGTGATGATCAACGGCGGCTCCGCTTCGGCCTCGGAAATCGTGGCCGGCGCTCTGCAGGACCACAAGCGCGCCACCATTCTCGGTACGCGCTCGTTCGGCAAGGGCTCGGTGCAGACCATCATCCCGCTCGGCGCCGGCAACGGCGCGCTACGGCTGACCACGGCGCGCTACTTCACGCCAGCCGGCCGGTCGATCCAGGCCAAGGGCATCGTTCCGGAAATCGAAGTGCTGCAGGACGTTCCGGAAGACCTCAAGGCGCGGACGGACACCAAGGGCGAGTCCTCGCTGCGCGGCCATCTCAAGGCCGAGGGCGACGAGCAGACCGGCTCACAGTCCTTCGTGCCGCCAGACCCAAAGGATGACAAGGCGCTCAAGTCGGCGCTCGACCTGCTCCGAGGCGTGACCACCAACTCGGCATTCCCGCCGAACGCCAAACGGGCGGCGAATCAGTAGACCCATCCGCATGGGTTATCGGCACGGGGCGGCCCAAAAGGCCGCCCCGTTGCTTTTGCAGCATCCCCCTTGAGATTTCCCGGTAAACGAAGAGTTAAGCCCATACGGGCGGGTGCTCATCTAATTTCCGACTAACCTCGCATAACTACAGCCCAATTTATTACGAACGACGTGCGACCTTTTTGATGTGCGATCCAATAAGGCAAAGCCGGGTTCGCATCGTCGTGATCACCGCAGCGCATCGCCTACATTGAAGGCGTTGCTCCATCACGCGCGCCAGCAACTACAACGAGGTATTTGCACACCAATCGAATCTAAAAGAATTAGGGGGTTTAAAGAATCTCTTTTTCAACTATTATATTTGCATCGACGAACGTCAGGGCATGGCGAAATACGACTGACGGTTTGGTGCCTCTAGCAGGGCACAGCCTAACTCGCCTCGGCCTCCGAGGAACCAAGCTCGGGACTGATACGCTGCTCAGCTGCGAAGGCTGGGAGTGGCTTCCGCCACGGCGCTGCCCATTAGGGTGGAGTACGCTGGGCTGGTTGTAGGGCCTAACTCATCCCGCTGGCTTAGCGGATTTCGAGTGAGGCTCAACCATGTCTGAAAAATCAAACGCTACAACTGCACCGGCGCATCATCATCTCGATCGCCGCGCTCATGAGCTAGCCGCATCGAGCCCTGGAAATTCCGACGACCTTCTATCAACGCACGCCCTAGCCGATTGGCTCGGGGTGTCCACACAGTGGTTGGAAATCGGCCGGCATCGCGGATATGGCCCGAACTTTCGGCGCATCGGCCCTCGGCGCATCCGCTACATGCGCGCTGATATCCTCGCTTGGTTGGAAAAGCGAATACACGCTTGCACCGCCGAATACTCCCCGAAAAGGGAGGTTGCGTGATCCATGACCACAAACAAAAGAGCTATGCGGGATTTTGGGTGACGAGGTTGATCAGGCGGCGTGGTGAGCCGGCATTTCAGTGACCTCGATTCCGTTTTTGAATTTGACTCCTTGAACGACCTTTGGCAACTGGTTCTCGCCGTTTAATCGCCGCCATGT
>JAPLPD010000364.1 GCA_026400395.1 Alphaproteobacteria bacterium | reverse complement strand
GTTTTCTTCGGCGAGGCGGTGCTGGGCCCATACTTTGTCGAACAGGGTCGCGCCCATTCGCCGTCCTCTCTCGGACAGCGCGAGGGTGCGCCGTCATTCTTCATACGTTGTCGGCCGTGCAGGGGCCGAAATTTGCGCTATCATACGTCTTTAGGCAATTGCACGCGCACATACCTCTGGATTGCGGCGCCGGTTCGCTCGATCGGACGTACAGCTCTGCACGGAGAACGGCGACCTGCCGGTCAAGCAACCTTCGTTGCCTGGAACGAGACCTGTTTCCATCCGTCCGGTGTCCGTTTCCAAACCTGCGTCACAAAGGCCCTGGTTGTCCGCCAGTCTTCTCCCATGTTTTGCAGCCGATGCACGTTGATCAATATTCCTGTCGCCACTGCGATATCGCCGTAGTCGCGAACTTTCATGTCTTCGCGTGTCACCGATTTGTACTCGCTGCGGCTCTTGATGCCGTCGAGGTACTCGTCCCTCGTGTTGACGCGCGCGGTGACGTGAACATGGACGAGGTCGCTTGCCACCAGGCCGCTTAGCGTTTCGATGTCGGCCGCCATGACGGCTTTGCAGCGCATTTGCTCCCGCGACAAAATCTGCTCTGCCACACTGGCTGTCGTCATCGCATAGTCTCCGAATTGTGAGTCATTGGAAGTGTCGCAATTGCCTCGCCACACCTCATCAGGCTACGCGGATTTGTCGGTAAAGTCGCTTTCATTGCCGCGGCGCAGTGCACGGCGCCGCGCAATTCACGGTTTAGTCACGCTTCGCCGTTATTCGCAACTACCGAAAACAGGAAGCGATTCGTGGCGACACAGTCTGGGCGGCAATACGTCCTGAAATTCTGCGACTGTCCCAACTGCTTTGAAACCATTTATGCGGCAGAGAGCGCGACGGCGGTTTCTGCCGGTCTGGAATTTCGCTGGCGGTGCGACCTGTGCGACCACGCTTTTCAAACGGTCGAGGCGGGCGAGGGCGTGGCGGCGTAGTCCGGCCGCCAAGAATGGCCCTGCGCACCGCATCGAGCGCGGTCCGCCGCCGAGAACCTTGGGATTATGAGCGCCCGGCGGCGTGTGCCGCGGCTGATTGGCCGGCAATCCTTCCGAACACAGAGCCGCCCATCAGGCCGGCTCCGGCGGGATAATTGTGATAGAACAGGCCGCCCACAACCTCACCGGCTGCATAGAGCCCCGGAATAGGCTTGCCGGCGACATCCTCCACCTCTGAAGACGTCGATATCTTCAGGCCGCCGAATGTGAATGTGACCCCGCAAGTCGTGGCATAGGCTTCGAACGGCGGCGTATCGATCCGGTGCGCCCAGTTCGATTTGGGGATTTTCAGTCCCACCGTCCCGCGGCCGTCTCTTACGACAGGGTCGAAAGGCACGTCGACCTGAACGGCGGCATTGAATTCGTGGATTTCGCGGAGGCAGGCATTTGCGTCGACGCCCTCGAGCTTCTTGACCAGTTCTTCCAGGGTGTTGGCGGTGACTTTGGTGATCTGCTTGATCCGGTATTCCGATCGCAGCAGCGGGATCGCCTTCGCGTCAAAAATCTGCCAGGCGAACATCCCCGGCTGCTGCATGATGATGCCGCCGAATTTGGCGTAGGTGTAGATTCGGATATCGGAGCCTTCGTCAAGGAAGCGCTCGCCTCTCGCATTGACCATGATGCCGAGGGGATAGCTGTGCTTTTGAAATTGATCGCCGACCTTGTAGTCCCCGAATGGCGTGGCGTTCAGATCCCAGGGGCAAGCATGGCATCCGGAGAAATGCCCGTGTGACATCGCGCCGATGTCCATCGCCATGCGGAGGCCATCGCCGTTGTTGAAGCGCGAGCCGCGCACCTTGGCCAAATCCCAGCCGGGTCCGAGATAGCGGCTGCGCATCTCGGCATTTGACGAGAAGCCGCCGCACGCCAGGATCACGGCCTTGGAGCGAATTTCGTAAGTCCGTCCCTTGTGCGTGACTTTGACCCCGCAAATATTGCCGTTGGCGTCGATCAGCAGTTCGCGTGCGCGGGTTTCATAGAACATCTTGATGCCGGCGTTTCGGCAGGCCTTGTGCTCCATCTCCATCAAACCCGGGCCGCCACCCCACATAACGCACGCCAGGCCGCCCCAGAATTTGACTTTGCCGTCGATGTTGAACGAGTTCGCGAACGTCGGCTCGAACCTGACGCCATTTTGGCGCAGCCACAGCATGGTCGGGTACGACTGCTTGACCAGGATCTCGCAGAGATCCGGATCGGTGCGATAATTCGTCGTCCGCCCCATGTCATCGAAGTAGTCGTCTTCGGAGTAGGTGCCGAACTCGAACCGGCTCAATTCCTCATCGGTCAGGTCGGGCATCAGTTTCACAAGATCGTCGATGCCCCCAAACGGAAAACGAAAGCCGCCGCCTGTGAACCGGCCGTTGCCGCCGCTGATTTCTTCGGGCGAAACCTCGAGCATGATGACGTTTACAGCGCCGGCTTGGCGGGCTGACAGGGCGGAGCAGGATGCGGCGTTGCCGGCACCTATTACGATGACATCAGGGTTGCCATAATCAATTTCGCTCATGCCCCGCTCCCTCGCATGAAGGTCTGATCTGCAGACGCTCTCATGCCCACTTTTCAGGTTTCGATCTGATTGTCGAAGGAAACATTGTTTGTTCAAATATGAGAAAATCTCATGTAGTGCGGAGATATCCGTTGTGTGGGCTACGCTTTGGCGTGCGATCCAGCGGGCTCATCCGAAGCAAGCTTCACGGCTCCGGAGCGCGCCAGCATCGCGATCCGGTCGTTCGCAAAGCCGAGTTCGCCGAGAATCTCCGCCGTATGCTCGCCGAGTGTGGGAGCGGGCCGGTGGATGGATGGCCCATCCTTGTCCATCAGAACGGGATTACGCACGGTCTTCATGCGTCCGAGTTGCGGATGATCGACCTCGACGACGAGACCGCGTGCTTTTACCTGCGGATCGTCGAAAACCTGCGCGTAGTCGTTTACCGGCGAGCAGGGAATGCCCGCCGCGACGATCTTCTCTTCCAAGTCCTTGGCGTTCCACTTGCGGATCGCGGGCCCCAGGACTTCAAGCAGTTGGTCCTCGTTCGCCTTGCGCGCGGCTTTGGCCGTGAAACGCGGGTCGGCGCATTCGCGTTCGATGCCCAGCACGACGGTCAATTTCTGGAATTGTTCGTCGGTTGCCGCGCTGATCGCGATATGCCGGTTGTCGCCGGTCTCGAAAAGCTGGGCCGGGGTATGCACCCGATGACGGTGTCCGATGCGCTGGGGCACATGACCGGTCGAGAGGTACTCGGCGGTTTCCCAGACCGCCATCGCGATCGTGGATTCGGAGAGCGATACGTCGAACGCGCGGCCGTCACGGTTGCGCAGCACGCCGACAAGTCCCGTCAGCGCCGAATAGGTCGCAAACAGCGCGGAAACAACGTCAGCGGTCTGAATGCCGGTTCGCATCGGGGCGTCATCCGGCTCGCCGGTGATCGAAAGCGAACCGGCGAAAGCCTCGACGGTAAAATTGACGCCGGCGCGGCGCCGGTAAGGCCCGGTCTGGCCATAGCCTGACACCGAGACGTAGACGAGTTTCGGATTGATCGCGCGGAGCTGGTCTGGGCCGAGGCCGAGTTTTTCCAGGGCTCCGGGCCGATAGTTCTCGACCAGCACGTCGCTTTTTTTGGCCAGCTCGATCATGATCTCGCGCGCTTCGGGCTGTTTGAGGTCGAGGGCGATGCTGCGCTTATTCCGGTTGAGGTTGGCGAAGCACGCGCTCTCGCCGTTGATGATCGGCGGGAAATGCCGGGTGTGATCGCCGATCTTGGTCGGCTCGATCTTGATCACCTCGGCGCCCATGTCGCCCAGCAGCATGGCGCAGACCGGCCCGGCGATGTAGTTGCCGAGTTCCAGAACTTTGATCCCTTCGAGCGATTGCGCCATGTCTTCTCCTTGCGATGCTATTCGTTGTTATCGAGCACGATCTTGCCGAGCCTTACTCCGAACAGCCGTTCGATCAACGCGCGCTGGATTCCGATGGTCAGAATGAGCAAGACCAGGACCCAGATCGTGATTGCGATCGGGCTGCTGTAGAAAACGGACACTTCGCCGAGGCTCATGAACAAGCCCTCGCGCATGTGCTTCTCGATCAGTGGCCCGAGCACCAGGCCGATCACCATGGGCGCCAACTGGAACTCAAGCTTGCGAAGGATGTAGCCAAGCACGCCGACCAGTAGAAAAATGTAGACGTCCATCATGCTGTTGCGGACGCTGTACGATCCGATCACCGCGAGCATCAGGATCAGCGGCAGAAAGATGTAATTCGGTATCCGCAGCATGCTGACCCAAACCCCGATCAGCGGGATGTTGAGCACCAGCAGCATCAGGTTGCCGACATACATCGACACGATGACACCCCAGAAGATATCCGGATGGGCCGATATCAGCAGCGGGCCGGGCTGCACGCCATGCACCATCAACGCGGCGAGCATCAGCGCGGTGATCGCATTGAACGGGATGCCGAGCGCCAGCAACGGCACCATCGATGCGGTCGCCGCCGCGTTGTTGGCCGTCTCCGGTCCGGCGACGCCCTCGATCGCGCCATCGCCGATCTCATCGCGATGCTTGGAAACCGCTTTCTCCAGCCGGTAGGACGCGAAACTGGACAGTGTCGCCGCGGGGCCCGGCAGCAGCCCGAAGATAAAGCCCAGCATCGTGCCGCGTCCGAACGGCGCCCATGACCTTCGCCACTCGGTGCGCGTCGGCATCATGTCGCGCAGCCGGACGTTCAATGGCTTGACCTGGGTGTGCAGCGATTCGATCACCAGCATGATCTCGGCGAGGCCATACAAGCCGACCACCAGCGCGACGAGCTCGATGCCCTGGCTCAGATCGTTGAAGCCAAAGGTGAAGCGGTTTTGCCCGGTCACCGCCTCCTGGCCGACGGTGCTGAGGACCAGGCCCAGGGCCATCGGGAACAGGCCGGCCGCCAGCGTGCCGCCGGATATTCGCGAGAGGATCATCAGGCCGCCGGCGGTGAGCGCGAAAAATTCGGCGGGGCCGAACAGGATGCCGAACTGGCCGAGCACCGGCGCGAACAGCATGACGCCGGCAACAGATATCGTGCCGCCGATGAATGAGCCCACGGCAACAATAGTCAGAACGGCTCCGGCGCGGCCTTTTCTGGTGAGCTTGTAGCCGTCGATGCAGGTCATGACCGAGGCGGATTCGCCCGGCATGTTGATCAACACCGCAGTGGTCGAGCCTCCATACATGGCACCGTAAAAGATACCGGCCATCATGATGATGCCGGCGGTGGCGTCGAGCGAGTAGGTGATCGGCAGGATCATCGCGATCCCTGCCACCGGTCCGAGCCCGGGCAGGACTCCAATCACCGTGCCGGCCAGCGCGCCCGCGAGCGCAGCCAGAAGATTCTGGTACGTGAAGACAACGTGCAACCCGTGCAAGATGCCGTCGAGCGTCGTCATGGCGATGCGCGACTCCGGTTAATAGGCCAGCACGCCGCGGGGCATGGGCACCTTGAGCAGGAACACGAACGCGCCGTAGAGCGCACCGCACATCACCACCGAGTAGGCCACGATGCGAAGCCAGCCAAGGTCGGAGATGACGCGCATGAGCAGAATGCAGAAAATCAAGCTGCTGATCAGCAAGCCGAGCAGGGGCAGCATGATGAAGAAGCCCAGCAGCAACAGCATGAGGCTGACGAGGCGTTTGAGGTCCTGACCGCCCGGCAGTTCGATCCGCGCCGCCGGCTCGAACTGCCAGCCTTCCCGCATGGTGATCAGGCTGGCGATCAGCAGAATGACGCCGGCGACGACCGGGAATATTCCGGCGCCGGGCTGATCCAGATGCCCGAATGGCAGCTCAAGAGACATTCCCAGGTAGCAGGCGGAAAACAGAACGCCGGCGGCGCCCATCCAGAGGTAGGCTTTGCGTTTCTGGAAGGAAGCGGCCTGCATCGGCATCATCGCTGGTCGATGAACTTGAGCAATTCGGTGTAGATCTGACTGAATTGATCGATGTCGGCCTTCATCTCGCTCGGGCCCTTCGGCTCGGCGACATAGACATTGGCCTTGGCGAAGGCGCGAAATTCCTCGCTTTGCGCCACTTGCAGCGCCGCGTTGGAAAGCTTGGTCAGCACGGCCGGGGGCATTCCCTTGGGGCCGATCACGTAGAACGCCGAACCCATCGTCGCGTTGTAGCCCGCATCGCCAACCGGAGACGCGTCCGGAAAGGGCTCGTACTTGCCCTTGGTGAACACGGCCAGCGCGCGCAGGGTGCCGGCCTTTACGTGGCCGATGTTGCCGGCCCCGGAATTTGCCATGGCTTCGATGCGGCCGCCGAGCACGGCGATGGTCGCTTCGCCGCCGCCGCCGCTGAACGGGACGGTGACGATACGGGTTCCGGCGACCTTGTTGAACTGTTGGATGACCAGGTCTGGCGCGGTGCGAAGCCCGTTGACACCGACGCGGATTTTTCCTGGACTGCTTTTGACCTCAGCGACGAACTCGTCAAAATTCTTCCATCGCGCATCCGCGCGCACGACAAGCACGACCGGCTGTTCGGACAGCTTGACGATCGGCTGATAGTCATCCGAATTCTTATAGACGAGCCCTTTGTTGATGAGCGGCTGATAGGCGAGCGCGCCGATATCCGACAGCCCGATGGTGTAGCCATCGGGCTTCGAGCGCATGATCTGGCCGGCTCCGATGGTGCCAGAACCGCCCGGCTTGTTTTCAACGTTGACGCCGACGTGCAGAACCTTTTCCAACTGGCTGGAGAATTGCCGCGAGATCGGATCGGTTGCGCCCCCTGGATTATAGGGGACCACGAAGGTGATATCCCGGGTCGGATAGTCCTGCGCGAGCGCCGGCGCGCCGTTGAGCACCGCTCCCGCGGTCAGCAGTGTGACGGCGCTCTTTACGAGAAAATTCAAGGCGCTCCTCCCGTTTTTTATAAGTCTATGCCGCGGTCGGCATGATCTCCCGCAGCACGTAAGGCAGAATTCCACCGTGACGAAGATAGTCCGCTTCGATCGACGTATCGACACGAAGCAAAAGGGAGACCCGCTCTACCGATCCATCCTTGCGATGGATGGCCAGCGTGACGTCCTGCATCGGCTTGATGTCGTCCAGGCCCAACAGGTCGAATGTCTCGCTGCCATCGATGCGGAGGCTTTGCCAAGACATGTCGGCCTTCCATTGGCACGGCAGCACGCCCATTCCGATCAGGTTTGAGCGATGGATGCGCTCGAAGCTGCGCGTCACAACGGCCTTGATGCCGAGCAGCCGGGTGCCCTTGGCGGCCCAATCGCGCGCTGACCCGGTGCCGTAGTCGGTCCCGCCGAACACGATCAGCGGCACGCCAAGCTTGCGGTAGCGCTCCGCGGCGTCGAACATTGTCGTCATCTCGCCGGATGGCTGGTGTGTGGTGAAACCGCCCTCGGCGCCTTGCGCCATCTGGTTCTTGATGCGCACGTTGGCGAACGTCCCGCGCACCATGACCTCATGGTTGCAGCGCCGGACTCCATAATTTCCGAACTGGGCGGGAGCCGCGCCATTTTCCTTCAGCCATAGGCCGGCGGGCGAGGCGAGGGTGATCGGCGCCACCGAACTGATGTGATCGGTGGTCAGCGAATCTCCGTAAATTCCGAGCGCGCGCGCACCGACGATGTCGTGAAGGTTCGGCGGACTGAGGCCAAAGCCGTCGAGAAACGGCGGCTCCTTGATGTAGGTCGATGCCAACTCCCATCGATATACGGCGCCGCTGCTGTCCGGAATTTGCCGCCATAAGTCGGCGTTGCCCGACATATCGCCGTATTCCTTGCGGAAGTGATCGGGGTTGTTGGCCCATTTCAACGCGCTCGCAACGTCCTGGTCGCTCGGCCAGATGTCCTTGAGATAAACGGGTTTGCCGTTGCTGCCGGTTCCGATCGGGTCGGCCGTAATGTCGATGTTGACATTGCCGGCCAGCGAGAACGCCACGACCAGCGCCGGGCTCATCAGGAAGTTGGCTTTGACGCTCTGATGGATGCGAGCCTCGAAATTACGGTTGCCCGAGAGGACAGAGGCGGTGATGAGATCGTTTGCCGCGACCACCCGTTCAAGTTCGGCATCGAGCGGGCCGGAGGCACCAGCGCAAGTCGTGCAGCCGTAAGCGACGATGTTGTAACCGAGCGTTTCGAGGTACGGCAGCAGGCCGGCGTCGCGCAGATAGGCCGTCACCACCTTGGACCCCGGCGCGAGCGATGTCTTGATGCGCGGGTTGATCCGGAGGCCACGCTCGACAGCGTTCTTGGCCAGCAGGCCGGCGCCGAGCATCAGGTTCGGGTTGGAGGTGTTGGTGCATGACGTGATGGATGCAATCAGGATGTCACCGTGACCGACGGTGCCCCCTGGGCCAACGGCGGCCCGCATGCCGAGTTTATCGCGCGACTTGCCATAGCCGCTTTCCGGCACGGGCTTGACCAATAGCTCCTGGAAGCGGCTTCCAAGTCCGCCGAGGTCAATGCGGTCCTGAGGGCGCTTCGGTCCGGCCACGCTCGGCACCACGCTCGAAACATCGAACTCCACCACTTGCGAATAGTCGCAGTCGCCCTTGCGCGGAATGCCGAACAGGCCCTGCGCGCGGTGATAGCTCTCGACCGCGGTGACCAGCGCGGGATCGCGGCCGGTGACACGCAGATAGTCGATCGTTTTGTCGTCGACCGCGAAGAAGCCAAGCGTCGCGCCATAGTCCGGCGACATGTTCGACACCGTGGCGCGATCGGTCACCGAAAGCGCAGTGGCTCCTTCGCCGAAGTATTCGACGAACTTGCCGACCACGTTGACCTTGCGCAGCCACTGGGTAATCGAAAGGACCAGATCGGTTGCTGTGACCCCGACGTTCAGCCGTCCGGTCAGATGAACGCCGACAACGTCCGGAGTGAGGATATAAATGGGTTGGCCGAGCATGCCGGATTCGGCTTCGATGCCGCCGCAACCCCAGCCGACCACGCCAATGCCGTTGATCATGGTGGTGTGCGAGTCGGTGCCGACCAGCGTGTCGGGGAAACAAACCCCATCCTTCTCGCAGAGGCCGCGGGCCAGGTATTCGAGATTGACCTGATGGCAGATGCCGTTGCCGGGTGGGACGACGCGGATGTTCGCGAACGCCTGCATGCTCCATTTCAGGAGCTGAAACCGTTCCACATTGCGCTTGAACTCAAGCTCCATGTTGCGCCGCAGCGCGTCCGGCGCGCCGTGCACATCGACCTCCACCGAGTGATCGACCACCACGTCGACCGGAACCAAAGGTTCGATCAACGCAGGATCGGCACCGAGGCGTTCCGCAGTGGCGCGCAGCATCGCCAGATCGTTCAAGGCGGGAAAGCCCGACATATCCTGCAGCAGGATGCGCGCCACAACGAATGGAATTTCGGCCTCGCGCTTGTCGTTGGGCTGCCAGCCGGCCAGGCTTCTGACGTGTTGCTCGGTCACGCGCTTGCCGTCGCAGTTCCTGAGCAGCGATTCCAGCATCACCCGCAGGCTGTATGGCAGGCGCGATACACGGCCGAGACCGGCCTGCTCCAGCGCCGGCAGTGAGTAGTAACGGCGCTGCTGGCCCGCGTAGTCGAAGGTTTGGAGCGAATTGAAAAGGTTGTGCATCTGAACTCCCGGGCGCGCCGTGGCCGTTTATCGCTGCCCGTCTCAAACGTGGAGTATGGCGTGAGTGGCCCGCTGAAGTGTGGCTCCGACGGTCGTGCCCGTTTCTGGTGTACTCCCCCCGGGCGGACGTGACGAACACAAAAAACTCATGTCAGATAGCAAAATAGCTCATTTGCCCTCTGGGACCGGGCACTCAAGTATCGAACTGCTTGCAAGGGATATGACCGATGAGTGATCTGCCGAAAGCCGTGGAGATTTGCGAGAAGGGACCGCGCGAGGGTTTGCAGATCGAGCCGGGGCCGATCCCGACGCAGAGCAAGATCGACCTGATCGACGCGCTGTCCGAGACTGGCCTCAAGCAGATTCAGGTCGCTTCGTTCGTCGATGCGCGTCGCGTGCCGGGTTGGGCCGACGCCGATGCTGTGGTCGGCGGATTTCTACCGCGCCCCGGCGTCCGATACAGCCCGCTTTGGCTCAACGAGAAGGGACTGGAGCGCGCGCTGCGTTTCAAGGATCGGCTTGCGTTCAGGGACGCTATTCTGATGTCGGCATCGGAGCCGTTCATGGTGCGCAACCAGAACTCCGACACCGCGAAAAACGCTCATCGGCAGCACAATCTGGTGGCCATGCTGAAGGCGGCGGGCATTCACGCGGAAAGCGCGCTGATCATGGCCGCGTTCGGTTGCAATTTCGCCGGCGATATCACGGCCGCCCAATTGCTCGATACGATCCAGCAGGCGTTCGACATCGCGGCCGAGAACGATATCGTCCTGAAGCGGGTCTCGCTGAACGACACGATGGCCTGGGCGACGCCGGAATCGGTGAAGCGGGCGATCGGCGCGGTGCGCGACCGCTGGCCGGGGCTGCGGATCAATCTGCATTTCCACAACACGCGCGGCCTTGGTGTCGCCAATGCCTACGCCGGCCTTGAGATGGGCGTCGACAGCTTCGACGCCTCGGTCGCGGGGCTCGGCGGTTGTCCCTTCGCCGGCCACAAGGGCGCGGCCGGCAACGTCTGCACCGAGGACCTTGTATTTCTGTGCGACGAACTCGGGATCGCCACCGGAATCGACGTCGAACGGCTGATCGAGGTTGCCCGGCTTGCCGAGACGATTGTGGGCCATCCGCTGCCGGGCTCGATCATGCGAGGGGGGCCGCTTCGACGTCTTCGCCAGGGCCTTCAGTAGCCGAGGCGGGTAACCGATATTTTTAGGTATGCGCGCGGCCAGCGCTGCTGATAGATTCGGCATTCAGCCGGGCAGCCTGTCGACCCGGTGCCAACGTAGCGCCCATGGTCAGCCGACTTCCATCACTGATCGCGTTGCGCGCGTTTGAGGCGGTATCGCGCCACCTCAGTTTCACGCGGGCGGCGGTGGAACTCAATCTGACGCAGACCGCCGTCAGCCATCAGATCCGCAGTCTCGAGGAGCAGATCGGCGCCAAGCTGTTCATCCGGAATCGGAACTCGATCCAGCTCACCGAACTTGCGGTCGAATATTATCATTCCATACAGGGTGCGCTGGCGGAAATTGCCGTCGCGACCGAGCAGGCCAAGCGTTTCGATCGGGAAAGCACCCTGACCATCGCCAGTTCTCAGGCATTCGCGATGAAGGTCCTGTTTCCGAGACTGGATGAATTCCGCCGGCTGCATCCGGAAATCAACATCCAGACCAAAGCCGTACTCTCCTATGAAGGACTGACGCGCCACGAGTATGACGCGGCAATCCGCTACGGCACTGGCAACACCTGGAGCGGATGGATGTGCGAGAGGCTGACGACCGAGGAGTCGTTCCCGGTCTGCAGCCCGCGTCTGTTGAAGGTCCATCGCCTCAAGCGGCCGGAAGATTTGATGTTCCACGATGCCATTCGAAGCGCATCGCCGGTTCTGCGCGACGAATGGCCGGCTTGGCTGGCCCTGGCCAAAAATCCCAATCTGCACTTCAAGAACGAGATTATTTGCGATCTGATCTTTTTCTCGCTGCAGGCCGCGTTGAACGGCTTGGGGGTCGCCATGGGGCGGCGGTCGCTGGTGGCGCTCGATATCGCTTCGGGCCGTCTTGTCGAACCTTTCAAAGTCCGGCTGGCCACCAGCTCCGGTTTCTTTCTTCTGTCTGCGCCAGAAAAGAGCAAGATGGCAAAGGTCGCCTTGTTTCGGAACTGGCTGGTCAATTCGCTGAAGGACGTCTGATCATCGTGGCTGTCGTGGAGGTGGCGCTTGCGGGCCATGACTTGCCTTCACGGGCGCATGACCTTCCTTCATGTGGCTTATGACAACATCTCGTTTGCACCAGGGCCGGTTTCCGAATCCCCTTGCCTGTGTTTCCGATTTCAGGAGCGGTCATGACGTTAAATGGCGCCAAGCAGATGTTCGACGTCATTGTCGTCGGCGGCGGTAGCGCGGCATTGGAAACGGCGGTTGCGGCTTGTCAGCACGGCGCCAAGCGCGTGCTGATGATCGAGAAAGCTCCCGCCGCGGAGTCCGGTGGCAACGCGCGTTATTCCAGCACCGGCTTTCGTTTCGTCTATTCCGGCAAAGAGGAGATCAAAAAACTCGTTCCGGACATGGACGCGGTCACATACGAGCGCATTTCAGTTCCGGCGTACACGGTGCAGGATTTCATCGACGACATGAATCGTGTCACCGAGAATCTTATCGACCAGGATATGGCTCGAGTCATCGCCGAAGATTCCAACGAGGCGATCCACTGGACCAAGAAAATGGGGATCCCGTGGAAGCTGCACATGCACGTCGTCGTGGACAACAAGATTCACTTCGAGCCTGGCGTCATCATCCATCCGGTCGGCGGAGGGCTGGGCCAACTCAAGATTTGGCGTGAACTCGCGGTCAGGCTGGGGGTGGAGATACGTTACGACTCCGCCGTCACCGGCATCCTCGGCAGCGCATCGCGGGTTGAAGGCGTCAAAGTTACGACCGCCGAAGAGAGCTACGACGTGTACGCCGAAGCCGTGATCCTCTGTGCCGGCGGTTTCCAGGCCAATCAGGAAATGCGCGCGCGCTATCTCGACGGCAACACCGACATCATGAAGGTGCGCGGCACCCGGCATGACACCGGCGAGGTGCTGCGGGCGGCGCTCGATCTCGGCGCGCGTTCGAGCGGTCACTGGCGCGGTGCGCACCAGGCGCCGCTTGATGCCGGCTCCCCGCGGTTTGAAGTGCCGGTCGGCAACGATGGCATGGGAAGCTGGACCAAGCGCTATTCCTATCCGCTCGGCATCACGGTCAACAAATTCGGTTTGCGTTTTTTCGACGAAGGCGAAGCCCAGTTCTCGTACACTTATGCCAAGACCGGAGCGAGGGTTCTGGAGCAGCCGAACGGCATCGCCTATCAGATTTTCGACAAAACGACTTCAGCTCTCATTCACAAGCACGACTCGCATCATCTCGAAACGATGGTGGAGGCCGCGACGTTGCCCGAACTTGCCAAGAAAATCGGCGTCAATGCCGAGGTGTTCCTGCGGACGGTCGCGGAGTTCAATGCCGCGGTCAGCGATTCACGGCCGTTCGATCCGAGTATCTCGGACGGCCGCCACACCGTCGGAATCGAGCCGCAAAAAACCAATTGGGCGAACCGCGTCGAGACGCCGCCCTATCGCGCATATCCGGTGACGGGCGGCATCGCGTTCACCTTCGGGGGTGTTGAGGTCACCACGGAAGGGCAGGTGGTGAACATCTCCGGCAACCCGATCCAGGGGCTTTACGCGGTCGGCGACATCGCGGGGATTTTCTATCACAACTACCCGTCGTGCTCGGGGCAGACGCGCAACGCTGTCTTCGCGCTGCGGACCACGCGGCATGCGCTTGGACGCAATACGGCGGTAGCGCGGGCATCCTGAGCGGCAGCCGCCTGCGGATCTTGCGGGCAAATCGTTGAGGATTGGCGATGATCGAGAAAGCCGACCGCAAACTTTACAGCGCCGAGGACGGCGATTTCAGCATGGCGCTGATCGGCGACGTGATGCTCAATCGTCGCATCAGCCATCATGCCGAACCACAATTTCTGAAACTCCGCGAAATTCTGCGGACGGCGGACACCACGTTCGCCAATCTCGAAACCGTGGTTCGCAACGAAGACGAAGGCACGCCGACGCTTTCTTATGCGACCTATACGACGATGCCGCCGGAGATGCTGAACGAACTGAAATGGCTTGGCATCAGCCTGTTGTCCGCCGCGAACAACCACGCCTACGA
Source organism: Alphaproteobacteria bacterium (assembly GCA_026400395.1). Taxonomy (GTDB): domain Bacteria; phylum Pseudomonadota; class Alphaproteobacteria; order Rhizobiales; family Xanthobacteraceae; genus Z2-YC6860. The sequence continues at coordinate 56,165 of JAPLPD010000364.1, read as the reverse complement.
CTTCAACGAAGGCGGCGTGCTGGCGACCATCGCGCACCTTGAGCGCGCCGGGCTTGCGTATGCCGGGCTGGGCCGCAATCTGACGAAGGCCCGTGCCCCGGCCTATTTCGATACGCGGAACGGCCGGGTCGGCCTGGTGGCGGCAACAACGACATTCTATCCCTGGAGCCGCGCGGGGTTCAAGGTCGCCTACCGGGTGCCACCCGAGCAACTCGCCGTTCTGCGGGAGATTTCGGCCGCGCTTGGTTTTGCCAAGGAATCTGAACGCAAGCGAAAGCACTTCTATAGCGACAAGGAGGCTGGTGGCGGTCGGTCGGAGGAGGTGCATCTGCTCGGCGCCACCTTCGGCGCCGCGGACCAGCCGTCGTTTGCTGGCCATGCCGATCCGGCCGACCTGGCTGGCAATATGAAATGGATCAGGGAAGCGCGCCGGCAGGCGGATTGGGTCGTGGCCAGCATCCACTCCCATGATTTTGCATTTTCCAGCGTCTCCACGGCGAATCGGCAGTCGGAGATGACGGACCCGATCGAATGCGTGCGGGAGTTCGCCTGCAAGGCGATCGACGAGGGAGCCGACATCGTGGTCGGACACGGCTCGCACACCGTTCTCGGAATCGAAATCTACAAAGGCCGCCCCATCCTCTACGGCGTGGGCAATTGTCTTTTTCAGAATGAAACGATCACCGCGTTCCCCGCCGATTCCTACGAGCGTTTCGATTTGTCGAGCGATGCGACGCCTGCGGATTTTCTCGACGCGCGCACCGACAAAGACCGCAAGGGTCACCCCAGCGATCCCGCGTTCTGGGAGGGCGTTGCCGTCGTGTGCGACTTCCAGCAGCGAAATCTAAAGCGAATTGCGCTGCATCCGGTGGATGTCGGGTTTGGCCGTCCGCGCGCCCAACGTGGCCGCGCCGTTCTGGCGGACGGGGCGCTTGCGCAAAAGATCATCGATCGGATCGCTGTACTTTCGAAGCCGTTCGGAACGGTGGTGACCCGGTCAGGGAACACCGGGTTTGTCGAAGTGGAATGAAAAAAGTTTAATACGATCGGGGAGAAACGCTATGCGGTACGCCAAGCTTGCCATCGGCGCGCTGGTCGCGCTGCTCGTTGCGTCCGACGCGGCTTCCGCGCAGTCGAACTATCCGGCCAAGCCGGTCCGTATTGTCGTGCCGACCGGACCTGGCGGCGCCACCGACGTCACCGCGCGAAGCGTGGCCGAGTTTCTGACCCGGGCGCTGGGCGAAACCTTTGTTGTCGAAAACAAGCCGGGTGCGCAGGGCCGCGTAGCGGCGACCTATTTCGTGCAGCAACCGAGCGACGGCTACACGCTTTTTATGATGGCGAGCAGTCAGTCGGTGCTGCCGGCACTCTACGAATTGCCTTACGACACACTCAAGGACTTCACGCCGATCGCCGTTCTGTCCACGGCGCCGACCATGCTGCTGGTCAACAAGAAGCTTTCTGTCACGTCGATCGACGAACTGATTGCGTATGCGAAGAAGCACCCGAGCGAAATCACATTCGGCTATCAGGGCGGTCCACCTCAACTCGCGGGCGCCGGCTTCGGCAAGATGGTGGGGATCAATGCGGTCGGCGTGCCGTTCAACGCTTCGGCGCAGGCGTTGACGGAATTGGTCGCCGGGCGCCTCACCTACATCATCACGACCGCCGACGTGGCCAAGGCGCAAGTCGAGGGCGGTACGCTCGTCGCGCTGGCTGCGGTTGGCAAGAAGCGGGCCGAGCTCTTTCCGGACATCCCGAGCCTTTACGAACTGAACTACAAACTCGAAGGCAGCGGATGGTTTGGGCTCACGGGACCGCGCGATCTGCCTCCGGCAATCACGGAGAAGATTTTTGCGACGCTCAAAGAAGGCTATATAGGGAAGGCGCCGCAATCGGCCCTTGCCAGGTCGGGTCTGGAGCCGGTCGGCGAGGGGCCGGCTCAATTCAAGGCACGTCTCTCCGAGGCGATCGAGCGGTGGCAGGATGTCGCGGCTGGACTCGGCATCAAGCGGACGAAGCTTTAGTAGGCTGCCTGACGGACCGAGCGTGGGTAGGAAGTCAATGAGGGGGGCTGACCTAGATAAGCGCATTGAAACGCGCGCCCGCTCGCTTCAAGGAGGGCTGTTCGAAAGCGTGAATATCTTACCACCGCAACCGCTGGTGTCGCGGCTGGCCCAACAACGTGCCTGCCTTGGGTGAGGCCCAGAAAATGCATGAGCATTCGCTAGTCAGTGCTCATCGGGCATTTCTGTTCATCTGCAGCGTGCAAGACAAGTGTTGCTCCCCGCTGCAATGGTTTTCATCTGGCGACAGTTATATCGCGACAAAAAGAGAGGCACAGCGATGCGAGGTTTTCTGGCTTTCCTGGCTATCTTGGTTTCGTCGTCGACGCTATCGGTTGCGCAGAGCTTTCCCTCGAAGAATGTAACCCTGGTTGTTCCGTTTGCGCCCGGCGGGGCGTCCGACATCATGGGCCGAGCGATCGGCCAGAAGCTTTCCGAAATCTGGAAGCAGCCGGTGATTATCGATAATCGTCCCGGCGCCAGCACCACGATCGGAACGGCCCATGTCGCCACGCAACCGCCCGATGGCTACACGTTGCTTTTGGCTCCGCCGCCGTTCGTGATCATGCCCCATGTCTATAGCAATTTGCGTTACAAGGCGCTCGAGGATTTCAGGGCTGCTGCCGTAATCGCCTATTATCCGCTCGTCACGGTCGTGCCGGTTTCGCTACCGATCAATAATCTGAAGGAGTTGTTTGAATACGCGCGCTCCAAACCCGGCATGGCCTATGCGTCGGTGGGGCCCGGCACGTCGCCCCATTTAATGTCCGAGTATATGTCGCGCGAAGAGAAGCTTGATACGGTGCATGTGCCGTATCGCAGCGGCGGGCAGGTTTTCGCAGATCTGATTACGGGACGCGTCTCATTCTACTCCGGTCCGTCGACCGAAGTGCTGCCGCAGATCCGTGCCGGCACTGTCCGCCCGATCGCGGTGCTGACGGAAAAGCGCACCAAGCAGTTGCCCAACGTTCCGACATCGGCGGAGCAGGGTTTCGGCAAATATCTCGGTTCGTCCTGGTCCTCCATCGTGGTGCCGGCCAAGACTCCGAATGAGGTTCTCGACAAGATCGGTTCGGATATCGTCAAGGCTCTCAACGATCCCGATTTCCGCGCCAAGCTGGAAGAGCAGGGGGCGGAATTCATGCAGGTGTCGCCCGCGGAAGCGCAGCAATTCCTGGTCAAGGAAGACAAGCTTTGGGGGCCGCTGGTCATCTCCAGTGGAGTTAAGCCGGAAAATTGAGAGGTCTGTTTACAACTGTGCCGTTATGCGGTCAGCAGACCCTGGTGCAAGCAAAGCCTGATTCCTTCCCAACAAAGTCGAGATGGTTATGAAAGAGCTTGAAAGACCGTTGAGCAAAGCTGCTCCGAACGACATGGGATGGGGTAGCGACGTCGCAGCCGAAATGCTGCGCAAGCTCAACATCAAGTACCTCTCACTGAATCCCGGTGCAAGTTATCGTGGCTTTCACGACAGCCTGGTGAACTATCTCGGCAACGGCTCGCCCCAGATGCTGTTGTGCCTGCACGAAGATCACGTTGTCTCGATCGCGCATGGCTATGCCAAGGTCACAGACGAGCCCATGGCTTGTGTGCTGCATAGCAACGTCGGTCTGATGCACGGCCTGATGGGCATCTTCAATGCATGGTGCGACCGGATGCCGATCCTGGCGTTGGGTGCGACCGGACCGGTTGCCGCCGACAAGCGCCGCCCGTGGATCGATTGGATTCACACGGCCAAGGATCAAGGCGCGCTGTTGCGCGACTTTACGAAATGGGATGACGAGCCGCGCTCGGCGGAGGCGATTGTCGGGAGCATGCTGAAGGCCTATCAAATGTCGACGACTGCGCCCTTTGGGCCGGTGTATGTCTGTCTCGACGCGGGCCTCCAGGAACAGAAGCTCGATCGTTCGGTCTCCATTCCTGAACCCGGCCGCTTCCGTGCGCCTCCGGCGCCATCCGCGTCCCACGAGCAAGTTGCGGAACTGGCCGATCTTATTGCCGCGGCGAAGACACCGCTTTTCCTGTTCGGACGAGGCTCACGATCGCAGGAGGCGTGGGACAGGCGCGTGAGCCTGGTCGAGCACACCGGCGCCGCTGTTCTGACGTCGATCCGCGAACGTTCGGTGTTCCCGACCGATCACCCGCAGCATGCGATACCGCCGTCCTATTGGTTGAATCCAAAGGCCAAGGAACTCGTCAAGGGATCGGATTTGATCATTAGCTTCGATTGGGTCGACCTCAATGGTCTGTTGCTGCAGATATCCAAGAAGACCGAGGATACGGTGGCGAAGGTCGCGCATGTTTCGCTCGATCACGCGCTGCACAACGGCTGGAGCATGGATTATTTCAGCCTGCCTCCCGTCGACGTTCCGGTCAGTTCCGATCCGGATGTGCTGATCTCGCAGTTGTTGCCGGTATTGCAGAAGAGCTTCACAAAGCGTCCGGCAACGCGAAGCGCAGGCAAGAGCACTCTGGCGCCTGCGGAATACTCGGCCAAGGCCGCGACCGAAATCATGCCGCGCGATGTCGAGGTGGCGCTTGAGAAGATCAGGGGCTCGCGCAAGTTCAGCATGGCTCACACCACGATCGGATGGGCGGGAGACGTTTATGCGTTTCGCGATCCGTTGGACTTCCTAGGCCATGACGGTGGCGCGGGTCTTGCGGCCGGCCCCGGTATCACCGTCGGCGTTTCGCTGGCGATGAAGGACAGCAGGCGGCCTGTCATCTCCGTGCTGGGCGATGGCGATTTTATGCAGGGCGTGTCGGCCCTCTGGACGGCGGCGCATTACTCACTGCCCGCGCTGTACATCGTTTCCAACAACCGTTCGAACTTCAACGATGAACTTCATCAGGAGGCCGTTGCCAAGATACGGTCACGTCCGGTGGAGAACCGTTGGATCGGACAACGCATCGATCAACCGCAACTCGACTTCGCCGGACTGGCGCGTGCGCAAGGCGTGGAAGCTGAAGGTCCGGTCAAGAACGTGCCGGATTTGGAGGCTGCCATCCTGCGCGGTCTCAAGATCGTTGAGCAGGGCCGGCCTTATTTGATCGATGCTCACGTTGTGCCGGGCTATGCCACCCCGCCATTGGCGCGCGGCGAGTAGGGGTGAAGGACTTCCAAACTGTCTCGCGCGCTCCCGCTTTTGCGAGCGTGCGAGGGCGCGCGAACCGCAGCCGGTATGGAATTTGCAGGCGTCAATCTGACGGATGCCACACCAACTTGTTGTGAATGCAGCCGGACAGACAGCGGAACTATCCACCACGCTCAAATGTGATCCATCGATGATCGGCAAAATGAACCGTTCCAGGCGCGGATTTCTCGAACTGGCGGCGGGCGCTGTCGCCCTGCCGGCCGTGTCGAGTTTTGCGTGGGGGCAATCCTATCCGTCGCGGCCGGTGCGGATCGTGGCTGGTACATCCGCGTGTGGCGGCATCGATTTCGCCGCGCGCCTGATCGCCCAGGCGCTGTCGGAGCGGCTCGGTCAGCAATTCTATGTGGAGAACCGGGTTGGCGGCGGTACCAATATGGGCGCGGAACTAGTTGTGCGCGCGCCGCCCGATGGTTATACGCTCTATCTGGTTTCTGCGGCGAACGCGATCAACGCGACGCTCTATGACAAGCTCAATTTCAATTTCATCCGCGACATCGCGCCGGTCGCGGGCATTGCTCGCGTGCCCCAAGTCATGGAAGTCCATCCGTCGGTCCCAGCCCAAACGGTTTCCGAGTTCATTGCCTATGCCAAGGCCCGCCCGGGAAAGCTCAACATGGCGTCGGCCGGCATCGGAAGCGTGCAGATGGTCGGTGGAGAGTTGTTCAAGATGATGACCGGCGTCGATATGATGCACGTGCCATATAAGGGGGCTGGCCCCGCGCTGATCGATCTGCTGGGCGGACAGATGGATGTCTTGTTCGATACGATGCCGGGCTCAATCCAGCAGATCAAAACTGGCGCGGTCCGCGCGCTTGCTGTGACGACCGCGTCAAGATCGGAGGCTCTCCCGAATTTGCCGACAGTTGCCGAGACCATCCCAGGCTACGAGTCGAGTCAGTGGTATGGCCTGGGCGCGCCCAGAGCAACGCCGGTGGAGATCGTCGATACGCTCAACAAGGTGCTCAACGAAGCGCTGGCCGAGCCGAAATTCAGGATGCGGCTTGACGAAATCGGTGGCGCGCCGCTTTCGGGCACGCCTGCCGACTTTGGCAAACTCATCGTCGAAGACACCGAAAAGTGGGGTAAGGTCGTCAACTTCTCCGGCGCCAAAATTCCATAGCAACGACCTGCGCCTGCGATTGCACCGCGTAACGGGATCGGAGATGCATCATGCAGAGACGGAATTCACCCGAGAGTTCGAGTTAAAGCAACCGGTGCGTTCCGTATCGTCGAATTCGCTTTGCGTTTGCGATTACCTGCACAAGAGTTCCCCGCCGCACACCGGTTTTCTGTAACGAAAGCACGATATTAGAGCGGGCTGTCGGGATTGATCATGGCCCGCCACATGTGGCTCACAGGCGTTTGATCGTATCCGAGCCCTTCTTTCGGCTGCTTGAAATGGCGGCCGATGATGTCGCGGAATTCGTCGATCGAAAGTTCGACATTGGGGTCGAATGCATAATAGTCGTTCAGCGTCACGAGCCGGGCTTCCATATACCACTTGTGATTACGCGCATAATCGTGAGCGGCCTGGATGTAGGGCGGCGGCACATAATCGATGCCGAAGAGTTCGTAGTATCGCTTGGGATATTCGTAGTTGACCGAAGTGTCCGCGAAAAAACGCAGCGCCTGATGATAACGGACGGCGAAGGTCACCTTCTCGGACACATAAGGTTCGATGAGTTGCGCGCCCCAATAGCCGTGGTCGCTCTTGATCAGTGAATTTCCGATGTCGTGCAGCAGGCACGCCAGGATCACCTCCTCGGATGCGGCATTCTTTTTCGCCAGCGCCGCGCTCTGGAGCAGATGCCCGGCCGGCGCAAAGCGGTGTTCGAAGAAGTCTTCCAGCGAAGGTCGTTGTGGCATCGGCGTGAGCCGCTTGACCATTACGCCCGACATGTCTTCATCCGAGCCGATGCGGGAAGGGATCGGACGAAATAGCTTGCCTATGCCGCGCCGATGGTCGCGCGTCTCGATCTTTTCTTGAAGCTCAGCAACGGTGGGGTAGCGCTTGGGCGCCTTGCGAGCGAGAATTGCTGCGTCGAGTTCCCCCGACATGAAGTCCTCGAGGGCATCAGCGCGTTGCTCGTGATCCATCTTGGCGACGGCCTCTTCGCCGCCCATGCCCTGGATCAGGGCATTGCGATCGACTTCCATGTTGATCCGCTCCGTGGACAAATTTGAACGTAGTGTACCATTTCGTTGGCTCGGCGTCCCAGCGAGCGCCTAAAAGAAGCGCTCTCGATAAGCCGTGTCGGCTATCCCTTGGTGCCTCGTCCATTCGGCGATGTCGTTGCTGCGGGCGAACCAGACATTATCGGCCTTCTTGAAGTGCTCGAATATCCCGAATGCCATCGCCGACATCAGCGCCCGGCCGCCCCAGTGAGAATGAAGTGTCATCGGTAGCATCGCCATCGGTTCGAACTTCTGCAGAAAGTCGAAGGTGTTGACGAAGACGTCGTGGAAATCCTTCGGGTTACCCCGGAGGACGCGATTGTCGGCGAAATCGCCAAAGGGCAGCGCGACGATCGTTCGGCCGGCGGCTGGCTGGAGACGGGGCAGGCTCGTGTAGTTGACCTCACCGTGCCAGTTGAGACCTTCCTCGGCCAACAGTTCGACCGTATTCGGACCCCAGGCATGGACCGGACAAACCCAACCATTCGGACGACGTCCGCTTTTCGCCTGAATCAGATCGAGACTCTTGCGGATGGCGTCGCGCTCCTCGTCCCGCTGCATGTAGACATGCAGTTGATCCTGGTAGAGGCCATGCGCCGCGATCTCGTGGCCCGTCGCGACGATTTCTTTGACGACTTCGGGATAAAGCTCCGCGCACTTGGCGTTGATTGCGAAGGTCGCTGGGATTCCGAAGTGATTGAGGATGCGCAACAGACGCCAGACGCCCTCGTTGCCACCATACTGGGCCCAGGTGATGGCCGAGTTGTCGATCGTTCCTGGCTTCAACTGGGTTGTCTGCACGGAATAGGGCGGGGCGCGTCCTTCGGTCCACGTCTCGATCAACACAGTGATGGAAACGGCGAGTTGTTTTTGCTCAGGCCATGCATGTTTTGAAGGCACGTTGCTCTCGATTCGTTGGGAGTGAATATGTGCAGATGGATGTTGGCCTGCCGCACCGCTGCGGTGCGTCCCAGGAAGCCGAGCAGAAAATCGTCCGGTTCGCCACTGATAAGAAATCTTGCCAGATATGGGGAGATGCGCGGTGGCTGAACCGGCATGGAACTGGATGTGGAAACCGATCGCCAATTCGTTGCGCGAAGGGTGTGCTGGCGGGGGCAAGAGCGGTTTGGATCGTCATCGTCAGCAAGTAGCGCCGGTGCATCGTCGCCACCGTGAAAGCGCCGGGAGCTGGTATTTGCCCCAATAGCCTTCTCACGAATTGGCGGCGCGCTCTTTAACCACCATCGTCGCTGAGCTGCGATAGGCGGACCAAAGACAGGGAATACCTGCGACAAACAGCGATAGAGTTGGCTGGGGGACTAGGATTCGAACCTAGATACTCAGAGTCAGAGTCTGATGTCCTACCATTGGACGATCCCCCAACGCGGCCGGGCCAATCGGAAGCAGCGCGGGCTTCGGGAAGCCGCAACCAGCCCAGGCGGGAGCCCGAACCGGATGCGGCCCCTATATAGAGCCAAGTTTCTTAATGGTCTATCCCGGGATTTGGCCCTATTCCGCGGCCTGTTTCCACGTGGTGACGTGGGCTTTGGGCTTGGCCTTGAGCTTGAGCTCGGTCAGTTCCTTGCTGGCCCGGTCGCTTTCGCGAAACAGCTGGTCCCGGCCGGCCACATATTGGGGCGGCGTGGCGATGTTCTTGGCTCCATACCAGGCTGCGGCCTTAAGGGTGAACGCCGGATCGGCGAGGTGGGGCCGCGCCAGGGCAACGAGGTCGGCGCGGCCTGCCGCCACGATGGTATTGACCTGATCGGCGCTGGTGATGGCGCCGACGCACATGGTGGCGATATCCGCGTCGTTCCTGATCTGGTCGGAAAACGGGGTCTGGTACATGCGCCCGTAAAAAGGATCGGCGTCCGGCGTGCTCTGTCCGGTGGAGACATCGATCAGGTCACAGCCCGCTTCGGCGAAAGCCCGGGCGACCTGCACGGCGTCATCGCCGGTGAGGCCGCCGTCCTGCCAATCGGTGGCGGAAATGCGGACCGACATCGGCTTCTTCTCAGGCCAGACGCTGCGCATGGCGCGGAACACCTCGAGCGGAAAGCGCAGGCGATTGTCCAGCGTACCGCCGTATGCGTCGGTGCGCTTGTTGGTCAGCGGCGAGATGAAGCTTGCGAGAAGATAGCCGTGCGCGGCGTGCAACTCGATCATATCGAAGCCCGCGCGCTCGGCGCGCTTCACCGCCTGCACGTAGTCGGTGATCGTTGCGTCCATGTCCGGGCGCGTCATCTCGCGCGGCACCTGACTGTGCGGGTAATAGGGGAGCGGCGAAGCCGACACCAGCGGCCAGTTTCCCGCCGGCAGCGGCTCGTCGATGCCATCCCACATCAGCCGGGTCGAACCCTTCCGCCCGGCGTGGCCGAGCTGCAGGCAGAACTTGGTGGCGGAGTTGGCGTGCACGAAATCGACGATGCGCGTCCAGGCGGATTCCTGTGCGTCGTTGTAGATTCCGGTGCAGCCCGGCGAGATGCGGGCCAGCTCCGACACGTCGGTCATTTCGGTGAACATCAGGCCCGCCCCGCCGATCGCACGCGAGCCGTAATGCACCATATGCCAATCGCCCGGCAGCCCGTCCTTGGCTGAGTACTGGCACATCGGCGAGACCACCACGCGATTGGCCAGCACCATGTCGCGCAGCCGAAACGGCTGGAACATCGGAACGCCGGGCTTGGCCACGTCGATATCAAAGCCCTGCGCCTGCGTGTCGCGGGCCACGAACTTGTCGGCGAGCTTGACGAACTCGGGCGCGCGCAGCGCCAGGTTATCGTAGGTGATCGCCTTCGACCGCGTCATCAACCCGAAGGCAAAGCGCGTCGGATCCATGTCCCAGAATCGTTTGACGTGCTCGAACCAGACCAGCGAAACGTCGGCCGAATGCTGCGTCTTCTCGACCTCCTCGCGACGCGCCGATTCAAACCGCGTGAGCGACGCCTTCACGTCACGCCCTCCGGTGAAGCGGAACGCCTCGTAGAGCGCGATGGCGTCTTCCATCGCTAGTTTGGTTCCTGAGCCGATGGAGAAATGCGCGGTCGCCTTGGCGTCGCCGAGCAGCACGATGTTTCCGGCGGTCCATTTCTCGCAGCGGATGGTGGGGAAATTCCGCCAAAGCGAGCGGTTGGTGATTAGCTTGTGACCGGCCAGTTCCTCGGCGAATACACCTTCGAGGAATTGCGCCGAAGCCGACTCGTCAAGCTTTTCGAGGCCGGCGCGCTTGAACGTCTCCGGATCGGTTTCCATCACCCAGGTCGAGCGGCCGGGCTGATACTGGTAGCAGTGCGCGATGAAGATGCCGTGCGGGGTTTCCCGGAAGAAGAAGTTGAAGGCATCCATCGGCCGGTCTGAGCCCATCCAGCAGAAATGGTTGGGCCTCAGCTCGATGGATGGCTTGAACTTGTCCTTGAACAGATCGCGGGTGCGCGAATTGATGCCGTCGGCGGCGACCACCAGATCAGCGCCGCGTGTTGTCATTTTATCCGGATCGGCTTCCGCGCCGTATTTGAGGTCGATGCCGACCGAATGCGCACGGCGGCTCAGAATCTTCAGCAGCATGGAGCGCGAGGTGCCGCAGAAGCCGTTGCCGCCGATGCGGAACGTCGAGCCGCGAAAATGGATTTCGATGTCGTCCCAATAGGCGAAATGGCCGACGATCTGGCGGTAGGTCTCCAGGTCGTATGACTCGAAGCCGGCCAGCGTCTGATCGGAGAACACCACGCCGAAGCCGAACGTGTCGTCGGGCTTGTTGCGCTCGAACACGGTGATGCGCGTCTGCGGCCAAGCCTTTTTCATCAGGATGGCGAAGTACAGGCCGGCCGGTCCGCCGCCGATGACGTGTACGTTCATGCGCTCCTCCGCAGGCAATCTCCATCGTCATTCCGGGGCGCGCGGAACGCGCGAGCCCGGAATCCATTCGCGGGCTTGGAGCATGTCGCTGGATTCCGGTCTCGCATCTTCAGTGCGCCCCGGAATGACCGCTGAGAGTCTTTCGGCATGAAGCCAAAGCTCCGTTGGGTACTTGAAGCCAAAAAACTTTAAGCTTAAAGTATCTAACGCACAAGAGGCGAAAATGGCTTCTCTGCAGGGACGGCATGCTCTCGTGACAGGCGGCGGACGCGGCATCGGCCGCGCCATTGCCGCGGCGCTGACGCAGGCGGGCGCCGTCGTCACCATCGCCGGCCGCAACGACAAAGCACTGGCGGAGGTGGTGGGGCAGGGCGAGGCCGCCGGCCACGTTGTTGCCGATGTCACCGATTCGAAAGCTGTGGATGGCGGCGTGCGCCAGGCCGTGGCCGCGCGGGGCCCCATCGATTTCCTGGTCGCCAACGCCGGCACCGCCAAAGGCGCGCCGTTCCCAAAGACCACACCGGATATGTACCGGGACATGTTCGCGGTGCATGTGCTGGGGATGCTGCATCCGGTGCAGGCCGTCATCGGCGGCATGACCGAGCGTGGCTTCGGCCGGATTGTCGCCATCGCGTCGATCGCCGGGCTGAAGGGTTACGCCAACATGGCGCCGTACAGCACCGCGAAGCACGCGATGGTCGGGCTGGTGCGTTCGATCGCGCTGGAGACGGCGGGCTCTGGCGTCACTGTCAATGCCGTGTGCCCGGGCTACGTCGATACGGACCTGATCGGCGGCGCCATCGACCGGATGATTGCCAAGGGAATGAGCCGCGAGGCCGCGCTCGCGCATTTCACATCCGACGTTCCCGCCGGACGGCTTACGCGGCCCGAAGAGGTTGCGGAGGCGGTTGTTTATTTGTGCTCGCCTAACGCCGCGGCGGTCACCGGCTCGACCCTGGTGATCGGAGCGGAGGGCCCATGATGGATGAACGAACCAGCGTTCCGCTCGACGCGGAGACCAAGGTGTCGGAGCGGCCCGGCGATCACAAGACCGAGTTGCGGCTGTGGCTGCGGCTTCTCACTTGCACGACGCTGATCGAGAACGAGGTGCGCCGGCGGCTGCGCGATCAGTTCGACATCACGCTGCCTCGGTTTGACTTGCTGGCGCAGCTCGATCGCGCGCCGAACGGCATGACGCTCGGCGAACTATCCCAGCGCATGATGGTGTCGAACGGCAACATCACCGGGCTGGTCGACCGTCTCGCCGAGCAAGGCTTGATCCGGCGAAAGCCGCTGCCGCACGATCGGCGGGTGCAGATCGTCAGTCTCACGCCCGAAGGGCAGAAATTCTTCCGCGGCATGGCTCGCGCCAATGCCGATTGGGTCGGCGAGATTTTCGCGGGCCTCGCGCCGCGCGACATCGAGGCGTTGATGCCGCTGCTCGCCAAGACCAAGCAATCGGCGCGCCGCGCGCTCAACAACGGAGACGCGCCATGACCGCGGCCAATCCCGTCACACTGCCGCTGTCCGGCTACAAGGGCCGTCACGTCGATTTTGCCGTGGACGGCAAGGTCGCGACCCTGACGCTGAACCGCCCTGACAAAAAGAACCCGCTGACCTTCGACAGCTACGCCGAGATCGTCGATCTGTTTCGTGCGGCGGGCCGCGACAAGGTGGTGAAGGCTATTGTCGTCACCGGCGCCGGCGGCAACTTTTGCTCCGGCGGCGACGTGTTCGAGATCATCGAACCACTGACCAAGATGAACACGGTCGAACTGCTCGACTTCACGCGGATGACCGGCGACGTGGTGAAATCCATGCGCGCCTGCCCGCAGCCGATCATCTCGGCGATCGATGGCGTCTGCGCCGGCGCGGGTGCCATTATCGCCATGGCCTCGGACATTCGCATCGGCACAGTGGCCGCCAAGGTGGCATTTCTGTTCAATCGCGTCGGTCTGGGCGGCTGCGACATGGGCGCATGCGCGATGCTGCCGCGTATCATCGGGCAGGGGCGGGCGGCCGAGTTGCTGTACACCGGCCGCGCGATGGGCGGCGAGGAGGCCGAGCGCATCGGATTTTTCACCCGCCTGACAAAATCCGAAACGGTGCTGGCCGACGCGCAGAAACTCGCGCGCGATCTCGCCAACGGTCCGACCTTCGGCAACGCCATGACCAAGCGGATGCTGGAGATGGAATGGGCGATGTCGGTCGAGGGCGCGGTCGGGGCGGAGGCGGTCGCGCAGGCGCTGTGCATGGAGACCGAGGACTTCACGCGTGCCTTCCGCGCCTTTGCCGCGAAACAGAAACCGGTGTTCGAGGGCAACTGAGATGGCGCTCGACGACACCCTCGCGTTGCCTTTCTTCGACGACGGCCACCGCCGTTTTGCCGAAGAACTCGGCCGCTGGGCTGACGCGAAGCTGTCGTCGCTGCCGCACGGTGATGTCGATGAAGCCTGCCGCGCCCGCGTCCGAGCGCTAGGCGAAGCGGGCTTGCTCAAGGCCGTGGTGCCGGCCTCGCATGGCGGCCTGCATCCGGTTCTCGATGTCCGGACGCTCTGCCTCGCTCGCGAAATTCTTGCGTTTCGCGACGGGCTTGCCGATTTCGCCTTCGCCATGCAGGGGCTCGGCACTGGTTCGATCTCGTTGTTCGGCTCCGACGAGTTGAAGCGGAAATATCTGCCGCCGGTGCGCGAAGGCAAGGCGATCGCGGCCTTTGCGCTGTCGGAGCCGGAGGCCGGCTCGGACGTGGCGGCGATGGCGACGACAGCCAAAGCCGACGGTGCGAACATCCGACTCGACGGCGAAAAGACCTGGATATCGAACGGCGGGATTGCCGACCATTACATCGTGTTCGCGCGAAGCGGGGAGGCGCCCGGCGCGCGCGGGCTCTCGGCCTTCGTGGTCGGTGCCGATACGCCCGGGCTCACGGTGGCCGAGCGCATCGAGGTGATCGCGCCGCATCCATTGGCGCGGCTCAAGTTCGACGGCGTCCGCGTTCCGGTGGCGAACCGGCTGGGCCTGCCCGGCGAGGGCTTCAAGGTGGCGATGGCGACGCTCGACATTTTCCGATCAACGGTGGGGGCCGCCGCGCTGGGCTTTGCCCGCCGCGCGCTGGACGAGACAGTCGAACATGCAGCCACGCGCAAGCTGTTCGGCGCGCCACTCGGCGACCTGCAGATGACGCAGGCCGCCATCGCAGACAGCGCCACCGAGGTGGATGCCGCGGCGTTGCTCGTCTATCGCGCCGCCTGGGTCAAGGATCAGGGCGCCGGCCGCGTCACCCGCGAGGCGGCGATGGCCAAGATGTTTGCGACCGAAGCAGCCCAACGCGTCATCGATCGCGCCGTGCAACTGCATGGCGGAGCGGGCGTGCGCAAGGGCGTCAAGGTCGAGGAACTTTATCGGGACATCCGGGCGCTGCGCATCTACGAGGGCGCGACCGAAGTGCAGAAGATCGTGATTTCGCGGGACTTGCTGAAGCAGCGGCCAGGCAAAGCCGCGCTGGCGGCCGAATAGGAGGCGGTGATGGCCAAGTCGGGTCACGTCGATACCTTTGCACGGGACAATCTGCCGCCGCGCGAGCAGTGGCCCGAATTCAAGCTCGAGTTGCCGGACTTGCAGTATCCCGAGCGGCTGAACTGCGTCACCGAATGGGTCGATCGCTGGGTGACCGCGGGGCAGAGTGAACGGCCGTGTCTGTTCTCGCCCACGGAATCGCTGACCTACGCCCAGTTCGCCGAGCGCATCAATCGGATCGCCAATGTGCTGGTCCGCGATCTTGGTATGGTGCCCGGCAACCGCGTGCTGCTACGTGGACCGAACAATCCGATGATGGTGGCGGCCTATTTCGCGGTCGTGAAGGCTGGCGGCGTCGTGGTCGCGACCATGCCGCTGCTGCGCGCCAAGGAGCTGACCTATCCGCTGGCGAAAGCAAAAATCGCGCTGGCACTCTGCGACGCGCGGCTGGCCGACGAGATGGAGAAGGCCAAGGCGCAGTCGGATGAACTCAAGCGCATTGTCTATTGGGGCAGCACGGCGCCCGACGCGCTCGAAACCATGATGATGCAGCCTGGCTACGAGCATTTCACCGCCTGCGACACCGCCAGCGACGATGTTTGCCTGATCGCCTTCACCTCCGGCACGACCGGAGAGCCGAAGGGCACCATGCACTTCCACCGCGACATGCTGGCGATCTGCGATACCTATGCCAAGCGTGTGCTGCGCGCCGAGCCGACCGATCGTTTCACCGGATCGCCGCCGCTGGCCTTCACCTTCGGTCTCGGCGGGCTGGTGCTGTTTCCGCTGCGCATCGGCGCTTCGACGGTGCTGCTGGAGAAGGCTGGGCCGGATGAACTGCTCGACGCCATCGCGAAATACCGGATCACCATTCCGTTCACCGCGCCGACCGCCTATCGCGCCATGCTCGGCAAGCTCAAGGACCACGACATTTCCTCGCTGCGGAAGTGCGTGTCCGCCGGAGAGACGCTGCCGAAGGCGACGTTCGATGCCTGGCATGCCGCCACCGGAATGAAAATTCTCGACGGCATCGGCGCGACCGAGATGCTGCACATCTTCATCGGCTCGCCCGAGGACGAGGTGCGCGCCGGCTCGACCGGCAGGCCGGTGCCGGGTTACGAGGCACGCATCCTCGACGCCGACGGCAACGTCGCGCCGCCCAACACCGTCGGCCGCCTTGCGGTGCGCGGGCCGACCGGCTGCCGCTATCTCGCCGACCTGCGGCAGACCAAGTACGTCCAGGACGGCTGGAACGTCACCGGCGACACCTACCTGATGGATGCCGATGGCTACTTCTGGTACCAGGCGCGCTCCGACGACATGATCATCTCGGCCGGCTACAACATCGCCGGGCCGGAGGTGGAATCCGCGCTGCTCACCCACGCCGCCGTCGCCGAATGCGGCGTGGTCGGCTGCCCCGACGAGGAACGCGGGCAGATCGTCAAAGCCTACGTCGTATTGCGCGCCGGCATGATTGGCGACGCGGCGATGACGCGGGCGTTGCAGGATCACGTCAAGGCGACGGTCGCGCCCTACAAGTATCCGCGAGCCATCGAGTTCGTCACCGATCTGCCGAAGACGCAGACCGGAAAGCTGCAACGCTTCGAACTGCGCCGCCGGGCAACCGAGGGCGCTTCCAGAAAAATGGCGTCCTAGGGAGAAGTTCCGTGGCGAAACGTCCGGTTCCTAAGCCGCGCCCGCGTGCGCCGAAGAAGCACAACGTTCTGCAGCCGGCTGGCTGGCCGGCGCCGAAAGGCTATGCCAACGGCATCAAGGCGCGCGGCGCGTTCGTCTTCGTCGGCGGGATGGTCGGCTGGGACGCGAGGGAGAAATTCCCGAAGGGCTTTGTCGCCCAGGCCCGGCAGGCTCTGCAGAACATCGTCGCGGTGATCACCGAGGGGGGCGGGCGCCCCGAGCACATCGTGCGCCTGACCTGGTACGTGATCGATATGGATGAGTATCTGGCCTGCCGCCGCGAACTCGGCGCGGCTTACCGGGCGGTGTTGGGCGACAATTTCCCGGCGATGGCACTGGTGCAGGTGGGTCGTCTGTTCGAGCCCGAAGCGCGGCTGGAAATCGAAGCGACGGCGGTGGTGCCTTGAATCGCCTTTAGCGGTGCAGGGGCCTCTCTTTACCTTCCACACATTTCAGCGTCATGGCCGGGCTTGGCCCGGTCATCCATCTCGTTCGTGAAAAGCTGGATCGCCGGGTCAAGCATGGCGATGACGGCGGTGGGTGGGGAGGGTGCTTGAGGAGCTCAACAGCCGCCCAATTACTCCGCCGCCTGCGGCAGCGGGCGGATGTCCTTGATCGCAAGGCCGAGCGCCGTCCCCGTATCGTCGGCCAGAGCAGCCTTCCGCAGCGCCGCCAGCGCCGCGGCGGGATCGGGCATCTCCATGATCCGCGGCAGCATCTGCATCAGCATGTCGTAGCTCCGCCGCCCGCGCTCGTGGGTGTCGCTGTAGCCCTTCACCAGAGTCCGTGCGGTCGCGATTTCGGTCGCCAGTGCGTAGTTCGTCGCGGCGACGGTCTGGATCGTCCGCAGCCATTCGTGCAGGAACGCCTGCTCGTTGGCATAGCGCAGCGAGCGCCGCCGCTTCGGCTTCAAGGCCGCGATCGCATAGAGTTGCAGAAAGCCCCGGATGCTTGAGGTCTTCACTACGCGGCCCGATTTGGTGAGCCTCTCGACGAAGCGCCGCGCCCACCCCGTGTTGAGCAGCCAGCGGCCCGTGCTTGCCGGCAGCGTGTCGGCGATCTCCTGCACGCGCGGATGCAGGAACTCGGCGATCTCGACGATCTGTCCATCGGCGGCCTGCACCTCGGCGCGCACGCGCTCGAAGCGGCTGGGCCGGATTTTCAACTCGGCGACACGGACGGTGTCTTCATAAGCCATGCCGAGCGCAAGCTCGCGCGCAACCTCCGCCAGCAGCATCCCCGAGCCATTGCCGTGCCGCTTGTCGGTTTCGGCGATGGGCTTCAGCCGGTCGAGATAGTCGCGCGCATAGGCGGCATCCTGATAGTCCGCGAGCTTTTCGATACCAAGGCGCATGAACATACGGGCCGGTTCGGCGGCACTGCCAGTCTCCGCCATCAACGGTGCGAGCGTCGGAGAGATATGCGCGATCACCGCCGCCTCGGCCTTGACCGGCTGCGGCCCGCCTTCGGCGGCGGCATAGCCCGCGCCGAACGCCGCGATGCTCTGTTTGACGCCGACACCGCCGCGATGGATTGCGGCTTCGAAGGCCATGCGCTGCATCGGCAAAACCTTGGAGCCGGCCAGTGCACCGAACAGCACCGCGCTGATCACGCTGCCGGTCGCTTCGGCCAACTGCGCCAGGTCGCCGTGGATGATCGTCTTGGCGGCGGATTTGCAGCCTTCGAGCAATGCCGCGGAATCGGCGCGGCCGTCGGCCATGGCGATCCGCTCGGTCATCGAATACACGCGGTTGGTCGAAACGATAAAGGTTGTGCGGTTGGGCGTCACCAGGCCGCGCTGCACCGCGCGGCCGGCCTCCATCAGTTCCGACGCGATCACGACATCGACGTCGCCCGGAACCGGCGTCAGCCCCAGCACGGGCGGCAGTGCGTTGCTGCGCGCGCCGAGTTTCGGGAAGAGCTCGACGTAATAGTTGGTCGCCCCGGTGCGCTGCGCCACGCCCGGCACCGATGTCATCTGCGCGATAAAGCCCGCATGCTCGGCGGCGTCGACGATCCACTCCGCGAGCACGCCGCCGCCTTCGCCGCCCATGGCGAGGATGGCAATGGTGATTGGGCGCTGCGCGGTCGTGTCCATCGGGTCAGGCTGCCGCGAGGCGACGCTCGATGCGCCGCTGGAAGAAGCCGATCACGGCGGTGCGGATGCGATCTTTGAATATGTCCCAGCCGCTCGGGTTGGTGATCAGCGTGGCCCGGTAGAACGACGGGCACAGCACCGCGGCGTGGCTGACCTCTCCGCACAACCCGCAGCCGACGCATGAGTTGATCACCTTGGTCACCGGCTCGCGACGCAGCGGATCGGGATTTGGTGCGATGGTGAGCGACGGGCAGCCGGAGAGCCGGATGCAGGAGTGATCGCCGGTGCAGGTGTCGGCATCGACGCCGAAGCGTTCGCGCACCACGCGCTCGCCGCGATCGGCGGCTTTCCGCCACAGCGGCCGCATGCGGCGCTGCTTGTTCAGCATGCATTCGGAGTGCGCGATGATGACCTTCGGGCCTTCTTCCTCGGTGGTGAGCGCCTCGCGCAAGGTGTCGCGCATCAGCGCGACGTCGTAGGTGTGGTCGATCGTCTTGGCCCAGGTGACGCCGACGCCGCGCACCGCCTTCTCGATGGAGTTCTGCGTGCCGCGGCTGGCGTGCGGATGGAACGAGGAGGGGATGTCCTGGCCGCCGGTGGCGGCGGAATAGCCGTTATCGACGATGATAAGGACGTTGTCGCTTTTGTTGAACACCGCATTGCCGACGCCGCTGGTCAAGCCGTTGTGCCAGAATCCGCCGTCGCCCATCATCGCGATGGCGCGCTTGCCGGCCTTGACGTTGAGCGCCGAAGCACCCGCCGCGCCGAGGCCGTAGCCCATGGTGGTGGCGCCGACATTGAACGGCGGGAAGATCGAGAACAGATGGCAGCCGATATCGGCGCTGACGTGGTGCGGGCCCAGTTCGCGCTCGACGAGCTTCATCGCCGCGAAGATCGGCCGCTCCGGACAGCCGGTGCAGAACGACGGTGGCCGGCCGTGGACATCGGTGGCCACCAGGGCGGCGGCCTTGCTCTCGCGTTGCTTCAGCGGAGCGTCGGAGATGGGAGCGCCGGCGGGTAGCAGGTCCGGGCGTGTCTTCTCAATGAATTTGCGGATGCCGTCGCGCACCACGCCGCCGGTGTATTCACCGGCCATCGGCAGCACATCCTTGCCATACACCCGGGTTTGTATATCGGCGCGGCGCAGGATCGTGTTCACCGCCTGCTCGATGTAGTCGGGCTGGCCTTCCTCGACAATCAGAATGGCCTTTTTGCCGGCGCAGAAGCGGACGAACTCCTTGTCGACCAGCGGATAGGTGACGTTCATCACGTAAAGCGGAATCTTGCTGTCGCCGAAAGCGTCCGCCAGCTTGTTGAGCATCAGCGCGCGGATCGTGGTGTTATACAGGCCGCCCTGCATTACGATGCCGATGTCGTTGGCGTCGCCGTCAAAGAACTCGTTGAGCCGCCGGTCTTCGACAAATTTGACCGCGTCGGGCCAGCGCTTCTCCCACTTGTCCTTCTCGTGGATGTAGGTCATCGGCGGCATGGCGATGCGGGACAGGTCCCGGCGCGGATTTTCCAGTGCGTCGGCGAGGCCGAACTCCGGCCGCTTGTTGGCCTTGGCGGTGAAGCGGCCATAGACGTGGCAGGCGCGGATGCGCAGCATCAGCATCACTGGCGTGTTCGACGCCTCGGACAGCTCGAAGCTCATCTCTACAGCGTTGACGATCGACGGCAGGTTCGGCCGCGGGTCGAGCAGCCACATCTGCGATTTCATGGCGAAAGCATGCACGCGCTCCTGCATGATCGAGGAGCCTTCGCCGTAGTCCTCGCCGATGATGATGAGCGCCCCGCCGGTGACGCCGCCGGAGGCGAGGTTTGCGAGCGCGTCGGAGGCGACGTTGGTGCCGACTGTGGATTTGAAGGTGACCGCGCCGCGCAGCGGATAGTTGACCGAGGCGGCAAGGGTGGCCGCGGCGGTTGCCTCGCTCGCCGAGTTTTCGAAGTGGACGCCGAGCCCTTCGAGGATCTCATTGGCGTCCGCCAGCACGTCCATCAGGTGCGAGATTGGGGCGCCCTGGTAGCCCGCCACATAGGACACACCCGATTGCAGCAGGGCCTTGGTGACGGCCAGGATGCCCTCGCCGTGGAATTCCGCCCCGTCGCCCAGTTTGAGCTTTTCGACCTCGTCCCTGAACGAGCGTTCCGCCATGAGCCCTCGCGATCTCGGAATCCCATTATATTCAGTGGTGTAGGGGATCGGAAGCGTTCCAAAGTGCGAATTGCCGCGTGTTTGGCTCAAATTGGCGCGTGGTTGGGCTTCTAGGTGCTTTAAGCCTCAACTATCATGGCGGCACCGCTGGCCGGACGGCGGCCGACATGGGGGACCATATGAAAAAAGTCTTGTTGCTCGCCGGTCTGCTGGCATGTGCCGCGGGCGCTGGTCAGGCCCAGGAGGTCACACTCAAGGCGGTCACGTCTTTTGCTGAAAAGACCCAGTTCTCGAAGAACTTCGAGCGCTTCATCGAAAAGGTGAACGCCGACGGCAAGGGCAAGGTGCAGATCAACTACATCGGCGGCCCGCGTGCGATGCCTCCGTTCGAAGTCGGCAACGCCGTCCGCACCAAAGTGGTAGACATCGCGAACGTGACAGGCGCGTTTTACACCAACCTGATGCCGGAGGCGGACGCGCTGAAGCTCATCAGCAAGCCCGGCTCCGCGCAGCGCAAGGACGGCACCTTTGCCCTGATCGAGCAGCTTCACAACCAGAAGCTCAATGCGCACTACCTGGCGCGGCAGTTCCACAACGTGCCGTTCCACATCTACATGAACAAGAAGATCGATAAGCTCGACTTCACCGGCCTGAAGATTCGCGTGACGCCGGTCTACAAGGATATCGTCGAGGCGATGGGCGGCACCACAGTGACCACCGCGCCGGGCGAGGTCTACACCGCGCTCGAGCGTGGTGTTGTCGATGGCTACGGCTGGCGGGTCACCGGCATCTTCGACCTCGGCTGGGAGAAGGTCACCAAGTTCCGGATGGAGCCGGCGTTCTACAGCGTCGAGGTCGGCGTGCTGGTCAACCTCGATACCTGGAACAGCCTGAACGCAGAGCAAAAGAAGGTGCTCGATGACGCGGCGATCTGGCTGGAAGCGCTCGAAAGCGAGAACGACGATTTGATCAAGTCCGAGCGCGAGAGGCAGACCAAGGCCGGCATCGCGCCGATCGAGTTCAGCGCGGTGGACAGCAAGGCGTTTCTGGCGAAGGCCAACGAGGTGGGCTGGGCCTCGGTGATCAAGAAGGCACCGGAGAATGGCGCCAAGCTTCGTGCGCTGGCTGAGAAGTAAAGTTCGTCATTCCGGGGCGCCGTGAAGCGGCGAGCCCGGAATCCAGAGCGCCCTTTTTTCACTATGGCTCTGGATTCCGGGTTCGCGCCTTCCGGCGCGCCCCGGAATGACCACGGACAGATCGTCGCATTTCATGGCCAAACTCTCAGACGCCTTCGGCAAGTTGCTCAACGCGCTCGCGATTCTCGCGGCATTGACGCTGCTGGTCATGGTCATCATGGTCACCGCCGACATCCTCCTGCGCAACCTGACGCGTACGGGCTTTCCGTGGAGCAACGAGGTTTCCGAATACGCGCTCTACGTGGTCACGCTGCTCACCGCGCCTTGGCTGCTGCGCCGTGGCCAGCACGTGCGGATCGACCTTGTGCTGACGCTCGTTCCGGTCCGCGTGGCATGGCTGATGGAAGCCGCGTCCGATGTGCTCGGCTTCGTCGTTTGCCTGGTGATGCTGCGCTACGGCCTCAAGATGACCATCGACAGCGCTATGCTCAATTCGATCACCATCAAAAGCCTGGTGTTTCCGGAATGGTGGCTGCTGTGGCCGCTGCCGGCCTGCTTCGCGCTGCTGGCCGCCGCATTCGCTTTCCGCTTCGACCGGCTCATCCACAGCGAGCCAGGCCGCCGCGTTGAAGCAACCTCGGTTGGATAGATGGGCTGGGTCGAAGCCAGCACCCTGATGTTCGGCGGCCTGGTCGCGCTGATGAGCCTTGGGTTGTCGGTAGCGTTCGGTTTCCTTGCCATCAACATTGTCGCCGCGCTGCTGTTCCTCGGCGGCGAGCAGGGGCTGGCGCAACTCACCCGCAATGCGGTGCAATCGGTAACGAGTTTCTCGCTGACGCCGATCCCGTTCTTCGTGCTGATGGGCGAGGTGTTGTTTCATTCGGGCGTAGCTCTGAAAACGATCGACGCGTTTTCGCTTATGATCCGCCGGGTGCCCGGCCGTCTCGCGGTGATCGCCATCGTCGCCGGGACGGTGTTCTCGGCGATTTCCGGCTCGACCATCGCCACCACGGCGCTACTCGGCAGCCTGATGCTGCCCACCATGCTGGAGCGCGGCTACGACAAGAAGCTGGCGATGGGGCCGATCATGGGCATCGGCGGCGTCGATATGCTGATCCCGCCATCGGCGCTGGCGGTGCTACTCGGCAGCCTCGCCGGTATCTCGATTTCGGGGCTGCTGATTGGCGGCATCGTGCCGGGCCTGATCCTGAGCGTGCTGTTCATCGGCTACATCATCCTGCGCGCGTGGTTCGATCCTTCGCTGGCGCCGGAAGAGGCGCTGATGGAGGTGCCGTCCGGCGTCAAACGCTGGGGCCCGTTTTTCGTTCATGTGCTGCCGCTGGTTCTGATCTTTGGCATGGTAATCGGCGCGATGACCGCCGGCTGGGCGACCCCGACCGAGGCCGCGGCGCTCGGTGCATCCGGCACCATTGTCGCCGCGATGCTGTACCGCAGCCTCACCTGGGCGGCACTGATGAAGGCGCTCACCGGCACGGTCGCGGTGTCCGGCACCATCCTGTTCATCATCATCGGCGCGACGACGTTCTCGCAGGTGCTGAGCTTCTCCGGCGCCACCAACGGCATCGTTGGACTGGTTTCGGCGCAGGGCTTGTCCGCCACCGTCATTCTGCTCGGCATGATGGCGATCCTGCTGTTCCTCGGCTGCTTCGTCGATCAGGTGTCGATGATGCTGATCACGCTGCCGTTCTTCATGCCGCTGGTTCAGCAATTGGGCGTCGATCCGGTCTGGTTCGGTGTGTTGTTCCTGATGTGCATGCAGCTTGGCCTGCTGACGCCACCGTTCGGCCTGCTGCTGTTCACGATGAAGGGCGTCGCGCCGCCCGGCATCGCCATGAACGATGTGTTCCGGGCGGCGTTGCCCTATGTCGGGTTTGGCCTGCTGGTCCTCGCCATCGTGTTTTTCGTTCCCGCGCTGGCGACCTGGCTTCCCCGATTGCTCGGCGGCTGACGCGCCCCGATTGTGCCGCGCCCTGGCCAATGCCAGGATTGTAAAAAATCGGGAGGGAGCATGAACAGCCGGTACTGGCACGTTTACGCAGCGGCGCTTGCCGCGAGCATCGGTTGCTGCGGTGGTGCATTCGCGCAGGACTGGCCGACGCGCCCGGTGACGATGGTGGTGCCCTACGCACCCGGCGGCAACATCGATCAGGCCGCGCGCGTGTTTGGCCGTGAGTTGTCGGAGAAACTCGGGCAGCAGTTCATCATCGAAAGCAAGGGCGGGGCGGGCGGCTCCATCGGCGCGGTGGCTGTGGCGAAGGCCAAACCGGACGGTTACACCTTGCTGGTGACGGCGAACGGGCCGTCGGTTCTCAACAAGATGCTCTATGCTTCGCTGCCCTACGATCCGGACACCGACTTCACGCCGATCTCGCTGATCAGCGACGTGCCTCAGGTCTTTATCGTCAATCCCAACTCTCCGGTGAAAGACCTCAAGGATATGGTCGCGCTCGCCAAGCAGAAAAAGGACGGCCTGACGATGGGGCATCCCGGCGTCGGTACCGGCGCTCATTTGACAGCGATCTGGTTCGCCAGCGTCGCAGGGATCAACGTTGTGCCGGTGGCCTATCGCGGCGCATTGCCGATCGTGACCGCGGTGCTCGGGGGCGAGATCGATGCCGGCATCCCGGCCTACATCCCGCAGGTGAGCACCGCCAAACCCATCGCCGTGACCTCCGATGAACGGGTCGATTTTCTGCCCGGCGTTCCAACCGCGCGCGAGAGTGGTGTGGCCGATGTGGCGTCTGGCACGTTCACCGGGCTTGCCTCGCCGGCGGGCGTGCCGCCCGAGATCGTCGCCAGGATCAACCGCATTCTCGATGCGTTCCTCAAGACCGCCGAGGCAAAGAAGCAGTTTGCCGTACTCGGCGCCCGCACCATCGGCGGGCCGCCCGAGCGCCTGACCGAACGAATGAACCAGGAAAAGGCCCTGTGGGGTCCCATCGTTAAAAGCGCGGACATCAAACTGCAATGATCGAAAAGCATATCGATATCCGGACCGCCGACGGGCGGATGGACAGCTTTGTCGTGCATCCGGAGGAGGGCGGCCCGTTCCCGTCCGTTTTCGTGCTGATGGACATTTGGGGCCTGCGCGAGGAGTTGTACGATGTGGCCCGCCGCGTCGCCGCCGTTGGTTATCACGTCACGCTGCCGAATTTCTGGTACCGGCGCGGCAAGGTCCGCTTCGAGTACCGCGACGACAGGGGGCGGATGCGATCGCTGCTGTCGTTGCCGAAGGAAGTGCAGAGCGAACTGCACGCCAACATGGCGCAGGTCACCGACCGCATGGCGATGGCCGACATTGCCGCGGTGCTGAAGTTTCTTGGCGGCGAACCGGTGCGCGAAGGTCCGAAGGGCACCATGGGCTACTGCCTGGGCGGGCGGCTGGCGGTGGCGGCGGCCGCTGAATTTCCCGATCAGTTCCGCGCCAACGCCAGCATGCACGGAACGCGGCTGGTGAACGACAAGCCGGACTCGCCGCATCTTTCGGTCGGCAAGATGCGCGGCGAAATCTACTGCGGTTTCGCCGAGAAGGACGATCTGGCGCCGCCGGCCACCATCGAGACCTTGGGTAAGCTATTCGCCGGTTGCAAGGACGTGAAATACCGCGTCAACGTTCACCCGCGGACGGTGCATGGCTATTCGCTGCCGGACCGGGATATTTTCGATAAGGCCGCCGCCAACCGCGATTGGGAGGTCATCTTCCCGATGTTGCGGCGACAGCTGGGTTAGCCCGCCGAACCGGAAGATTTGAGTCAGTCGGCAGCCGGACTTTTGATTGTCAGAATCCCATCTGCGCGCGCTTGGGCAGATAGTGCAGCACGCGCAGTTCGATCAGGATCACCAGCAGATAGGCGAGGCCGCCGACCAGGGTGAGCATGACGATTGCCACGAACACCATCGCGGTGTTGGCCTGGCCTTCGCCGAACGACAGCAGATAGCCGAGCCCGGCATTGCCGCCGACCAGTTCGCCGACCACCACGCCGACCACAGCGAGCGTCGATCCGATGCGAAGCCCCGCGAACAGCGGCGGCAGGGACGCGGGAAATTCGATCCGCCAGAAAATCTGCGCGCGCTTGGCCTTGAAGGCGCGCGCGAGGTTGATCAGGTCCGGATCGACCGTGCGGATGGCGGTCAGCACGTTGACCATCACCGGAAAGAACACGATCAGGATCGCCACCAGGATCTTCGGATAAATGGTGAAGCCCATCCACAGGATGAACAGCGGCGCGAACGCCACCTTGGGTGCGATCTGTAACGCCAGAATATACGGAGACAGCGCGAACTCGGCGGTCGGCGACATGCCGATCAGATAGCCGATGCTGGCGCCGAGCAGGCTGCCGAGGATGAAGCCCGCGAGCACTTCGGCAGCGGTGATGCCGGTGTGGAAGGCAAGCCCGCTGACGTTCCACATGCGCACCGCTTCGTTGAACACCGCCGACAGCGGCGGGATGATGAACGGCGGGATACGCAACAGGCCTGGCCCCCATTGCCAGGCGGTGAGGAATACGATCAGCAGCGCGACGCTGAGTGTGGTGCCGCGGATGGCGAGCGAATGGTTCGACCCGTTCATACCGGCGCGCCCGTTGTTTCAAGATGGCCGATGTCGAGCCGCTCCATCAGCCGGTTGACGTAACCGGCGACCTTCGGATGCAGCCGCCGCTTCAGCGGATCGTCGCGTCCGGGAATTTCGATGGGTATTTCGTCGATGATGCGGCCCGGGCGGCGGCTCATCACTAGCACCCGGTCGGAGAGGGTGACCGCCTCCAGCAGATCGTGGGTGATCAGCAGCGCGGTCTTGCCGGCCCGCTGGAGCGTTTGCGCCAGCTCGCGCTGCAGCACCATGCGGGTTTGCGCATCGACGGCCGAGAATGGCTCGTCGAGCAGCAGAACGGTCGGATCGACCGCGAGCGTCCGCGCCAGCGCTACGCGCTGCCGCATGCCGCCGGAAAGCTGGTGCGGGTAATGGCCGGAGAACTCGGCAAGCTTGAGCGTCTCCAGCAGCGACTTGGCGCGCCGCCGGCGCTCGGCCGCCGGCACGCCCTGGATTTCCACCCCGAACATCACGTTTTCGGCCACCGTCCGCCACGGCAGCAGCAGGTCCTTCTGCAGCATGAAGGCGACATGCTCGTTCGGCCCTTCGACGCGCTCGCCGTCGACGAACGCTTCGCCCTCGCTCGGCGCGGTCAGCCCGGAGCCGATGTTGAGCAGGGTGGACTTGCCGCAACCGCTCGGGCCGATCAGGGACACCACCTCGCCGTCGCGCACGGCGATGCTGACGCCCTCCACGGCGGTGAGCCGGCTCGCGCCTTGCGTGAACCGCATCGTCACGTTGCGGTATTCGAGACGGATCAGATCAGGCATCGAATGCTTTCAGTTGCAAACATCGCTTGGGCCGCCTGTGATCCGCATCTTGGCCTGCTTCATGCATATTTGGCTGCATATTCCAGGCCAGGAATTCCAGTATATTGTCAAACCAACGCGCCGCGTGTCCATTGGCGCTTCGGATCAGCTTTGGGAGACCACGATGACCGCCATTTCACGCCGCCAATTCGTGACGACGGGCGCTATGCTCGGCGCGGGCTCGCTGTTTGCGGGCGGCACGCTGACGCTGCCCGCCAATGCCCAGTCGCTGGAGAAGATCACTTATCTCTTTCCGGCGCCGCCGGTGCTGCCGGCGTTCGGCCCGATCCGCCTCGCGCAAGGCAAGGGCTACTTCAAGGATGCGGGCTTTGAGGTCGAGTTCCAGGTCGGCCGCGGCGGCGTCGATGTGGCGAAGCAGGTGGGGGCGGGCAACGCGCCGCTCGGTGGCATCGTCGCAGACGGCCCGATCATGGTGCGCGGCAATGGCGTGCCGGTGAAGATCGTCTGCGTGTTCGGCGGCAAGGGCTTCATGCAACTGGTGGTGCGCGAGGATAGCGGCATCGAGAAGCCGGCCGACCTCAAGGGCAAGACCATCACGGTGATGTCCTATCAGGACACCACGTTCTACGCGCTGCTCGGCCTGATGGCGTCGGCGGGTCTCAAGCAGGATGAAGTCAACGTGCAGCAGGTCGGCCCGACCGGCGTCTGGCAGTTTGTCGCCGAGGGTAAGTCTCAGGGCATGGCCGGCGTGCCGGACTGGATTCCGCCAGTGATGGCGGCGGGCGTGAAGGTGAAAATCATCCCGACCGAGACGTTCTTCCCGCATATGGCGCAAGCGATCGCCGCCTCCGACGATATCATCAAGCAGAAGCCCGACATGGTCCGCCGGTTCGTGAAGGCGGCGCTGCGCGGCATGAAGGACATCATGGATGACCCGGTGAAGGCCGCGGGCGAGTTCGTCTCGTTCGTGCCGGACTGGAAGGGCAAGGAGAAGGGCGTCGAATACGCCTTCAACATGTATGCGAAGGACGTGTATCCGGGGCAGTCGACGCTCGGCGCGATGGATGTGGACCGGCTCACCAAGCTGCAGGACTTCTATCTGTCCAAGGGCTTCATCCAGAAGGCCACGCCGGTGAACGAGCTTTATACGAACGAGTTCGTGACGTAACGGCGCGGGCTAACAATTATTTCGCCAGTTCCCGCATCACCTTGATCAGATCGGATTTGCCCTCGAAGCCGATGCCGGGCAACTCCGGCATGACGATATGGCTGTCCGAAACCCGCACGCTGTCGGGAAATCCGCCATACGGCTGAAAAAGATCCGGATAGCTCTCGTTGCCGCCCAGGCCCAGGCCCGCGGCGATGTTGAGCGACATTTGATGACCACCGTGCGGGATGCAGCGGCTGCGCGACCAACCGGCCACATCGAGGGCCGCCAGCGTGCGCTGGTATTCACACAGGCCATACGACAGCGCGCAGTCGAACTGCAGCCAGTCACGGTCCGGACGCATGCCGCCGTAGCGCAGCAGATTGCGCGCATCCTGGTGGCTGAACAGGTTTTCGCCGGTCGCCATCGGTCCCGGATAAAACTCGGCCAGCGCCGCCTGCAGCGTGAAGTCGAGCGGATCGCCGGCCTCCTCGTACCAGAACAGCGGATAGTCGCGGAGCATCTTGGCGTAACCGATGGCCTCTTCGAGCGACAGCCGCCCGTTGGCGTCCACCGCGAGCCGCGCCTTGCCGTCCAACTCTTTCAGTACGGCTTCGATGCGCGGTCGATCCTCGTCGAGGCTGTTGCCGATCTTCATCTTCACCACGGTGTAGCCGCGGTCGAGATAGCTCCGCATTTCGGCGCGCAACTGCTCCACGCCCTTGCCGGGGTAGTAGTAGCCGCCCGCCGCGTAGACGAACACGCGCGGATTGGCCTCCCTTCGGTGCCGTTCGGCCAGCAGACGAAACAGCGGCTTGCCGGCGATCTTCGCCACCGCGTCCCACACCGCCATGTCGATGGTGCCGACCGCGACCGAACGCTCACCGTGACCGCCGGGCTTCTCGTTCTTCATCAAGGCGGCCCAGATGCGGTCCGGGTCGAGGTTATCGCCGGCATCGTTCAGCAGCGCCTTCGGCTCGGCCTCAAGCACGCGCGGCGCGAAGCGTTCGCGGATCAACCCGCCCTGGCCGTAGCGGCCGTTGGAGTTGAAGCCGTAGCCGACGACAGTGCGGCCGTCGCGTTTGACGTCCGTGACCACCGCCACCAGCGACAGCGTCATCTTCGAAAAGTCGATGTATGCGTTGGCGATCGAAGAGGCGATCGGCGCCGTTCGTTCGCGGATTTCAACGATTCGCATTCAGCATCCGGGGGTTGAGAGCGAAACCAGCGCATGGCGCGAATCGCTCGACGGGAGCACGCCTCGCTATTGGCACGGGCGGCAATACCAGAACCGGCCAGTCGCCGCCACTCGCAGCCTTGCCGCGCGGGTGCCTCCGAAGGCGCTGGGGAACCAAATGGAACTTTCGCGATTGTATCCGGCGTGCGAACGCGCGCTCAGAGATTGATTGAACACAGGGGCTTACCGAAAATGGCCAAGAACGCAGGCATTATCTCCACCACCCAGGATGCGATCACCGACGCCGCCAAGAGCGGCATCCAGGGCGCCCGTTCGATCGCGGGCAGCGCGGCCGATAGCGCCGCCGGAGCCGCCAACAGCGCGGCGAAGGCGGTGACCGGCGTGGCGCTGACCGCGGTCCGCAACGCCCGCCGTCTGGTCGGGCCGGCCAATAAAAAGCGGAAGGTAAAGGCCGTAAAGCGCCGCGCCAAGGCCAAAAAGGCCGTGAAGAATGCGACGGTCAAGCGCAAGGCTGCAACGAGGAAGACAGCGAAGAAGTCGGCGGCGCGGAAGAAGAAGTAGTGGGCAACAAGAGCTAAGCGCCCGCTCGATTGGCGCGCAGCGCTGAACAAACACTCCGCGTCATGCCCGGGCTTGACCCGGGCATCCATCATGCTCGCGACAGAAGATGGATTGCCGGGGCAAGCCCGGCAATGACAGACGAGGGGCGGCCAGCGCGGCTGGTTCTTTGCAGCTACTTCTTGCTGTAGCTGTCGGTGCCCTGCCAGCCATGCTTCGAGACGTCGAAGATCACGCCGTCCGGGTCCTTGAATTTTCGCTCGAAGTTGCCTGTGCGTTCGTCGCCCAGGTCGAAGAAGAACTTGCCGCCGTTCGCCTCAATGCGTTTTTGCGTCTCCGCCAGATCGTCGACCTGGATGCCGAAATGGTGGGCGCCGACGAAGGTCGAACCTTCCTTGAGGTCGGATGCCTGTTCGCCGCCTTTGCCGGAGAAGTTGAGCAGCGCCATGTTGATGACGCCGTCGCTCATGTAGATCGCCGACCCGATCTCCAGATCCTCGCGGCCGATTTTCCTGAATTCAAAAACCTTGGAATAGAAATCGACCGCCTTGTCGAGGTCCTTTACGACGACGGCGATGTGGCGCAGACGGGCCATGGTGCTCTCCTGGAGGGGGCCCTGTTGACCGCATCATAACTCCGGCTTCGCGGTAAGGGCTACCCTTCATGCTGCGATGCCGGTACATGGAGGCATGGTACGACGTCACGCGGAAATTGTCGGAGCCGGGTTTGCCGGGCTGACTGCGGCCTGTGCGCTGGCTCAGCGTGGCTGGAGCGTGCGCGTCCACGAGCGCGCCGACCGGCTGCGCACGACCGGGGCGGGTATTTACATCTATGAAAACGGCATGCGCGTACTCGAAGCGGTCGGCGCCTATGCGGCCGCGACTCACGGCGCGCCGTTCGCCCACACCCGCGAGGTCCGCGACGATCAGAACCGTGCGGTCTCGGTGCATCGCTGGCAGGGCAGCCGGGTGTTTTCCATCGTACGCCAGACCGTGATCAACGCGCTGGCCGAGTCAGCGACCCTGTCCGGCGCCGAGATCGTCCTCAACTCCGAAGCGGTGTCGGTCACGCCGGATGGTGAACTAACGCTCGCCAACGGCCAGACGATCAAGGCGGATCTGGTGGTCGCGGCCGACGGCGCCAACTCGAAGCTTCGCGACGGGCTCGAGCTGGTCGCCACGCGCAAGTATCTGGTGGACGGTTGCACGCGGCTTCTCATCGACAAGACGCCGGAAGAGATCGACGAGCAGCAGGACGGCGCCACCACGATCGAATACTGGTCGGGCAGCCGGCGCGTGCTTTACACGCCGTGCAGCGAGACCGAGGTCTATATCGCGCTGGTCATGCTCGACAGCGACGAGGCGGCGAAGGAAATCCCGGTCAACCGCGAAGTCTGGAAAAGCTGGTTTCCGCATCTGGTGCCGCTGATCGGCCGCATCCGGGCCGCCGGCCGCTACGACCGCTTCGAATACATCAAGCTAAAGCGCTGGTCGGCGGGGAAGGTCGCGGTGATTGGCGATGCTGCAAATGCGATGCCGCCGAACATCGGGCAGGGCGGCGGCTGCGCCATGATGAACGCGCTGTCGCTCGCGGTCTATCTCGACCGCGATCCCGATACGGCTGCGGCCCTCGCCACCTGGGAGCAGAACGAGCGAGCCATCACCGACCACACCCAACGCATCTCGCTGATGCTCGGTTGGCCGGCCACCTGGCCGTCAGCCATCCGCACCAAGGCGTTGGCATTGGCGGGCAGGTCTAATTGGCTGGTGCGCCAGCGCACCAGGACGGCGCTGCATGTACCGACGGGGACGTAGTCTTTCGGGCGTGCGACACGCGCAGCGTCAAGCCGGCAATGACGCGGAGAGGCGTGTGTTTGCAGCTAAAACGGCTGCGTGATGCCGTCCAATGGCGCATCGCAATTGACCAGATCGACGCGCTTCCATGCAATTTTGATGGCGCCGTCAATCAGCACGAGGCGGTGCCATGAGGTGCCGGTAAACAGCCGCTGCTGCTCGCGCCGATACTCGATCATCAGGAACTTCGAACGCACTGTGGCGGCGCGGCCTTCGACGTCCTCGATGGTGGCGTTGGCGACGACGCGGCTGGTGCGCGAACGCGGCTCCTGAGAATACATGCGCGGGCTCGCGAGCCTGCGCACCCGCGTCTCCAGCAACCGCCGGTCGTCGTAGATCAGCGACACCGTTTCATGCGGATCGGCCTGGTCGGGCTCGCTCGGCACCCAATACCAGGCGTCGGCGGTGAACAGCTTGAGCCAGTCGTCGAATTTCGATTCATCGAGCAGCCGCGCCTCGTGTTCGAGAAACTGCGCGCAGCGGTGCAGATCGAGCGCCGTCCCCGCGCGCTGCGCCCGCGCCCGCGGCGGCGCGACACGGCGGCGGCTCGGTGCCGAAATCTTGGCGCGTGGCTTTTGCTTGCGGGCCATCGGCGTTAGGACGCCGCGCGGGCGGCTGGGGCCGACCGGCCGTTGCTCATGTAGCCCTGCCAGGCGTCGAGCATGTTGCGGATGTAGACCTCGCTGGTCGAATTGATGCCTTTGCGGCCTCCGTGGGCGTCGGGGATGTCGCTCTGATAGCCGCGTCCGATCTGCAGCCATTCGGCGCCGTAGCTCGACAGTCCCATGTCGATGCGGTTGTAGATCTCCAGGTCGTCGGTCAGCACCAGCGAGCCGGTGCCGTTGACGATGTTGGCGAACGCGATGGTGTTGCGGAACATCTGTTCCGGCGCGCCCTTCATGCGGAAGTTGTAGGTGTGCACGACGGTGCGGTTCACCGAGATCGGATGCACCACGCGAAGCTGCTGGAACTGGCTCATCAGCGACACGTTTGGATAGATGTTGGAGTTCCAGCGCCGCACCTCGAGAATGCGCTGAGCTTCCTTCTTACCCTTCTTTTTTTCCAGCGCGGTGAGGTAGTCGCGGAACGCCGAGTCTTTCATCGCGGCCACCAGTTTGGAATCGTCGTGGTAGTCGCCGAGATAGCTGTGGCCGCTCGGGTAGGTCCAGATGCCGACCTGGGATTCCCAGAACGAGTAGGGCGCGCCGTTCTGGCGCATCTGGCGGATGGCGATTTCGCCCGAGCCATCCGAGTGTACGTCGTCGGACTGCGCCTGCGATGCCTCGATCGAGGAGCGGTGCGCGAACAGCGGGTGCGCCGCGTCGCACAGGTTCTCGAAGTAGACCTTCCAGTTGCCGTCATAGGCATGCTTGAACACGCCGCCAGCCGCTTCGATCTCGCCGTCGGGGGCGCGGTCGATCATGTCGTCGAGTGACGTCGTCATGTGGCCAAGCGATTCTTCGAGGTCCGGGCCGTCAGCCGCTTCGCTGGCGAAAATGAAGCCGCGATAGCTCTTCACCCGCGCGACCGACTGCATCGACATGCTCGGATCGCCGACCTTGAAGTCGCGCGGATAGCCGTGGTTGAGCGGCACGGCCTTGAGCCTGCCGTCGAGGTGGTAGGTCCAGCCGTGGTAGCAGCAGGTGAATTCGTCGGCATTGCCCTTGTCGGTCGCCACCACCATTGCGCCGCGATGGGCGCACTGGTTGCGGATGACGCGAAGACCGCCTTCCGGGTCGCGCACCATCACCACCGGGTGGCGGCCGATCTGGGTGGCGAAATAGTCGCCGGGCTTTTTCACCTGGCTTTCGTGGCCGATATAGACCCAGGCCTGCCCGAAGATGCGGGCCATCTCCAGTTC
Source organism: Alphaproteobacteria bacterium (assembly GCA_026400395.1). GTDB lineage: Bacteria > Pseudomonadota > Alphaproteobacteria > Rhizobiales > Xanthobacteraceae > Z2-YC6860. The sequence goes on along the minus strand of JAPLPD010000364.1, from coordinate 22,315 downwards.
GAAGATCGCCGGATCGGTATAGAGCTGCCGATGCACGCAGCCGGGTTTGAAGAAGCGCGAGAAATCCTCGGTCATGCCGTCGATTTTATCCCAAGTGCCGCGTCTTTCACAGCGTCTCGGCAAAGAAGTCGTGCATCAGCATGTAGGACGTCCGGCACAGCTTCTCATCGTATTGCGAGGCCGGCGGATTGTTGATGGTGCGATCGCAGAAGGAATGCACCCCACGACCGAACGTCACTATGTGCCAATCCACCTTGGCCTTGGTCAGTTCGTCCTCCAGCGCGTCCATCATCGGCTTCGGCGTGATCGGATCGGCGCGGCCATGGAGCGCAAGGACGCGGCCCTTGATGTTGCACGGGGTGCCAGGAGCCACCGGATTGGGGTTGGTGACATGGAACACTACGACCGCCTTGAAATCGGCGCCGGCGCGCGCCTGTTCGAGCACGAAGCCGCCGCCGGCGCAGAAGCCGATGGCGGCCTTCTTGGCGGTATCGACGAGACCGAGCTTGTCGGCTTCGGCAAGCAGCGCGTCGCAGGCGGCTTGTCCGCAGGCGATGGTGAACGGCAGGTCCTTGTGCACGGCGGTCATGCCGGCGCGAAGCTCCGGCGGCGCCTTGGGGGTGTCGCCGTAGCCCTTGCCGAACATGTCCACCATCAACATGACGTAGTTCTTGCCGGCCGCGGCAAGCGACTGCTCGATGGTGTCGGCGCTGACGCCCTTCCAGTCGGGCTGCACGAAGATTGCCGGACGCTTGGTCTTGACGCTGTCGTCATAGACGATGGCGCCTTCGAACTGTCTGCCGTTGACCTGATACGCCACTCGTTTCTCGGCCATCGTGTTCTCCCGTCATTGTGGGGCAAACTTAGCCCAATTCCTCGGCGCGGTGCAGGCTGGTGATCATCGATACGCGCAACAGGTAGTCGTGGGTGCGCGCCGGATCGGCAGCGATCGAGCGCAGGCTGTCGCGAAATTCGTCGCCCGGCGACTCCAGGTTCTTCTTGTTCTGTATCGTATACTTCTGGATGTATTCGAGGGTGACGAGCCGGCGCTGCCGGTCGAAGCGTTCGAGTTCGGCGTCGTCCGCTTCGCCGCGCCAAACCTTGGCGAGTCGCGCGGCCAGATTGACCGCGTCGTGGATGCCGCCGTTCATGCCCATGCCGCCGAGCGGATTGTTGATATGCGCGGCGTCGCCGATCAGGAACGCGCGGCCCTGCTTGAAGGTCTTGGCCACGCGCTGATGCACCTTGTAGAGCGTCGTGTGCGCGATCTCGTAGTTCGCGATGCCCGGGACCACACCGGCCATCAGCATCTGGGCGAACTCCTGGGTCTGCACCCGCTCGTCAGTGGCGTCCTCGTTCACCAGGAACATCGCGCGCCACAGACCGGGGACCTGCAGCAGGAAATACCAGCGCTCCGGATCGGCCACATAGCTGACCGAGGCCAGACCGGGGATGACCTCGAAAAAATCGAACGGTGTCGAAATCACCAGCAGCCGGTCCGGCCAGGTGAATCCTTCGAACTCGATGCCGAGCGACCGCCTTACCGCGCTGCTGGCGCCATCCGCGCCGATTAGATAACGGCCGCTGCGACTTTCGCTCCTGCCGTTGCGTTCGATCGTGACCGCGACGCCGGAGCCGGTCTGGCTGGCCGCCTTGACCGTGCTGTCGTATTGCAACTCGAAATTCGGATGCCCGCGCATCTGTTCGTACAGGATGCGGGTCAGTTTCGATTGCTCGCATTGCACGCGATAGGGATGCCCCGTCGCGTCGGCGATGGCGGCGAAATCGAACTCCGCCGCTAGACCGTGCTTTTTGGTCCGGTATTGAAAGGTCGGGCAAACCAACCCCTGCTTGATAAGCGGCTCCGCTGCTCCCAGCGCGTGCAGCATGTCGAGCGTCGGCGGATGGAAGGTGGATGCGCGCGATTCTTCGCTGAGCGTGCTGCCTTGTTCGAACACCGTCACCGGCACGCCGGCGCGCGCCAGATGCGCGGCGGCGACGAGACCAACGGGACCAGCGCCAGCTATGAGAACGCGTTCTTCACTCAAGCAAATGCCAATTCGAGCACGATCTCGTCCGAGAACCTTCGCACTGTCCGGATCATGCCCTATTCGATCTGCGCGATGCCAGCCTTGGCGATGATGTCGCGGTACTTGGCAATCTCATCATGGTGCCACTTCTTCACTTGGTCCAGCGGCATCCACATCGGCTCGGCGCCGGCGGTCTCGAAGCCCTTCTTGACAGCGGGGTCTTCCACCGCGGCCTTCATCTCGGCGTTGAGCTTTTCCAGGATCGGCTTCGGCGTGCCGGCCGGGGCCAGCAAGGCAAACCAGCCCTTTTCCTTGTATTGCGGCATGCCGAGTTCGGTAGTCGTCGGGGTGTCCGGCAGCGCCGCGATGCGTTTGTCGCCGGCGACCGCCAGGGGGATGGCCCCGCCGGAGCCGATCGGGCCGGCGACGTTCGGAAACCACTGAAAGCCGAGCGGCACCTGTCCGGCGATCAGATCGGGACCGTATTGCGCGATGTTGCGGTAGGGCACGTGGGTCATCTTCACGCCGTTGATCTGCGAGAAGAACTCGCCGGCCAGATGCTGCGAACTGCCGATGCCGACCGAGCCATAGTTCAGCTGGCCCGGATTGGCCTTGGCGTTCTCGACCAACTCCTTGAGCGATTTGACCGGCAGGTTCTTGCTGGCCACCACGATGATGGTGAAGCCGGCGAACGGCCCGATCATCTCCAGATCCTTCTCGGGGTCGTAGCCAAGCACCTTGTAGAGGGCGGCGTTCGCCGCGACCGGGCCAGAGCCGCCGCCGATCAGCGTATAGCCATCCGGCGTGGCCTTCGCGCCTGCTCCGGTGCCCGAATTGCCGCCGGCGCCCGGACGATTCTCGATGATGATCGGCTGGCCCATGCTCTTCGACATCCTGTCGAGCATGATGCGCGCCACCACGTCGCTGGCGCTGCCGCCGGCGAATGGGATGATCACGGTGACGTTTTTGGACGGATAGCTCTGAGCGCCGGCCATGGTGTTGCCGAATGCCGCCGCGAGCGCGATGCTCGCGCCGAGGATAAGCCGCTTCGTCTTGTTCATTTCACATCCCTGAGTGAGTTTTTCTTGGTTTTTAGGTGCCGGTGAACTTGGCCGGCCGTTTAGCATGGAACGCTTCCACGCCTTCGCGGAAGTCGTCCGATTGCCGCAGCCGACTGTAGCAGTGGCCCTCAAGCTCGATCGCCGTGGATAGCATAGCATCCTCGGTGTCGTTCAAGAGCTTTTTTGCCGTGCGTTGGGCGAGGGGCGAGAATGCGCGCAGTTCATCGACCAGCGCGTCGGTCGCGGCCTCCAGCTTGCCGTCCGGCACAAGTTCCGTGGCGATGCCCCATTCGACCGCCTGCTTGGCAGGGATGCGGCGCGAGCGCATCACGATGTCCTTGGTGCGGGTGATGCCGACGATCTTCTGCAGCCGGGCCGATCCGCCGGATCCGGGAATCTGCCCGAGCTTCTGCTCCGGTAGCGCATAGAACCCGGTCTCCGAGACAAGGCGGAAATCGCACGCCAGTGAAATCTCGAAGCCGACGCCGAAGCAGAAGCCGCGGTTGGCTGCGATCACCGGCTTTGAACATCGCGCGGGCGCTGCGATATTCCAGGCGAGCTTGGAAACCGTTTCGGGCCGCGCCTCCAGGAATCCCTTGATGTTGCCGCCGCTGGAAAAATGTTCGCCGATGGCGCGCAACACGATGACCCGCACGCGGGAGTTTTCGTCCAGGCTTTCGAACACCAGTCGAAGCTGGTCACGCTGCGGCATCGATATGACGTTGAGCGGTGGCCGCTCGAGGATCACGTCGGCGCGTTCGCGGGCCTCATCGATCTCGACGCGAAAGCCATCCAGCGCGGCGAGGCGGGAGTCTTCGAATACGGCGGCAGAACTCATGCGAATTATCCTTTCGAGCGGGGAGGCGTTCGTTCCTGTTCGTATTCACCCGCTACCAGCAATCGGCGCAACAGTTTTCCGACCGGCGATTTCGGAATGGTCTCGACGAACACATAGCGGCGGGGCCGCTTGAAGTTGGCCAGCCCCGAGTCGCGGCAGTGCGCGTCGAAATGCTCCTGCTCGGCCGCGGCCGTCCGCTTGATGAAAGCCGTCACCACTTTGCCCCACCGCTCGTCCGGCAGGCCGACCACCGCCACTTCCGAGACCGCCGGGTGCAGCGACAGGCAGCTTTCAATCTCGACTGGCGAGACGTTTTCTCCGCCGGTGATGATCATGTCATCGACCCGGCCGCTGACGAACAGATCGCCGCCGGCGTCGAACGCGCCGGTGTCGCCGGTGAAGTACCAGCCCTGGCGCAGCGCCTTGGCATCGGCGTCCGGCCGCCGCCAGTAGCCTTCGAAGGATTCATCGCCCTGGAGCAGCGCCGCGATCTCGCCTTCCTCGCCGGGCGGTGCGAGGTCATCGGGCGATGCCGCGCCGAGCCGCACCACGCGCACCATCTGGTTGATGCCGGCGCGGCCGGCCGAGCCCGGCTTGTTCGGGGCGTTCTGGTCGATGGTGAAGGTGTAGATCTCCGACGAGCCGTAGTGATTGACGAACAACTCCGGCTGGAACGCCGCCTGCAACTCCTTCAGCAGGCCGTCGGTCATCGAGGCGCCGGCAAATCCGATCTTTCGAACCGACCGGACTTCGGTTTTGTCGAACCGCGCGTGATGCACCAGGTCATGGTAGAGCGTCGGCACAAGATAAAGGTTGGTGATCTTCTCCGCCTCGATCAGGTCCAACGCGCGCACCACGTCGAAGCGCGGCAGGCAGACGAACGCGCCGCCGATCAGCGACATGGCGAGCAGCGAACGCACCCCCATGGTGTGATAGAGCGGCATCACGCCGAGCGTCCGCTCGCCCGAGCGGTAGAGATTTTGCGCCACATGGGCGAGTGCCGCCGCCCGTTCGGCGCGCTGGCGGCGCGGCACGCCTTTTGGCTTCGCCGTGGTGCCCGAGGTGTACAGCATCACCGACCACGCTTCAGCATTGGCGCGGGGCAGGGCATCCGGCGCATCCGCCGAAACCAGCCTCTCGAACGCGAGATCGCCCGGCAGACCCACGGCAATGCGCTGACATTTGCTGGCCTGTGCCGAGGCCTTCACCGCTTCCGCCGATACGCCCTCATAGACCAGCGCCCTGGCCTCGGCGTTTTCCAGGCAGTAGTCGAGTTCGTCCGCGGTCGAGCGCCAGTTCAGCGGGGTGATGATGACGCCGGTGAACTGGCAGGCCCAATGGATCGTCGCCGCCTGCCAGTTGTTCTGCAGCGCCGTGACCAGATGGTCGCCCGGCTTCAGCCCGAGCCGTTCGAAACCCGCCACCAGCGCGGAAATCCGCCGATACCACTGCACATAGGTCAGCCGCACACCGCCATCGACGATGGCGAGAGCGTTCGGGTCGCGTGCCACGCTGGCTAGAAAACTTGTGCCGAGATCGAGCATCGTTGGTCGGTGTTCCTCCTCGCGCAAGGATGATACATCTTCACCCCATGACCAAGCACGCGGTCCCGACGCACGGAACCAATGCCCCGCAGCCCGTCCGCAATCTGCGGGACTGGCTCGACCATCTCGCCGCCCATGACCGGCTGGCGGTGCTGAAATCCAATATCGGGCTGAAGTTCGAGGTGGCGGCGCACGCCAAACGGCTGGATGGCCTGCGTGCGACGTTTTTTCCCAGGCCCGGGGGGCATTCGATCCCGGTGGTGTCCGGGCTCATTTCCGATCGCGGCTGGATGGCCGAGGCCATGGGCGTGGAGCCCTCGGCGATGCTCGCGCGTTTCCAGGAGGCGGCGTCCCGGCCGACGCCGTGGCTTGAGGTGAAGTCTGCGCCGGCCCAGGAGGTCACTCACCGCGCGCCGCTCGACCTCGCCAAGATTCTTCCGCTGCCGACCCACAACGAGCACGATGGCGGCCCGTACATCGCGGCCGGAATCATGATCGTGCGCAACCCGCGCACCGGCAGGCAGAACGTCTCGATTCACCGCTGCCAGCTCACCGGCCCGAACCGGCTCGGCGTGCTGGTGTTGCCGCGGCACACCTTCACCTTTCATCGCATGGCGGAGGAGGCGGGCGAGCCGCTCGACGCCGCCATCGTGATCGGTGTCGATCCGCTGACGCTGCTCGCCTCGCAAGCGATCGTGCCGATCGATCACGACGAGTTGGAGATCGCGGGCTCTTTGCAAGGACGTCCGCTGCCGGTGGTGAAGTGCCTGAACAGCGAAATCCGCGTCCCGGCCGAGGCCGAGATCGTGATCGAGGGGCACTTTCTTCCCGGCGTGCGCGAGCCGGAGGGACCGTTTGGCGAGTTTCCGCAGACCTACGGCACCCGCTCCGACCGCGAGGTGATGGAGGTCGTTGCCGTCACCCACCGCAAGGATGCGATCTTTCACACCATGGTCGGTGGCGGGCTGGAGCACCTTCTGCTCGGCGCCATCCCGAAAGAGGCGACGCTGCTCACGCATCTGCGGCGCAACTTCCCCAACGTGATCGACGTGCATCTGTCGCCGGGCGGCACCATGCGCTTCCACCTGTTCGTCAAGATGAAGAAGACCCAGGAGGGCCAGGGCAAGAACGTCATCCTCGGCGCCTTCGCGGGCTCGTTCGATCTCAAGCACGTCATCGTCGTCGATGAGGATGTCGACATCCACAATCCGAGCGAGGTCGAGTGGGCGGTGGCGACCCGCTTCCAGGCCGACCGCGACCTTGTGATCGTGCCGGAGAGCCAGGGCTCCAAGCTCGACCCGTCGAACCGGGACGGCGTCGGCGCAAAAATGGGGATCGACGCGACCAAGCCGCTGGCGGCCCAGGAAATGGTGTTCAAGCGAATCCGCGTGCCCGGCGAGGAAGCCATTGATGTGGATGGGATTCTCAAGCACAGCGCCAGTGCGGACTGGCGCGGGGCGCTGAAGGGCTAGCAGCGCCATTCTGCCTATAAATCAGGCAGATGAGCTGGAATCTACGCCGGCAAAGCCCCTTTACGCCGGGGATGGATTGGCGCGAGGCTTGCTATATCTGCGAGGGAACTCGTCCCGATCCAGAATGTTCAGGGTCCGGCGGGTTGGGGAGTGTAGCCGGTGGCCGTGGCGTTCGATGAGATGAAGGGGACCGATGGCGAGATTCGCCCGGCCTATTCCGAACTGGCCAATTGGCTCAATGGCGTTCGTCCGGATGTGCTGGAGTACCGCCGCAAAGAGGCCGAACTCCTGTTCCGCCGCATCGGCATCACCTTCGCCGTCTACGGCGAGGCCGACGCCCAGGAGCGGCTGATCCCGTTCGATGTCATCCCGCGCATCCTGTCCGCTCTGGAATGGGAGACGCTGAGCAAGGGCCTGGAGCAGCGCGTCAAGGCGATCAACGCTTATCTGCGCGACATCTACGGCCGCCGTGAAATCCTCAAGGCTGGCATCGTGCCCGAGGATCTGGTGTTCCAGAACCCTGTGTTTCGCCCGGAGATGAACGGCCAGAAGGTGCCGCACGACGTCTATGTGCACATCGCCGGCATCGACATCGTCCGCGTCGATGCCGACACGTTCTATGTGCTCGAGGACAATGCCCGCACGCCGTCCGGGGTCTCCTACATGCTGGAGAACCGCGAGATCATGATGCGGCTGTTCCCGGAGTTGTTCTCCCGCCACAGCGTGGCGCCGGTCGAAAACTATCCGGACGAGCTGCTCGCCACGCTCAAATCGCTCGCGCCGGATTCGGCGCCCGGCGATCCGAACGTCGTGCTGCTGACGCCCGGCGTCTACAACTCCGCCTACTACGAGCATTCGTTCCTGGCCGACAAGCTTGGCATCGATCTGGTCGAAGGCCGCGACCTCTTCGTCAAGGCGGGCATCGTCTACATGCGCACCACCCAGGGGCCCAAGCGCGTCGACGTGATCTACCGCCGTGTCGACGACGACTACCTCGATCCGCTGATGTTCCGTCCGGATTCCGCGCTTGGCGTCGCGGGCATCATGTCGGCCTATCAGGCCGGCAACGTGACGCTGTCCAACGCCGTCGGCACCGGCATCGCCGACGACAAGGCGATCTACAGCTACATGCCGGAAATTCTGAAGTTCTATCTCGGCGAAGAACCGATCCTGAAAAACGTGCCGACCTGGCGCTGCCGCGAGCCTGAGCATTTGGCCTACGTGCTCGATCATCTCGAGGAATTGGTGGTCAAGGAGGTTCACGGCTCGGGCGGTTACGGCATGCTGATCGGGCCGATGGCCGACAAGGCGCAGGTCGCCGCGTTCCGCGCCAAGCTCAAGCTCGATCCCAAGGGCTTCATTGCCCAGCCGACGCTGGCGCTGTCGACGTGCCCGACCTGCGTCGAGGCCGGTGTCGCGCCCCGGCACGTCGATCTGCGCCCTTTCGTGCTGACCGGACGCGACCGCATCCGAATCGTGCCGGGCGGTCTGACGCGGGTGGCGATGAAGGAGGGATCGCTGGTGGTGAATTCGAGCCAGGGCGGCGGCACCAAAGACACATGGGTGCTCGGCAAATGAGACACGCCATGGGGTTTGCGTAAATGCTTTCCCGAACCGCCGACAACCTCTATTGGCTCGCGCGCTACGTCGAGCGCGCGGAATATCTCGCGCGCATCCTCGAAGCGACGCAGCGCCTGACCGCCATGCCGCTCGCCTATGTGGGCGAAACCAACGAATGGGAATCGGCGGTGGCGACCGCGGGCTGTGCCGCGGCGTTCTTCGCCACCCACGACGAGGCCAACGAGGAGACCGTCACCGACTTCCTCGCTTTCTCGACCGAAAATCCGTCGTCGATCCGCAACTGCTTCGAGGTCGCCCGCGCCAACGCGCGCGCGGTGCGGACTGCGCTGACCATGGAGATGTGGGAGGCGATCAACACCGCCTGGCTCGAACTCAAGCGCTTCGGCAACCAGCCGGCCTCGCGCGAGGAGATCGCGCGCTTCCTGCGCTGGGTGCAGGAATCTTCGCTGCGGTTCGATGGCTCCGCCTACCGCACCATGTTGCGCAACGACGCCTACTGGTTCTCGCGGGTCGGCGTCTACATGGAGCGCGCCGACAACACGGCGCGTATCCTGGACGTGAAGTATCACCTGCTGCTGCCGGCCGACGAGCATGTCGGCGGGCCGCTCGACTACTACCAATGGGCCGGAATTCTGCGCTCGGTTTCGGCGCTGACCGCCTATCATTGGGTTTACCGCGAAAGCCTGAAGCCCTGGCTGATCGCCGACCTTCTCATCCTCAACGAGCAGATGCCGAGGTCGCTGGCGAGCTGCTACGAAAATCTGGTGCAGAATCTCGACCGCATCGCCGGCAATTACGGGCGGCAAGGCCCGGCGCAGCGTCAGGCCCGTGCAATCCGCGGCCGTCTGCAGAACAGCCGGATGGAGGAAATCTTCCAGACCGGGCTGCACGAGTTCATCGGCGCCTTCGTCGATGACAACAACCGGCTGGGCAGCGCCTTGACGCAGCAGTATCTCGCCTGATCCTCCGTTTCGGTCCGGCGGGTTGGCTTTACAAAACTTTACATCCGGGACAAATCGCAGACACCGAGCGCTCCCATATTCGAAGCGTTGAAACGCCCTCGAATTCTCAAAGGAGCCTGCCATGTCTGACGTCTCGAACTCTCCCGCTCCCACCCCCGGACCGGATGTCGGCACGAAGCTGCACCGCTGGCGCAACCGCGGCACGGCTTGGGTTGTGATTCTTGTCGTCGCCGCCGGTCTCACCGGCGCCGCGGCAACCAAGGCATTCAGCCGCGGCCCCGGATTTGGTCCCGGCTGGCACGGCGGAATGATGGGAGGCCCGGGCATGATGGGTGGGGCCTTCGATCCCGCCCGCGCCGAGGCCCATGCGGACCGCATGGTCAGGCACATGGCGATCGAGCTTGAAGCCACCGATTCGCAGCAGGAAAAGCTGCGCGCCGTGGCCAAGGCGGCGGTGAAGGACTTGCTGCCGATGCGCGAGAAGGCGCAGGAGGCGCGGTTGAAGGCGCGCGAACTGTTGACCCAGTCGACGGTCGATCGCGCCCAAATCGAGCGGTTCCGGACCGAGCAGATCGCTCTCGCCGACACCTTCACCAAGCGTGTCACCCAGGCCGTCACCGACGCGGCGGAAATCCTGACGCCCGAGCAGCGCCGTAAGCTCAATGATCGTCTGCCGCCGATGGGTGGCCCCGGCCGTCATTGAATCGGTGATAGAATATTGCCGTGGCTGACCGGATTTTGCTGATCGAAGACGATCCGCGTCTCGCCGAGATGGTGAAAAACTATCTCGGCGAGGCCGGCTTTTCCGTGACCGTTTCTCCGCTCGGCATCGCCGGAATATCACTTGAGGCGCGCGAGACCTTCGATGCGCTGGTGCTCGATCTGATGCTGCCCGACATCGACGGGCTCGAAGTCTGCCGCCAGATTCGAGCGCGTTCGCAGACGCCGATCCTGATGCTGACTGCGCGGGGAGATGCGATGGATCGCGTCGTCGGCCTGGAAATCGGCGCCGACGATTATCTGCCAAAGCCGTTCGAGCCCCGGGAGATGCTCGCGCGGTTGCGCGCGATCCTGCGGCGGCGCGGACGCGAGCAGCGCAACGACCTGCTTTCGTTCGGTCATCTGGAGATCGACTCCGGCGCGAGAAAGGCCCGTATCAACGGCGCCGAATGCGAACTGAGCGATTATCAGTTTTCGCTCCTGCTGGTGCTGGCGCAACATTCGGGGCGGGTGATGTCGCGTGACGCCATCATGGAACTGATGAAAAACGAGCGGCTGGAATCCTTCGACCGTTCGATCGACGTGCATATCTCGCGGATACGCGCGGCCATCGAGGACGATCCGAAGAAGCCGCGCCGGATCATCACGGTTCGCGGCAGCGGCTACGTGTTCGCCAAAGCGCAAGACTAAGGCGCGAGACTAAGGCGCGAGACTAAGGCGCAAGACTAAGAAACCGGGACCAGGGGACCAATGCGGCGCCTTTATCAGAAAATCTATCTGACGATCCTCGCCAGCCTGCTGCTGGTGGTGCTCGTTGCCGGTGGCATCTGGCGATGGGGCGGCGGGCCGCCGGGACCGCAGGTGTTCGAGATGGCCGGCGAACTGGCCAGCATGGCCTTGCCGCCGGCGGACGCGCCGCGCTTGGAGCAGCAGCGGGCGGTCGAACAACTCGCAAGGCGCTTTCGCACCGACCTGGCGCTGTTTTCCCAGGACGGCCGGCCGATCGCCGGGGCCGGGCGGCCGCTCCCGCCGCCGCCGCCGCGTGGCGAAGGCGAGTGGGCCTATGGGCCCGGCGGGCCGGCCTGGAGCTTCCGGCTGCCCGACGACCGCTGGATCGTGGTGCGGGCGCCCGGACGGCACCGGCATCCGGCCATCGGGCTCGTGCTGCTTCTCGGCGGTATCGCGCTGGCGGTGGGGCTCGCGGCATTCCCGATCGTGCGCGGCCTGACGCGCCGCCTGGAGCGCTTGCAGTCCGGCGTCGATACGCTGGGGGCCGGCGATCTGTCGGCCCGTGTGAAAGTGGAAGGCAAGGATGAGGTGGCGCGGTTGGCGGAAAGCTTCAACCGGGCCGCGGTGCGGATCGAGGAATTGATGGGCGCGCATCGCATGCTGCTCGCCAACGCATCCCACGAATTGCGGACGCCGTTGTCGCGCATCCGATTGGGGATCGAACTGCTTCAGCAGACCAAGGACCCGAAGTACCACGCCGCGCTGGCCGGCGACGTCGCCGAACTTGATCTGATGATCGATGAAATGCTGCTGACCAGCCGCCTCGGCGCGGTTCAGAAACCGCAGATGGAGGAGACCATCGATTTGCTCGCGCTGGCCGCCGAGGAATGCGCGCGCTACGAGGATTGCGCGCTCGACGGCCAGGCTGTGACGGTCCGTGGCGAGCGGCGTCTGCTGGCCCGGCTGATCCGCAATCTTCTCGACAACGCCAGCCATCACGGAACTCCGCCGGTCAGCGTTGTGGTCCGGCAGGATGGCGAACGCGCCGTCCTCGAGGTGATGGACAATGGCGCCGGGGTTCCCGAAACCGAGCGTGAGCGGGTGTTTTCGCCGTTCCATCGCCTGGGCGGCGACACCCGAGGCATGGGCCTTGGTCTTGCGCTGGTCCGGCAGATTGCGCGGTTGCATGGCGGCGACGCGATTGTGGCGCCGCGGCCCGGCCATCCGGGCTGTTTTCAGGTCGGCTTGCCGGTGTACGCCGCACCGAACGCCTAGAACGCGGGCTTGACCCGGCGGTCCTCCTTTTCGATGCTGCGAACATGCGTATCCAGATTTCACACGAGACGGTCTATCGCTACGAGGAGCCCGCCCGCGGCGTGATCCAGACGCTGCGGCTGACGCCGCGCAATCACGATGGCCAGTATGTGGAAAGCTGGCGGATCGACGTGGCGGAGAACTGCCAGCTTCACCAGCACGAGGATGCATTCGGCAATATCAGCCATGTGATCAGCGTCGAGGGGCCGGTGACCGATCTGCGCGTGCTGGTCGAAGGGCAGGTGGACACCCAGGACACCCACGGCGTGGTCGCCGGCACCATCGAGCGGTTTCCGCCGAGCCTCTACCTGCGCGAGACGCCGCTGACCCAGATCGATCCGGCGATCGCCGAATTCGCCGAACTGTCGAAGCGCGCCGGCGACGTGCCGCTGAATATCCTGCACGACCTGCTTGAGCGCCTGCACGATACGATGGTGTTCGACAACACGCCGACCGAGGCGACCACCACGGCCGCGGAGGCGTTCGCGCTGAGGCGCGGCGTCTGCCAGGACCTCACCCACATCTTCATCGCGGCGACGCGCAGCCTCGGCATTCCCGCGCGTTACATCGGCGGCCACTTTCACCGCGAGGATGGCGTGACCGAGCAGGAGGCCGGCCATGCCTGGGCCGAGGCGTTTGTGCCGGTCCTCGGCTGGATAGCCTTTGATACCGCGAACGGAATGTGCGCGACCGATGCCCATGTGCGGGTGGCGGTGGGGCTGGACTATCTTGGGGCGGCGCCGGTGCGCGGCAGCCGCTACGGCGGCGGCGCCGAATCGATGGACGTCTCGGTACGGGTCCATCAGGTCCGCGGTCAGACGCAGAGCCAAAGGCAAAGCTGAGCCGCGGCGGGCGCGCTGCCTAAATCACTGGACGGTGGCGTGGATGTCGGGCCGGGGCTTGGCACTGGCCTTTGCTTCGGCAGTTTTGGTATCGGTAGTTTTGGCGCCGGCGACCTTGGAATCGGCAGCACTGGCGCTGGGACTGGGCCCGGTCAGGCCGAGCTTCGCCAATATGCCGGTCTCGGCGGGCTTCGCCGTGGCTGCCGCGCCGGTCTCGTTACGGGCGATACGGGTATTCTTGTTGCCCATCCGGGCCATGCCGCAGCGTGAGATCCGCCGTGGCGGATGCCACGACGATGCGCCGTCCGCCGCCCGGCCGCCATTCCAGCGGCGCGGTGACAGTCGGCTGCCGGTCGGCGCTCGACGGCACCACATGGACGATGCGGAAGCCTCGGTCCCGCAACTCCTCCAGAATGAACGGCAGGGCCTCCACCGTGCGCTGGTGGATGTCGTGCAGCAACAGGATGCCCTTGCCCTTGTATTCGAGACGCTGAACCGCGCGGCGAGCGACCTCACGGGGCCCCAGCTTGAGCCAGTCATCGGCCGGCACGTCGGCGCCCCAGACCATCAGGCCGCGGGCGGCGGCATGTTCATGCGCGGCCGGCGTGTGGCCGAAGCCTGGAAACCGGAAAAACGGCGCCACCTTGTCCGCATCGCCGAGAGCGGCGGCGATTGCCGCGATGCCGTCGTCGATCTGGGCATTGCCGCGCTCGACCGACAGCGCCCGGAAGCGGTACGGATGGCTCATGCTGTGGGTGCCGACGGTGTGCCCCGCGTCGTAGATCCGGCGCACCATCGCCGGGTATTCCTTCGCCATGTCGCCGACGATGAAATAGGTCGCCTTCACGCATTCGGCGGCAAGGATGTCCAAAACCCGGTTTGTGTAGGGGGGGATCGGCCCGTCGTCGAAGGTGAGCACCACTTCCCTGTCGACAAGCGGCAGGGTCTCCGCATAGTCCATCGTACCGATGCGGATATGCTCGCGAGGATTAACCACAATCGTGCGGCTGGTGCCGATCGCGTTGGGATTGCCGGGGCAGGCGCCGGCCATGGCAGGCCCGCCGACCATCGCCAGCGGCGCAGCCAGAAGGAAAGCGATCTTCGCCAAACCCCAACTCATAGCCCTGCAACCCCGAAACCCAAAACTCCGCCCCATATTGCACAAGCCGGCTCGTGACGGCATGGAAGGGCGTTCGGATTCACATGATTTTTGATGACGTGAAGCGTTCCGGTCACAGTTTTACCCATGCCGAGCGGCGTCTGATCCGCAGGCTGCGCACGCCGCTCGACATCCAGCGCTATCTTAACCGTCTACCGTACAACACCGAGCCTGGCGGCGACACCTTGCGCGGTTTTCGCCAGGTGGTCCGCCGCGGCACGGCGCACTGCCTGGAGGCGGCGTTGTTTGCCGCCTGCGTGATGGAGCAGCACGGTTACCCGCCGCTGCTGCTCGGCCTGGATTCCATCGACGGCCTCGACCACGTCATTTTCGTCTATCGCCATCAGGGCAAGTGGGGCTCGGTGGCGCGTTCGCGCGATCCGGGGCTGCATGGCCGAAAGCCGGTTTTCCGCTCGCCGCGCGCGCTCGCCGAGAGCTATTTCGATCCGTACATCGACTACACCGGCATGGTCACCGGCTACGCGGTGACCCACATGCGCGTGATGGGCTCGTACGACTGGCGGTTCTCCCGCCGCAACGTCTGGGCGGTGGAGAAGATGCTGCTGGACGTGCGGTCGCACAAGATCAAACGGTCGCGCACGCGGGTTCGCCGGGAGCGCGAAAAGTATCGAGCCTATCTGGAGACGCACAAGAAGAAGCCGCTGTACTACCGCGGCCGCGAGAAGTGGTCGGAGATACCGAAGCACTTCCTGTGAGTATGCTGCCTTGCGGCGTCACATGATGGCGAATTCGGAGTTCTTGCGGTCGGTGACCAGCATGCATCCCGGATAATGCGTGATGCAGAACTCCGGCTTCACCGTGGCCACCACCGATTGCGGCGTCACTCCGCAGGCCCAGAACACCGGAATCTCGTCGTCGTTCATCGGCGCCGGATCGCCGTAGTCGGGCTTCATGATGTCCTTGATGCCGATCAGGTCGGGCCGTCCGATGTGCACCGGTGCGCCATGCACGGCGGGAAATCGCGTGGTGATCTGGATGGCGCGGATCGCATCGGCGGGCTTCAGCGGCCGCATCGACACCACCAGCGGACCGTGGAACGGGCCGGCCGCCGCCGTCTCCACCGTGGTGCGGAACATCGGCACGGTCGTGCCGTTGGTGATGTGGCGCAACTCCATGCCGTCCTGCATCAGCGCATCTTCGAACGAGAACGAGCACCCGAGCGCGAAGATCACCAGATCGTCGCGCCAGTGCTTGCTGATGTCGGTCGGTTCGTCGATCAGTTCGCCGTTGCGGAACACCTTGTAGCGGCAGAGGTCGGTGCGGATGTCGAGATCGAGGCCGAGCGTCGGCAGTCGCGGATCGCCCGGCGCGCCCGCCGCGAGCAGCGGGCACGGCTTCGGGTTGAGCTGGCAGAACCGCATGAAGTCCGACGCGACCGCCGCCGGCAGGATCGCGAGGTTGCCCTGGACGTAGCCTGGCGCCATTCCGGAGGTGGGGCCGGTCCACTGGCCGCTGCGGATGGCGCGGCGGGCGTCTTCTCCGCTCTGCGGAATAGTCGAGTTGAGGCGCTCATTCGCGGCGGCGGTCATGCGATGTCCTATCAATTTTAGCCGGTCGAGGCGACGATGGGGCGCCGCGATGGTTTCATCATAGCACTCCCTTTTCGCACGAAAACCGGTTGAAACTCAGGTCAGGATCGCGTTTGCTTGACTCAACTAGAAAACGATCAGGCCGGCACAGTTCGGCAAAGGGAGGGGTGGATGGACATTCGATGGAGTCTTGTGGCCTCCGTGGCACTTTCGCTTGCTTATACGGGGGGGGCTTCCGCTCAGCAGGCTCCGGCCGCCGATGCGCCACCGGTCAAGCTCGGCATCGTGACGTTCCTCAGCGGCCCCGCCGCGAGTCCGTTCGGCGTGCCGAGCCGCAACGGGGCGGAGATTGTCATCGAGGCGCTCAACGCTGGCAAGGCGCCGGCACCCTACAACACCGTCGGATTCGGCGGCACAAAGATCGAAGCCAAATACGTCGATGAGGCGGGCTCGACCGCTCAGGTCGTGACCGAATTCCGCAACCTCGTGCAGCGCGACAAGATGGACGCCGTGGTCGGCTACATCTCTTCCGGAAGCTGCCTCGCCGTGACCCCTGTCGCGGAGGAGTTGCAGGCGTTGACGGTCTATTTCGATTGCGGCACGCCTCGAATCTTCGAGGAAAAAGCACGCAAGTACGTGTTCCGGCCGCCGCCCCACGCGACCATGGACAACACCGCTGCGGCGCGCTTCCTGCTCGCCAAGAAGAAGGACATCAAGCTCTTATCCGGCATCAACCAGAACTACGCGTGGGGCCAGGACTCCTGGCGCGACTTCGTCGGCGCGATGAAGGCGCTGGCGCCGAAGGCCGCCGTCGACAAAGAGTTGATGCCCAAGCTGTTCGCCGGCGAATACGGCGCGGAAATCTCCACGTTGCTGACCTCGAAGTCGGAAGCGCTGCACACCAGCTTCTGGGATGGCGATCTCGAGAGCTTCGTCTATCAGAGCCAGGCGCGCGGCCTCAGCAGGCGCATGCCGATTCTCGGCACGGCGGTTGAATCCGTGATCTGGCGTCTGAAGGACAAGCTGCCGGACGGTACGATCGTTGGTGCGCGCGGCGCCAATGGCCCGCTCGCGCCGGACAACGCCTACAGCAGATGGTTCAAGCAGATCTATACGGAGCGCTATAACTCGCCGCCGAACTATCCGGCCTATCAGATGGCGCTCTCGCTCCTCGGCTTGAAGGTGGCGTGGGAGAGCGCGCAGAAGAAGAAAGGCAGCGGCAAGCCCACCACCGATGAGGTCGTGGCGAGCTTCGAGGGCATCTCGTTCGATGCGCCGAGCGGCCTGGTGAGGATGGCGCTGGGCAACGGTCATCAGGGCATCCAGGACACCGCCTACGGCATCTACAAGTTCAACAAGCAGAAGAACGAAGGCGAGGTCGTGGACATCATGCGCTTTCCGGCGGAATGCGTGAATCCGCCGGCTGGCCAGAATGCCGACGACTGGATCAGGGATGGCATGAAAGGCGCGAAGTGCTAACCGCCAATCTCACGATGCATTGACCCGATAGAGCCGGTCCCGAGCGCGAAGCAGGCATGCTTCGATGTTCGGGGCCGGGATTCGGTTATCCGGCTTCCGCCCAACCGCAGGTCCGATGTGCTGACAGCTTTTGCCATTGTGACGGATGGGCTGGTTTACGCAGCCTATCTGTTCCTCGTCGCGGTCGGCCTCACGCTGATCTTCGGCGTGATGAAAATCCTCAACGTCACGCACGGTTCGTTCTATGCGTTCGGCGCTTATGGCGCGGCGACGGCGGCAGGCATCTGGTTCGATCGCGGCTTGCCCGATGCCGGAGGCTTTCTGTTCATGGCGCTGTTCGCCATGGCGATCGGCCTTTTGATCGGCATTATCATCGAGCGGGGAACGCTCCGTTTTGTCTACGGCCGCGACGAGGTCGTGGTCGTATTGGTCACCTACGCGATCTTCCTGATCCTTGAGGATGTCATCGTTCTCATCTGGGGGCCGCGCTCCTATGCGGCCTATCAGCCGATGGTGGCCGCCGGCAGCATCGACGTCGGCGACCTCACGCTATCGATTTACGATATCGGGCTGGTCGTCCTTGCGGGGGTGGTCGCGGCGGCCGGGCGCTGGGCGCTTAAATACACCCGCTATGGCCGGTTGCTGACCGTGGTGATCTTCGACCGCGAGACGGCGGCGGCCTACGGCATCAACGTCACCGTCGTCTATACGGTCACGTTTCTCATCGGTGCGATGCTTGGCGCGCTCGGCGGCGCGGTGATGGCGCCGAAGATTTCCGTCACCCTTGGTATCGGCGTCGAGGTCATCGTGCTGGCCTTCGCCGTTGTCGCCATCGGCGGCATGGGATCGGTCGAGGGCGCGCTGATCGGCGCGCTGATTGTCGGGATATCACGGGCGGCGGCGGTCCATCTCGTGCCGCAGCTCGAGCTGTTCGTGATCTATGCGGTGATGGCGCTGGTGTTGGGCTTCCGTCCCTACGGACTGTTCAGCCAGGTACAGCCGCGAAAGATATGACCATGCCCGCCCGGTCGAGCCTTCTCGGTGCGCTGGCGTTCATCGCGGTCGCTGCGGTGGCGCCGTGGATGCCGCCGTGGCTGGTGTCGCTGGCCACGATCGCTTTCGCCAATGCGCTGGTGGTGCTGGGACTGATCATCCTGTGGCGGACCGGTCTGGTGCCGTTCGGGCAGGCGCTGTTCTACGCCATCGGCGCCTATGCGGTGGCGTTGATCGGGCGCTACACGTCAGTCCGTGACGTGTTTGTCGTGATACTTGCCGGCGCGATCTTTGCCGGAATCGCCGCCTATCTCGTCGGCTTCCTGCTCGCCCGCTACCGCGAAATCTTCTTCGCGATGTTGAGCCTTGCGATGTCGATGATCCTCTACGGAATTCTGGTGAAGACCGAGACGCTCGGCTCCACCGATGGCTTTCATGTCGAGGCCGGCACGTTCTTTGGCTATCGGCCGCAGGGCGTCTGGCTGAATCTGTCGATCTACTGGCTGGTGCTAGGCTTTTCCGCCGTCATGGCATGGCTGGTCTCGCTGTATTTCCGTTCCGTCGCGGGCTCGCTCAGCAACCCGATCCGCGACAATGAAATCCGCGTCGAGTTCCTCGGCATCTCCGTCGACCGGCTGATCCATCTCAAGCTGGTCGTGTCCGGAATCCTCGCCGGCATCGGCGGCGCGCTCGCTGCGTTGGCCGTGCAGCATGTCGATCCGGCGATGGCATACTGGACCACCTCCGGTGGCTTCGTGTTCGTCACGATCCTGGCCGGCGCCGGCTCGGTCGGGGCTGCGTTCGTCGGCTCTCTGGTGTTCGAACTGGTGCGCTCAATCGCGATCGATCTCGTGCCGGGCGAATGGCAGATGATCCTCGGCACCGTCCTGCTGCTGACGATCCTGTTCCTGCCCGAAGGTCTGGGTTCTCTGTACGGCCGGTTGCGGCGGCGCAAGGATGCGGCGTCATGAGCGACATCCTGGTGGTCCGCGACATCGAGAAGACCTTCGGCGCAGTGGTAGCGGCCCGCGACATCTCGGTTGTGGTGCCGGTTCATCAGACCGTGGGCATCATCGGCGCGAATGGCGCCGGCAAGACCACCTTCGTCAATATGATCACTGGGCACCTGACCCCTTCGAAGGGTTCGATCCACTTCGAGAACAAGGACATCACCGGTCTGCCATCGCGCGACATCGTGCGCCTTGGCATATCGCGCTCGTTTCAGGTCGCGCAGGTGTTTCCGACCATGACTGTGCTCGAGAACATGCGCATCGCGTCTGCGATCGCGAACAGCCGCGACAGCATCCTCGACCGGTTGTTTCGCCCGATCGACGCGCCGGGGGCGGTCGTGGAGGCCGATGCGGCGCTCGATCTCTTCCAGATTGCGCGCTACCGCCATGCCAAGGCCGTCACCCTGCCGCAGGGCGTGCGGAAGCTTCTGGATATTGCGATGGCGGTGGCCGGTTCGCCCCGCCTGCTGTTGCTCGACGAGCCGACCAGCGGGATTTCCATCGAGGAGAAGTTCGGCCTGATGGAAGTGGTGATGTCCGCGCTCAAGACGCGCAGGATCACCGTGCTGTTCGTCGAGCACGACATGGAGATCGTCGGTCGCTTTGCCGACCGCGTGCTGGCATTCTACGACGGTACTGTCATCGCCGATGCTCCGCCGAAAGCTGTTCTGGCCGACCCGAAGGTGCAGACGCTGATCAGCGGAACGCAGCGGGCGCATGTGGGGCAGGCCGATGCTTAAAGTCTCGAACCTCAACGTATCGATCGGGCCGGTCCCGATCGTCCGCAAAGCCTCGCTTGACGTCGGCGAGGGCGAGATGTGCGGCCTGATCGGACGCAACGGCGCGGGCAAGACCACCATCATGCGCGCGTTGATGGGCGCGCTTCCCGCGACCGGCACGGCGGAGCTGGGCGGCGCGGAACTGCTGTCGCTGCCCGCGCACGAGCGGGTGCATCACGGTATCGGTTACATGCCGGAAGACCGGAGGCTGGTGCCGCAATTCACCGTCGAGGAGAACATCCGCCTGCCGACCTGGACGGCGCGGGTCGATGACGCCGACGCGCGCCTGGACTGGATTTTTTCAATCATGCCCGAAGTTGAGCGTTTCCGTACCCGCCGGGCGCTGGAGTTGTCCGGCGGCCAACAGAAGATGGTGGCGCTCGCCCGTGCGCTGATGGCGGGCCGGCGCATCCTTTTGCTCGACGAGCCATTCGAGGGGCTTGCTCCGGCGCTCGCCCGACGGCTCGGCGAAGTGCTGGCAAACCTCAAAAATCAAGGCGTCTCGGTGCTGATCGCCGAGTCCAACGAGGTTCATGTCGCCGACCTGCTGTCGCGGGCCTTTCGTATCGAGCGTGGTGCGGTCGCGGCGGTCTGACGGCCCGCGCTGACGGCCCGCGCTGGCGCAACCGCGATTGCTTCAGTAACATTGCAGGAGCCGGAAACGCGGCGGGAGGAAGCTATGGCCAAGTTCGGGATCGGGCAGGCGGTTCGTAGGGTCGAGGACCAGCGCTTTCTGACGGGGCAGGGCCGCTACGTCGATGACATCGTCCTGTCGGGCATGGTTCATGGCGCCAACGTGCTGTCGCCGCATGCGCACGCCAAGATCCGCAAGGTGGACACCACCAAGGCCAAGGCCGCCCCCGGCGTGCTGCTGGTGCTGACCGGAGCCGATGTCGCCGCCGAGACGATCGGCGCGCTCACCTCGCATCTGATGCCGGAGGACTTCGGCGCGCCGAAGGGGCACCGCACATTCCAGCCGCTGATCGTCAGCGACCGAGTCCGCCACGTTGGCGATCGCGTTGCCTTCGTGGTCGCCGAGACCCTGGCCCAGGCGCGCGACGCCGCCGAACTGGTCGAGGTGGACTACGAGCCGCTCAAGGCGCTGGTCAACATCGAAGACGCCGCCAAGCCCGACGCCATGAAGGTGTGGGACGATAACCCGCAGGGCAACAACGCCTTCCGCCTGATGTTCGGCAACAAGGACGCCACCGACGCCGCGTTCGCCGTTGCCAAGCACGTCGTCAAGCTTCGCGTCGAGAACAACCGCCTGTCGCCAGTTTCGATGGAGCCCCGCGTCGCCATCGGCGATTACAGTGCCGCCACCGACGAATACACCCTCTACAGCGCCAACCAGAATCCGCATGGCGCCCGCATGGAAATCTCGCATCTCTTTCATGCGCCGGAGAACCGCGTCCGTGTGGTGTCGCCTGACGTCGGCGGCGGGTTCGGATTGAAGGGCGGCTTCTTCCCCGAGGACGGCCTGGTGATCTGGGCGTCGAAAAAGCTGCGCCGTCCGGTGAAGTGGGTGTCGACCCGCAGCGAGGCGATGCTGAACGATCATCACGCCCGCGAGATG
The DNA here is from genome assembly GCA_026400395.1 of Alphaproteobacteria bacterium. Lineage (GTDB taxonomy): Bacteria > Pseudomonadota > Alphaproteobacteria > Rhizobiales > Xanthobacteraceae > Z2-YC6860. The sequence goes on along the minus strand of JAPLPD010000364.1, from coordinate 676 downwards.
GTTTATTACGGCGAACTCGCCCTCGACGAACACGGTAAGATTCTCGGGCTGCGTTCGAAGTCTCTGTTCCAGATGGGCGCCTACTTCGTCGGCTCGGCGCTTGCCGCCGGCGCGTTCTCGATCCGCTTTGTGCCGGCCGCCTACGACATCCAGACCATGCACATCATGTCGCAGGGCGTGTTCACCAACACCTCGCAGAGCGGTCCCTATCGCGGTGCCGGACGGCCCGAGGCCGCCTATTTCATGGAGCGGCTGATCGAGCACGCCGCCCATGTCACCGGCATCGACCGCGCCGAGATTCGCCGCCGCAATCTCATTCCGGAAGCCAAGCTTCCCTACACCACGCCGACGCACTTCGTTTACGACAGCGGCGAGTTCGTCCGCCTGATGGACAAGTGCATGGATGACAGCGACTGGAAGGGCTACGCCGCCCGCCAGCGCGCAACCCAGACGAAGGGCATGCGGCGCGGCCGCTCGGTCTGCTTCTACATCGAGTTCGGCGGCATCTTCAATGACCGCATGGACATGAAGTTCGATCCGTCCGGCTCGCTTACGATCTACGGCGGCACCCATTCGCACGGGCAGGGCCACGCCACCGTGTTCGCGCAGATCGCCCACGAGATGCTCGGCGTGCCGTATGAGCAGATCCGCTATGTGCAGGGCGACACCGCGCAGG
>JAPLPD010000282.1 GCA_026400395.1 Alphaproteobacteria bacterium | reverse complement strand
TGCTCCACCAGGCCCGTCGCCTATGCATGCGGCTCTGTACCGGCTAGCCGGCTTAACCCTCGTACCGTTGCATATCGGATGACGGGCCACCTTCAGGCCCCTCAATCATAGGGTCTAGCCCTGCGTCACCGTCTCCTGCATGGCTGCTCATCGATAGCGCGGGCGGGACAGGAACCCTGACCCAACTGCCCTGTTATCTCGCTACTGTTCAGCGTCCGGCGCGACCTTCGAGTCGTCAAAGGAACTGGAGGCGCGGGCGGATCAGTCAGGGAGGCGACCCAATGACCGTCAAAGCCATTCTCTCGACCAAGGGCACTGATGTTTGCACCATCGAGCCCACCACCAATTTGGCCGCCGCCGCGGAGCTGCTGGCCGGTCGACAAATCGGCGCGCTGGTTATCACCGGTCCCGATCACCGCGTCATTGGCATCGTGTCCGAGCGCGACATCGTCCATAAACTCGCCACGCACGGCGCGGCGGCATTGCAATTGCCCCTGACCGAAGTGATGACCCGCAAGGTGATGACCTGCAGCATCTCCGACACCATCAGTTCGGTGATGGAGCGCATGACGGCCGGAAAATTCCGCCACCTCCGGTGATCGAGCAGGGCCGCCTCGCCGGCATCGTGTCGATCGGCGACGTGGTCAAGCATCGTCTGCATCAGATGGAGCAGGAGCAGTCGGCGCTGCGCGACTACATCCAGACCGCCTGATCGGGGGGCTTCAGCCGCCGCCTTTGGGCCGGGTCATTTTGAACACGCTGTCGATGACGGCGTATTCGTCGTAGCCGAGACGCGCGATCGGTTTCATCGCAGCGGTGTCGAGGCGGCCGTTCTTGATGAACGTGTCGTTGATGTAGACGCCGATAGCCTGTCCGAATACCACGTAGCGATCGAGCGCCTTGCCCTCGATGTCGTTCAGCCGAACGGTCTGCAGCCACTTGCATTCCAGCGCGCAGGGCGAGGCGGCGACGCGCGGCGGTTTGACCAGCCGCGACGGCGCGGCTTCGAGCCCGGTCGCCGCCATTTCGCTCTCGCCGCGCGGCAGCGGCGCCGAAGTGCCGTTCATTTGAATCTGCAGATCGTAGGTGGTGAGGCTGCAGACAAATTCTTTGGTTTCCTCGGCGAAGGCGACGGAGTCTTTCGCGCCTTCGCTGGAGAACATCACGATCGGCGGCTTGTCGGTGATGCCGTTGAAGAACGAGTAGGGCGCGAGATTGATCTCCCCCTTCAGGCTCATGGTGGTGATCCAGCCGATCGGTCGAGGAGCGACAATCGCCTTGAAGGGATTGTGCGGCAGGCCATGGTCGTTCTTGCGGGTGTCGTAGAACATGGGCGGCGGACTCTAGTTGGCGCCGAAGCGCGTCACGATCTGGTCGAGCGGCGGACGCGGCCGGTCTTCGGTCGGCTTCGCCTGGCGTCCGATATGGACGAAGCCCGCGATCTTTTCGTTGGGCGCGACGCCGATCGCATCGAGCACGCGGCGGTCGTAGGAGTACCATTCGGTCAGCCAGTTGGCGGCAAAGCCCAGCGCGTGGGCCGCGAACACCAGGCTGGTCGCCGCGGCGCCGGCCGATAGCACCTGCTCCCATTCCGGAATTTTCACATGGGGCCCGGCCCGGCTGATCACCGCGATGACCAGGGGCGCGCGGGCGAGCCGGCGTTTTTCGTGCTCGACCTGATCCGGCGTGGCGTCGGGGCGCTTGTCGCGAAACACTTCGGCTATGGTCTCTCCGGCCTTGAGCCGGGCGTCGCCCTCGAACACGATGAACCGCCAGGGCGTGAGTTTGCCGTGATCGGGCACGCGAGATGCGACGGTCAGCAGCGTGGCAAGCTCGTCGGCGGTTGGGCCGGGGCCGTTGAGCTCCATCGGCTTGACGGAACGGCGGGAGGTGAGAAGGTCTATGGCTTCAGGCATGCTTTGCGCGTAGCACGGGCATAAGGCCGAAACAATTGAGCCCGTTTGGAAGTCCTCTTATGTGGTGGCTTGAATTCGCCGCGATTCCAGCCGAAAACCCGCCGTCATGATGGCCTCCCGAACCCTTTGCCGCCGCATCCTGCCGGCTATCTTTGCGATCATTGCGATCGGTATCTCGCAGGCGGCGGCGCAGTCGCCATTTCCGACGCCTGGTGCGCCGCCGCCCCAGGCACCGGCCGGCATGAAGGCGGGCGTGGGTGCGGTCCTCGCATCCGCCCGCTACACCAGCGACGGCACATCCATCAACGGCGGCCTTCACTGGCGGGTCTACCCCGATAAGCCGGACCAGACCGGCGTGTTTCGCCTGCTCAAAGAGGATACATCGGCGCAGCCTACGTTTGTGCTGCCGGCGGGCAACTACATCATCCATGTCGCGTTCGGCCTGGCCAGCGCCGCGAAGCCGATCCAGGTCAGCCGGGAGGCCAGTCGCGAGGTGTTCGATATCTCCGGCGGCGGCCTGCGCATCGAAGGCCGCGTCGGCAATGTGAAGATTCCGCCGGGACAGATTTCCTTCGACGTCTACCTGGGCAGCCAGTTCGAGCAGAGCGACCGCCGGCCGATCGCCTCCAGCATCGCGACCGGGTCAGTCGTTCTGGTGCCCGAGGGCACCTATTACGTTCTATCGAAATACGGCGACGGCAACGCCGTGGTCCGATCCGACATCCGTGTCGCATCGGGCAAACTGACCGACGTCACGATCACGCACCGCGCGGCGCAGATCATGTTCAAGCTGGTCAGCAAGCGCGGCGGCGAGGCACTTGCCAACACCGATTGGGCGGTTCTGTCGCCCGCGGGCGATACGATCACCGAGACCAAGGGCGCATTCCCGCGCGTTATCCTCGCCGAGGGCGAGTACAAGGTCATCGCCCGCAACGACAACAAGGTCTATCAGCAGGATCTCACCGTCATCCCCGGCGTCGATGGCGAGATCGAAGTGCTGGCGCGGTGATTGGGCGCGCCGCCTTGGCGCTGGCGGCAATGCTCGTCGGCCTCATTCCGTCGCAAGCCCAGCGTATTCAAGGTGGCGACAGGCCGGGCCGCGAGCGAGACCGGTTCATCGCCAACCCCGCCGAGCGGTTGATGACACAGCCACAACCGGCCACCAGCCCACTGCCGCACATTGATGGGCGAAGCGCGACGAAACCCAAAACGAAGCTCAAGCCCAAGCTCAAGCAGCGCTAGGCGGAACTACGCCGCCGCCTTCGCCCGCCGCAGGTCCGGCGGCGTTGCCTCGTCGGTGAGCGCCTTGAGCGCTTCGTCGAGCGGCATCACGGTCTGGCCTTCCTTGCCGAGCCGTCGGATCGAGACCAGCCGCTCGGTGGCCTCCTTTTTGCCGACCACCAGCATCACCGGCACCTTGGCCAGAGAGTGCTCGCGCACCTTGTAGTTGATCTTCTCGTTGCGCAGGTCGCTCTCGGCGCGGAGGCCGAGCCGCTGCGCCGCAGCGGTCACCTCGCTGGCGTAATCGTCGGAGTCGGAGGTGATCGTCGTGACGATTGCCTGCACCGGCGCAAGCCACAGCGGCAGATGGCCAGCGTAATGCTCTAGCACGACGCCGAGGAAGCGCTCCATCGAGCCGCAGATGGCGCGGTGGATCATCACCGGCGCCTTCTTCGATCCGTCGGCCGCGATGTAGAACGCATCAAAGCGCTCCGGCAGATTGAAATCGACCTGCGTGGTGCCGCACTGCCAGTCGCGGCCGATGGCGTCGCGCAGAACGTATTCGAACTTCGGCCCGTAGAAGGCGCCTTCGCCCGGATTGATCGCGGTCTTGATTTTGCGATTGTGGCTCTTGGCTTCGATCTGCTTCAGCACATCATGCATGATGCCTTCGGCGTGATCCCAAGCCTCGTCGGTGCCGACGCGCTTTTCCGGGCGGGTCGAGAGCTTCACCGTGAGGTCGCCCTCGAAGCCGAAGTCGGCATAAGTCGACAGGATCAGGTCGTTGATCTTGAGGCACTCGTCGGCCATCTGCTCTTGGGTGCAGAACACATGGGCGTCGTCCTGGGTGAAGGCGCGCACCCGCATCAAGCCATGCAAGGCGCCGGATGGCTCATAGCGATGCACCAGGCCGAACTCGGCCATGCGCAGCGGCAGTTCGCGGTACGACCGCAGCCCGTGCTTGAAAATCTGGATGTGGCCCGGGCAGTTCATCGGCTTGATGGCGAAGATGCGCGGATCGTCTGTCTCTTCGCCGGCCGATTGCGCCATGAACATGTTCTCGCGAAACCAGCCCCAGTGGCCGGAGGTCTCCCACAGCGACTTGTCGAGCATCTGCGGCGCGTTGACCTCGCGATAGTCGCCGCGCAGACGGCGGCGCATGTAGGCGACCATCTCCTGGAAGATGGTCCAGCCGCTGGCGTGCCAGAATACGGTGCCGGGTCCTTCCTCCTGGAAGTGGAACAGGTCCATGTCACGGCCGAGCTTGCGGTGGTCGCGCTTCTCGGCCTCCTCCAATTGATGGAGGTGCAGGTCGAGCTCTTCTTGCTTGGCGAAGGCGGTGCCGTAGATGCGGGTCAGCATCGGATTCTTGGAATCGCCGCGCCAGTAGGCGCCGGCCACCTTCTGCAGTTTGAAGGCATTGCCGATCTTGCCGGTCGAGGTCATGTGCGGACCGCGGCAGAGATCGAACCAGTCACCCTGGCGATAGATTTTGAGATTCTCGCCGGGCGGGATCGCGTCCACCAGTTCGACCTTGAAATTCTCGCCCTTCTCACCGAACACGCGTTTGGCCTCGTCGCGCGGCCATACCTCCTTGGTGAAGGGTTTGTCGCGCGCGATGATCTCGCGCATCTTTTTCTCGATCACCGGCAGGTCTTCCGGCGTGAACGGCGCGTTGCGATGGAAGTCGTAGAAGAAGCCGTTATCGATCACCGGGCCGATGGTCACCTGCGTGCCGGGCCACAGCGACTGCACCGCCTCCGCCATCACATGGGCAGCGTCGTGGCGGATCAGCTCCAGCGCGCGCGGGTCATCGCGGGTCAGGAATTCGAGCTTGGCGTCCTTCTCGATCGGATCGGCGAGGTCGGCGACCACGCCGTCGAGCGCCATGGCGACGGTGCGCTTGGCGAGCGAGGGCGAGATGCCCTTGGCGATGTCCAGACCGGTGATGCCTTGGGGGTACTCCCGACATGCGCCGTCGGGAAAGGTCAGCGCGACCATTCCATGTCTCCTATGCTCACTCGCTGCCTACGAATGCAGGTAAGCGTTGGCGCTACATAATGCAGGTCGCGGCGGGAGGCAACGATTCGGATTGAACCGTGGCCCGCCCGGTGCGACGCTGGCCGCAAATCCAGGGGAGGGACTCCGTGACGACGCGCCGCTCGGTTCTGATCCGTTCGTCCGCCGCGCTCGCAGCGCTGGCATTGCCGCGGGGCGCGTTCGCCCAGGCGTTTCCGACCAAGCCCATCAAGGTCATCGTGCCGTTTCCGCCGGGCGGCCCGGCCGATACGGCGGTGCGGATCGCCCAGGCCGGCATGGAGAAATCGCTCGGCCAGCCGCTGATTCTGGAGAACGTAGCCGGCGCCGCCGGCGGGCTCGGCGCCCAGCGCGTCAAGCAAGCGGAGCCGGACGGCTATACTCTGTTGCAGGCGGCGAGCCCGCACACCACCAACGCGGCGGTGAAGCCGAACGGCAACGTCGATCTCGTCCGAGATTTCGTTTCGATCGGCCAGACCGGCAACAGCGTCTACGCGCTGTGCGCGAGCAAGGAGCTTGGCGTGACGTCGTTGGCCGAGGTGATCGCCCGCGCCAAGGCCAAACCCGGCGAACTCAAATACGGCAGCGTCGGTCAAGGCTCCGCGCATCATCTCATCATGGAGATGCTGATATCGGCGGCCGGCATAGAGCTCACCCATGTGCCGTATCGTGGCGAAGCGCCGGGCATTCCCGATCTGATCGCCGGTCGCATCGACCTGATGTTCCTCACCACGGCGAAGCCGTTGATCGACGAGGGCCGCGTTGTCGGTCTGGGTCACACCGGTGATGGGCCGTGGTTTCAACTGCCGCAACTCAAGCCGCTCACCGCGCTCGGCCTCAAGGATTTTGTCGTGCCGGGCTGGAACGGCCTGATGGCGCCGAAGGCCACGCCCCCCGTGGTCGTCGCCAGGTTGAGCGAGGCGCTGGCGGCAGCGCTGCATACGGAGGCTTCGGTCAAGGCGTTCAATGCGATGGGCTTCGTGCCGGGCGCCGGCACCCCTGGCCCGATGACCAGGCAGATCGAAGCGGAAATGCGCCTCTTCACCAACGTGATACGAGAGCGCAATCTGAAGTTCGACGGCTAGTCGCCGGTCGGCTGCGCGGAATTGGTTCCTCGCCAGCGGCAGTAGCGCCACGGCAGATACCACCGCGCCTGCGCAGGTTTCGAAGCCGGTACGAAATCGAGCCCGGAGTTGCCGTAAGGATGGCAACGCGACAGGCGCGCCAGCGCCATCCATCCGCCGGCCCAGAGCCCATGCCGCTCCAGCGCCTGATCGGCATAGTCGGAGCAGGTCGGCAGATATCGGCAATGGAATCCGATCAACGGCGACAGCGTATAGCGATAGAGCTTCACCAGCGCGCGCGCTGCGCTTCGAGGCGCTTGTGAGGCGATCCGTAGGAACGGATGGATGTTCATCCGACTACAATCCCATCACGGAACTTTCGATTCCAGAAAATTGATTCGCGTTCCAACGAACGTTCATCGCTTCCATCGTTGCGTCATCTTTGCCAGACATCACGCTGCCGCACGAGCCCATTGAGCGTTGCTGAATTGCACTAGACCGGAATCGGTCTCCGTATAAAAGTTCTGACAACGTGAGTCGGTCGGTCCGTGTTTTGCGTGATGTGACGTCGCTGCGTGACAAGATCACGCTGTGACGTGGGCAACAACGCGAGGGAACTCTCGCGAATTGTCCAGACGCGCAGGAAGGGGACGCTCAGGCATGGTGCCTGACGCAGGGGGTCTTCTGATGATTCGATTCGCTGCCGCCGCATGCGCGGCTGCCACTTGCCTTTTGCTCGCCACCAGCGCCCAGCCGGTGGCTGCCCCGGACGCGCGGGGGATGCCGATGCAATTCGAAGTCTGGACCGAGGGGCCAGCTAAGGTCTGCGGCGGCGATTGCCGCACCTGGGTGTCCGCCTCAGGCGCCATCACCGCGGATACGCCCCGCGACTTCGATGCCTTTGCCAAGAAGGCCAAGATCGACGGCCTCACCATTGCGCTCGACTCGGATGGCGGTTCGGTGCTCGGTGCGCTCGCGCTCGGCCGCTCCATTCGCAAGCTCGGCATGACCACGACGGTTGGCAAGACCATCGATCTGGTGTCGGTCGATGGCGGCAAGAAACTGGCAAAGCTGCAATCGCGCGCTTATTGCGAGTCCATGTGCGCCTTCGTTTTGCTGGCCGGCGTCGAGCGCCGCGTGCCGGCGGAGGCGCGGGTGATGGTTCACCAGATTTGGCTCGGTGACCGCCGCGACGATCCGACTGCGGCGAATTATTCAGCCGAGGACCTCGTGGTGGTTCAGCGCGATATCGGACGCTTGGCGCGCTACACTGTGGAAATGGGCGGCGGCGTCGATCTCCTGGAGATCGCATTGAAAATTCCGCCATGGGAGCCGATGCGCATGCTGTCGCGCGACGAGCTTCGCACCATGAAGGTTGAGACCGCAGGCGACGCGCCCGAGGTGAACTCGGGCACAGGCGCGGCGGCAGGCACTTCGGCGCTTGCCAATGGTGCGCGGCCGCCCGGCGCTCGGCCGCAGCCATCCGCTGACACTCGAAGGGGACGACGTCGGAGCGCTCGAATTAAGTTTCGGCTGCGGAGAGCCGGGTCGCGACTACATCGTCACCTATTCAGAACGCCGACGCGGCGATGATACGGGAAGGCCGCCGGCGGCACTGACCGATGTGGAAGTCTCGCTGGCCGGCAAACCGGTTCAGCTCAAGGTCGTGGCCTCGCGATTGCGCGATAAATCGGCGGAGCTCAACTCGATTGCCAGCGGCCGTATTCCGGTTGAGATGCTCAAGGCTTTCGCCGATCCGGGCAACCGCTCGATGATGGTGGAAACGGCGAGCGATGACGTCGTCACCGCGATCCGGGTTGGCAACGCGGGGATCGGCCGGATGCTGCCGTCGCTGGTGGCAGGCTGCGCCGCGGCCCCGCAGCCGGCGATCCGAAATCTGGCGCGCAGCGTCGTTCGGCAGGGTGGCTAGCCGTCACGCGTCGTTCGGCTAAACGAAAAACCGCCCCGGGATTGGGGCGGCTCTTTTTATTTCAAGATCGTTCGAGCCGGTTCTGATCACCGCTTGACGACGTGCAGGATGTCCCAGAGCCCAAACGTCAAAATCGCGATCATCAAAAGCATCACAAGGAGAGTGATCGGTTCCGTGCGCATCATCGTTTGAATGTATGCAACCATGTCTTGCCTCCCTAGAACGGTAGCCGCCCCGGATCGACCCTAAGCTCGACGGCTGAGCGGTACAAGGCGGACGGAACCGGCGGGGGCGTTCGGCGTTGTTAAGAAACGCAGCTCGACGCTCCGCAGAGGGGCTGGCTAGCTGGATGGAGAAGGGCCCCATTCGGGCCCTTCTCTCGTTTCCGCGGCGGTAGGGAGGCTATCCCCGATAGGAACGGATCGCTGGCTTGCAGCGCCGTTCGCCGAACTGCGCGGTGTATTGCGCGCCGCTGCGCTGCCAGGCTCCGGCGTTGCGGGCGTGGGGTGACCGCGGGCATTGCGCGACATGAGCGGCAATCCGGCGGGCGAACACCATGTTGGTTTCGAGCGTGATGCAGACAATCTGCCGGTCGTCGGGCGGCGCTACCTCAAGCCGCGGCAACTGGGCTTCGGCGGCGCGCAGAGTGGCCGCATCCTCGGCGCAGCGGTTGCCTTGGGCAGCCGCGGGTGCAGTGGCGAGCACCATCAGCACGCCCGACATAACGACGACATCTCGCCAGGTGAGATCGTTGCGCATCACGGGCTTAGTCCGCAGCCGCGCGGCGTTTGCCTTCGATCTGGGCGATGGCATCCACCACCGCATCGAAGGTCAGCAAGGTCGAAGCGTGGCGGGCCTTGTATTCGCGCACCGGCTCGAGCACAGCGATGTCAGCCCATTTGCCGTCCTTCGGCGGCTCGCCATTTTCCTTCAGCATCCTGCGAACCGTCTCGCGAAGCTTGCGGAGTTCGTCGGCGTTGGCGCCGACCACATGGCTCGCCATGATCGAGGACGAGGCTTGGCCGAGCGCGCAGGCTTTGACCTCATGGGCGAAGTCGGTGACGGTATCGCCGTCCATCTTCAGATCGACGGTCACAGTCGATCCGCAGAGCTTGGAATGAGCGGTGGCGCTGGCGTCGGGGTCGGAAAGCCGCCCGAGACGCGGAATGCCCCCCGCCAACTCCAATATCCGGCGGTTGTAGACCTCGTTCAGCATGGCTTCCTCGGGGCGTTTTGGCCGGTCGCCCGCCGGGGGATTGATTGTTTTGTGATCCAATTGGTCTATATATGGCGTATCAAGCCCGCCCAAAAGAGCATGTGGGGGGCTTGGTTGTGGGGCGTCTTGTTGGACGTGCCATGCACATTGGGAATGCGACGTTCAGACGTCCGCCGTGCTAGATCGCACGTCCGGGCACATGAGCGGCGCGGCCCCCCGGTGACACATCCGGAGCCCGGCATAGCCCGAAGGCTCTGGTCGAACGGAGAGACCGATGGACGCCGTCGTTAAGCCCTGGCCAAAGGGCACCAATCCCCAGTCGAGCGAACATGTGCACAAGGCGCCGGAGCCTGTGGCCGATCGCCCGTCGCGGGAGCAGGCCGAGTCGGCTGTGCGAACGCTGATTGCCTATATTGGCGACAATCCCGCCCGCGAGGGACTGCTGGATACGCCCAAGCGCGTGGTCGGTGCGTTCGAAGAACTGTATCGCGGCTACGGTGAGGCGCCGGCCGAGGTGCTCGATCGCACCTTCTCTGAGACCGGCCAGTACGACGACCTCGTGCTGGTTAAAGGCATCACATTCAACTCGGCCTGTGAGCATCACATGATGCCCTTCACCGGCGTGGCGCATGTCGCCTACATGCCGGTCGATCGGGTCGTGGGCCTTTCCAAGCTGGCGCGGCTGGTCGATGCCTATGCGCGGCGTCTGCAAACGCAGGAGCATATGAACGCTCAGATCGCCACGGCTATCGAGGAAATCCTCAAGCCGCGAGGAGTCGCGGTTATGCTCGAAGCTGAACACACCTGCATGTCCCTGCGCGGCGTGGAAAAGCCCGGCGCCGTCACGGTGACGACGCAGTTCCGTGGCGCGTTCCGCGACGATCCGAATGAGCAGATCCGCTTCATGTCCATGGTTCGCGCCAGCCAACGCTGACATAGATTACCTCCTCCCCGCGCGCGGGGAGAGGACCAGAGGCACCTTTCGTGTCCGACCCAATCGAAGAAAGCCTGCTGCTGGCGCCGAAGTTCGACGCCGACGGCCTCGTCACCTGCGTCGCCACCGACGCCGGCAGCGGCGATTTGCTGATGGTCGCGCACATGAACGCCGAGGCGCTCAAGCGCACGATCGAAAGCGGCGAGGCTTGGTATTTCTCGCGCTCGCGAAAATCTCTATGGCGTAAGGGCGAAAGCTCCGGCCACACCCAGCGCGTCGTTGAGATGCGGGTCGATTGCGACCAGGACGCGGTCTGGATCAAAGTCGACCAGCACGGCGCCGGCGCCTGTCACACAGGCCGGCGCTCCTGCTTCCACCGGGCGGTGCCGCTCGGGCAGACCGGCGCGGTGTCGCTTGAGTTTCGCGACGCCGTTAAGGCGTTCGACCCAGGCTCCGTCTACAGCAAGAAGTAGGCGGACCTTCAGGTCCAGGCTTTGGCTCGCGCCAGCAATTGCCGGGCGCGTTCCAGGTGCGGGCGGTCGTACATCACGCCGCCGATGCCGACTGTGCCGGCGCCAGGATTCTCGGCGAACGCCGCGATTACCGCTTCGGCGCGCTTGACCGCCTCGGCGGTCGGCGTGAACACCTCGTTGATGATCGCGACCTGGCCGGGATGGATCGCCATCTTTCCGGTGAAGCCGTCGCGGCGGGCCTCGTCGCATTCGCGGCGCAGACCGGCTTCGTTGCGGAAGTCGATATAGACAGTGTCGATCGCCTGCACCTGCGCCGCCGCCGCGCCGGCGAGGCAGAGGCTCCGCGCCAGTTGGTAGGGTGCGAGGAAATGTCCGTCGCGGTCGCGGTTCGCCTCGGCTCCCAGTTCGACCGACAAATCCTCGGCACCCCAGGTCAGTCCCTTGAGCCGCTTGCTCGAACCGACGTAAGTGCCGGCGAGGAACATCGCCTGCGCGGTTTCGGTGGCGATGGCGATGATGTCGAGCGCGCCCTCAGGCAGTCCGGCGATGGCTTCGCGCGCGGTGATCTTGGCATCGCAATGAATGACGGCCGCGCCGCCCTCGGCCTTCGGAAACATCACGCCATCGGGATGACCGCCGACCACCGCATCGAGGTCGTCGTCGGTCAGGCCGGTGGCAAAGCCGTTGATGCGCACGTAAATGCGCGGGCGTTGCTTCACCGGAACCGCTTCTTTCAGGAACGCCAGTGTGGTCGCGCGCGCTTGCGTTTTATTCTGCGGCGAGATCGAATCCTCGAGGTCGATCAGGAGGGCGTCGGCTCCGCTGCCGATGCCCTTGTCGAGTTTCTTCGGACTGTCACCGGGAATGAACAGGAATGAGCGCATGCAAGGTCCCGCGGATGGTTGGCGCAATTCCTGCATGAACTGCGGCATCGAAGTTTCGGACGGACGATTAGCACGGAGATCGAAGAATGTTCAAACCATGCGTGGTTCCTGTGCTGGCGTTGCTGGCCTTCGGAATGCAGGCGGCCACCGCTGTTGCCGCTGACGCCTATCCGGCGCGGCCGATCAGTCTGGTGGTGCCGTTCGGTGTCGGTTCGGGAGCAGACCTGATTTCGCGCGTGCTCGCCGCGCGGATGTCGGAATTGCTCGGTGAAACGGTCGTAATCGAGAACGTGCCCGGTGCCGGCGGAATGACCGGGGCATCCCGCGTCGCTCACTCAACGCCCGACGGCTACCAGATGGTTCTCGGCGGCGTCGATACCCTGGCGATCAACCAGACGCTCTACAAAAAACCGCTCTACAACGCGGCCACGGACTTCTCCGCGATCAGTCTGGTCACCGATCAGCCGATGGTGCTGATCGCACGAAAGGACCTGCCAGCCAACGACATGGCGGAATTCATCGTCTACACCAAGGCCAATCACGACAAGATGCAGTTTGCTTCGAGCGGTGTGGGTTCAGGCTCGCATCTCACCTGCGCCCGCATCAATGCCGCGATGGGTATCGACGTGACCCATGTCGTCTACCGCGGCTCCGCGCAGGCCATGCAGGATTTGTTCGCCGGCCGCATCGACTATTATTGCTCGCTGGCCGCCGCCGCCGTTGGGCCGATCGAAAGCAAACAGGCCAAAGCGATCGCCATCCTGACGCGCGACCGCTCGCCGCTGTTCCCCGGTCTCAGCAGCGCCAGCGAGCGGGGGCTGCCGGGCTTTCACGCCAATTTCTGGAGCGGGTTGTTTGTCCCGAAGGGAACGCCGGAGCCGATCGTGCAGAAGCTCAACGAGGCCGCTGTCGCAACGCTCAGTACGCCGGCGGTGCAGGACAAACTCCTGAAGATCGGAACCACGGTCATGCCGCCCGAACAACGCACGCCGAAGGCCGCGCAAGCCTTTGTCGAGAGCGAGATCAAGAACTGGGAGGCGGTGATCAAGGCGAGCGGCGTCGAGCAGCAATAGCAATGGCGGTTTAGCTGCTGCCGTCCTCAATGTCGGTTTTTTGCTTCGCCTGCGCGGGCCATGTCCGGTGCGCCCATTTTTCGAATGCCCCGCCGCCCGTAAGGAGCACCAGGGCAATCGGCGCTCCGATCAGAACCAGTTGCCATTCGCCGACGCCACAAGCTGCCCCGGCGCAGGCGGTGAGCCAGACGCAGGCCGCCGTCGTCAGATTGTGGACGTGCTTGCCGCGCTCGCTACGGATAATAACGCCCGCGCCGAGGAAGCCGATCCCGGTCACGATGCCCTGGATGACGCGGCTGGCGTCGCCTTCGCCGCGGCCGACGGCGATCACGACCAACGCAGAAGCGAGTCCAACCAGCCCGAGCGTCCGAACGCCGGTCGGCTTGCCGTGTAGGTCGCGGTTCAATCCGAGCGCCACGCCCGCGAGGGCGGCCAGTCCAAGCCTGAGTGCGACCTCGGCAGTGGTCATCTGGGATGCGGTTACTTTGGCTGCATCTTGATGAACACCTGCCGTTTGCATTCGGCGACGAGCTTGTCGTCCTGGTTGTAGCAGCGGTGGTGGAATTCGACGATGCCGGCACCCGGCCGCGACTTCGACTCGCGCTTGCTGAGCACCTCCGTGGTGACATGTACGGTGTCGCCCTCGAACACCGGATGGCCGAACTTCACCTCCTGCATGCCGAGGTTGGCGATGGTGGTGCCGACGGTCATGTCGGAGACCTGAATGCCGATCATCAGGCCGAGGGTGAACAGCGAGTTCATCAGCGGCTGACCCCATTCGGTTTCGGTCTCGCAGAAGTGCCGGTCGATGTGCAACGGCTGCGGATTGAGAGTCATGTTGGAGAACAGCATGTTGTCCATCTGCGTCACCGTGCGGTAGTAACGATGCTCGGTGAGCGAGCCGACCACGAAGCCTTCGAAATACATCCCGCCTCGCTTGTGGCGGATCGCCGCTTGTGTCGTGTCGGTCATGGTCTTGGTCCTCCGTGTCTGCAATCTTAAGGTTTCGTTTACCATAGTCGTTAACAGTTCGCTGCCCGTCGTGCCCTTGCGCGGGGCTGAAGGCAGCCATGATCGTCGAGCCCACCGGCAGCAATTCCACAGTGACCGGCGCCATCCGCCAGGCCGCGCGGATGACCGGCGCCGACTTCAAATATCTGCTGGCGACGGCCCAGGTCGAATCGAATCTCAATCCCAATGCTCAGGCTTCGACCTCTTCGGCGAGGGGGCTGTTTCAGTTCACCGAGCAGACTTGGCTGACGACCGTAAAAGAGCAGGGCGCGGCGTTCGGCTATGGCCCCTATGCCAATGCGATCACGCGGCAGCCGTCCGGCGAATACGCCATATCCGATCCGCGCATGACCGGCGCGGTGATGAACCTGCGCTCGGATGCCACCGCCAACGCGCTGATGGCCGGAGCCTTTACCAAGTCGAACGGCGAAAAGCTCGCGGGGCGGCTCGGCCGCAATCCGACCGAGGGCGAGCTCTACATCGCGCATTTCCTGGGCTCGGCTGGCGCCAGCCGAATGATCGCGCTGGCCGATAGCCGGCCGGAAACGCCCGCGGCGGCGGTGTTTCCGGGGGCCGCGCGGGCAAACCCGAGCATCTTCTACGACGGGCGCGGCAACGCGCGCAGCACCGGCGACGTCTACCGCGTGCTGGTGGGGCGCTACGATGTGGCGCGAAGCACGCCGTCGGTTCCACCTGCTGTTCCGTCCGGTCCATCGCCACAGCTGGCCGAGGCCGCGCCAGCCGCGCCCCGCGCTGCATTCGCGCCAGACACCGCGAGCCTCACCGAGACCTATGCCGCAGCCGCCCGCATGTCGCCGGCCAAGTCGGCCGTCGATATGGCGCCAGTGTTTCACGGCCTGTTCCGCAGCACTGGCGGCCCGGAACCCGTGGCGCCGTTGGTGAATTCGTTGTGGACCTCGCCGCCGTCGCCAGCCGGGGCGCCGCTCGCAGGCACCGCTGCTCCGACGGCACCGGTGGCAGTCGACAACGATCTGGGTCTTTTCCAGGATACGGCTCCCGACGCGCGGGCGCTGTTTCGCGGCCGGGTCTAGGCTCGTTTAGAATTTAGTAACAATCCCAAAGATTTATGCTGAACGCTTTATTAAAGCTCTGCCGCTAGCGTGCAGCTTGCCGGTGCAGTTCACCGGATTCGCGGCGCTCCGCCGTGGCTGTGCAACTTCGGTTTCCAGTATGATTGTCCGTCAGTTTTTGCACTGGTTACGAACGGCCCCCTCAGGCGAACGCGCCGAGGCTACGAGCGCATTGGCGCGGGCCTTCCTCTAATCCGACCTTAGTGAGACCGATCGCGCTGCCGCCGAAGGCGCCATGATCATGCTGCTCGACGATTCGTCGCCGCTGGTTCGTCGCCGCTGGTTCGTCGCGCGATGGCCGAGGTGTTCGCCGGCAGCGAGGATGCGCCGCCGACCGTGGTTCATGCGCTTGCCGGCGATCAGCCCGATGTGGCCGCGCCGGTTTTGCAACGCTCGCCGCTGCTGCTCGATGCCGATCTGGTGGAGGCGGTCGCCGCCGGCGAGTAGGAGCGTCAAGTGGCGATTGCCTCCCGCGCGGGCCTGCCGTGTTCGGTGTCCGCCGCCATCGCCGAGGTTGGCTCCGCCGAATCCTGCCTCGTGCTGCTTGAGAACAAGGACGCCGAGACGGTGCAGTTCTCGCTCGACCGGATCGTCGACCGCTTCGGCCATCTGGCCGCCATCCGGGATGTCATGCTCGGGCGCGAGGATCTGCCGGCGGCGACCCGCCAGGCGCTGGTGGTCAAGCTATCCGAAACGCTGGCCGAGTTTGTGACCTCCCGCGAGTGGCTGGGCGAGGATCGTGCCCGCCGCATCACCCGCGAGGCTTGCGAGAAGGCCACCATCGCGCTCGCTGCGGAATCTCAGGAAGACCAAGTGCGCCTGCTGATCCGCCATCTGCGCGAGAGTGGCCAGCTTACCGCGGGGCTGATCCTGCGCTCGCTATTGTCAGGCAACACCGAAATGTTCGAGGAGGCGGTCGCCGATCTCGCCCAGGTGCCGCTCAGCCGCGTCGTTGGCATCCTGCACGACCGGCGCGGGGCGGGCTTCCGGGCCCTCTACGACAAGGCCGGATTGCCGGCATCGACCTTCCCCGCGTTTCGCGAGGCGCTGGAGGCGATGCGCGAGGAGGGCTTCATGTTCGAGCCGGGGCAGGCGTCCCGCCTCAAGCGCCGGATCATCGAGCGCACGTTAACGCGCTGCGAAAGCGAGGCGCCGGACGAGATCGGGCCGCTGCTCACGCTGCTGCGCCGCTACGCCGCCGAGGCGGCGCGCGAAGAGGCCCGGATGTTTTGCGATGAACTGGTTTCGGATGGGTTGATCGCGCCCGATCCCGACCTGCACGCAGTCGCAGCGTAGCTCGACCGATCAATTTTGTTCAGAACGACTCGCCGGGAACCAGAGCCGGCACCTGAATCGCCTTGAGCACGTCGGGCCGGTGCTGGTTTTCGCTCATCAGGAACTCGTCGGTGACGACGCGCAGCTTGCGGGTGAGTGCCGCCGCAATGGCTGCAATGTCGGCTCGCTCGTGCTCGCGGACGATGGCGCGTACGGCGTCCACATGCTGATCGAGAATGGTCAGCGGAATCTTGTTCAGATCGGGGGCGTGCTCCAGCAGACGGCACAGGCTTTCGGCCGCCGCGCCGACCTCCGGATAGCCCAGCGTTTCTGAATCGCCTTTCACGTCGTGGGCGGCAAGGAACAGTTCCTGACGGTTCTGCTTCGACAGACCTTGGTCGCGCACCTTGCAGCGGGCCGCGTCGAGCCGCGTACACTCCTCATGCATCCATTCCGAGAAATCGCCGGAAATGGCGGCCAGAGCCTGCTCGGCGCGGGCCACTGGATCCTGCTCGCCGGGCTGCGCCGCCCGCAAAGTCTTGCGGAGTTTGGTCGTGTCCGGCGTGATCTTCTCGTGATCGCCATAGGTGACGATGTCGGGCCGGGATGGCTTGCTGCTAGCCATGTTCGAACGTCTCCTGGAAGGCCGTCACGCGAGCAACTTGGCTTTGTCGAGCAGGGGGTGCTGGCGGATAACATCGGCCTTGCCGCCTTTGCGCCGCTCGGGTCCGACATAGGCTGAGGCCGCGCTGCGGCGGCGGTCTGGGCCGAAATAGGTCCGCGTTTTGATAAACGGACGCGGGTGCGCCACCACGTTGACGATTCGCTGATAAAGCGCCTTGGCCGAGATCGGCTTCGCCAGAAATTCGGTGACGCCAGCATCGCGGGCAGCGGTGACGCGTTCTTTCTCGGTGTGGCCGGTCACCATGATGATGGGGACGAACGGGTTGGCGTTGGCGCCTGGTTGACGGATCATCTGAGTCAACTCAAGCCCGTCAAAGATCGGCATTGCCCAATCGGTCATGACGATGTCGGGGACGTGATGGGTGAATGCGTCCAGGCCGGCGGCGCCGTCCTCGGCCTCGTACACGTCACGGGCGCCGAAGCCGTGCAACAGCGTGCGAACAATGCGCCGCATGTGGGCGTTGTCGTCAATCACCAGGAAGCGCAGGCGGTTGAAGTCGATGCGGATCATGACGCCTCGGAGGGCTGCTATGATCCCGGCCCTCGACAAAGCGAAGGTAGGATGAGGCCGTTAAGGAACGGCTAACCTGTATCTTTGTTTTTCAATGCCTGCACCGAGAAACACGAGAAACAACCAGCGTCCGAATATCCGGCGGCCGCAACACTTCCTTAAGAAAGCGGCAGGCATTCCCGCATCTTCTACCCTTTGATAACGAATCGCTTAGCCGGGCTGGTCAAAATAGCGGCGACAAAAGACGAGGTCCTCATGTTCCGGGTCGTTTACTCCAGTGTTGAAGTCGAAGCGTTCGATAGCGGGTTGCTGAAGCGTTTGCTGATCAACAGCCGCCTCCGAAACACAGAAATGGGCATCACGGGCATGCTGATCTACGATCTGGGCGTATTCCTCCAAATGCTGGAAGGCGATCAGGCCGCCGTGCAGGCAACTTTTCGGCGGATTGAACGTGACCCTCGGCACCGGAACGTTAGCGTTCTTTGGCAAGACGCGGACGCACAGCACCGTATTTGCGGGGAATGGTCGATGGGCTTTTCCGACGCCTCCGGCGCTTCGCAGATGCTGAAAGGTTTTCTCGCTGTTGAAGGCGGCCTGCGCGCCGCCGTGCTGGACCGCAGCAATGCAATCAAGATTCTGGAGTCCTATTCGTCGGCAGCGTGACGCCTCAGCGGCGCGCTCCGATTCGTCATCCTTCTACAAAAGAGCGGCGTGGCTCGATCGCACCGGCCCGCCTGCGGAAGGCCGCTTCCGCCTTGCCCACCGGCTGGAAGTGGGCGCTTGAGGTCGTTTCCGGCGCTTGCAAGCCCGGTTCGACCTGTTATCCATCGCGCAACCGTGAAACGCGAGGAGGGACCCATGCATCGCAGCACCGATCGGATTCTCACCACCCATGTCGGCAGCCTGATCCGCCCGGATTCGATCCGCAAGCATCTGCGCGCCAAGCAGAAGGGCGAGGGTTATGACGTCGCTGCGCATGCTCAAAACCTGAAGGACACCGTCGCAGAGGTGGTCCGTCAGCAGGCCGAAGTCGGGATCGACGTGGTCAGCGATGGGGAGTTCGGCAAGGGCATTTCCTGGTCGCAGTACGTCATCGAGCGGGTTTCCGGTTTCGAACGCCGGCCGTTCCGGCCCGACAGCGGCAACCCTTTCACCAAGGGGGCGGATCGCACCCGTTTTCCCGAGTTCTACCAGGAGCTCGATGCCAAGGATCATGTCGAGACGGTGACCGATACGGTCGCAGTTGCACCGATCAAGTACACCGGTCAGGGGCTGCTCCAGGCCGACATCGATAACTTCAAAGCTGCGCTGAAGAAGGTGAAGGTGGTCGAGGGGTTCCTTCCGGTGGCGGCACCGGCCTCGGTCATCCCCGATCGCAAGAACGAGTACTACAAGAACGATGACGAACTCGCAGAGGCAATCGGCCAGGCGATGCACGTCGAATACAAACAGATCGTCGACAACGGTGTCGTCGCCCAGCTTGACGATGCGCGCGCCGCGGTTACTTACGACCGCATGGTGCCGCCCGGCACCTTCCAGGATTACCGCAAGCGCGTGCGCCTCTATCAGGACGTGCTCAACCGCGCGAGCAAGGGCATTCCGACTGAGATGCTGCGCTATCACGTCTGTTGGGGAAGCTGGCCCGGCCCGCACACCACCGATGTGCCGATCAAGGACATCATGGACCTCATCCTGCGCGTGCGCGCCGGGGCCTACGTGCTGGAGATGGCGAACCCTCGCCACGAGCACGAGTGGCAGGTATGGCGCGACGTCAAACTGCCGAAAGGCTCGGTGCTCATTCCGGGCGTCATCAGCCACGCCACCAATGTGGTCGAACATCCTGAGCTGGTGAAGGAAAGGATTGTGCGGCTGGCCAAGCTCGTCGGCCGCGAGAACGTCATCGCCGGCACCGACTGCGGCTTTGCGCAACAACCGTTCTATCAGCGCGTCCACCCGACGATCCAATGGGCGAAGCTGCAGTCGCTGGTTGAAGGCGCGCGGCTGGCCAGCAAGGAATTGTGGGGGAGCGGGAAGAAGGCGGCTGCCAAGAAAAGTGCTGCAAAGAAATCCGCGCCGAAGAAGAAGACAAAGGCCGTCAAACGGAAGCGCGCGGCTTAGCTAATCCGGCGGCGGCACGGTTTTCAGCAACCAACTGCGCATGACACCCGCGATGTCGTCGGAGTTCTTCTCCAGCATCATCATGTGGCCGTTGCCGTGGATGCCCATGTCACCGAGCCGGATCATCGTGTTGCGGACGCCCGCCTGGGTCAGCCAGTTCGCGGTGCAGTGATCGTAGGCGGCGTGATACGACGCCTCAGCGATCAGAATCAGCATCGGGATGCCCGCAAGTTTTTTCAGCTTACGTGCGGGCTCCGCCTGCTGCCAGCAGTTCACCAGATCGGGCTGGTCAGGCTTGTCCTGCCGCACGACGGCAAGCTCTTCGTCTTCCTTCAGCGGCGGATCGTAGGTCAGCGGCACTTCGCCGAGACCGAAGCGTTTTTTCTTGCCCATGTCGGCGAACCATTCCGGATCGCCCTTGAACTCCGTTTCGAAAACCGGCGGGCCGTTCGGCTCGACCGAGATGATGGCCTTCACCAGGTTCGGCCGCGCGTCGGCGATCGGCCACTGGAACGCGCCGGCCTGAGAGTGTGTCAGCAGCACCGAAGGCCCGATCTTGTCGAGCAATGCGATGCCGGCATCGCGGTTCAGCCGCTGCTGTGCCGGGAAATCGACCAGCGAGGGAAACTGAGTCGCATAGAATTCGTCGAACGCCGCATCGCCGGGCTTGCCGGTGCCTGGCCATTGCGTGTGCAGCTTGGCTTGCGGCCACAGATTGAATCGCTCGGGCGCGATGAAGCGCTGTTCGGTGCGCTCCAGGTTTCCATCGGCCACCTTGCCCTGTGACTGCGAGAAGTGCGCCGAGCGGCCGCGCGCAACCTGATCGACCACATACACCGCGTGGCCCCGGCGCACGAAGTACTGCGCCCAGCCTTCGCGTCCATCCGGCGTGCCGGTGAAGTTGGTGCCGGTCTGACTGCCGCCGTGGATCATCACCAAGGGGTAGGGATGGGTCAGCGTCTTCGGGATGAGGTATTCGACGTACATCTGCCCGGTCATCGGCGAGCCCGGCACCGTGGAGTCGATTTTGCCGCCGACGTAGAGGTAGCCGGTTTTGGCAAGGATCATGGACGGCGGCTCTTCGGCAGATGCTGTCATCAGTGGTGTGCTCCCCGGAACGAGCCACGCTTCAAACGCGGCGCCTTCTGATCAGTGCCCGTGCCTGGCCGCTTGCCGATCTGTGGCGGCATGTTAAGGCGCAGCGCCAGATCCGCTAGTACCCACCGAGTGATCCATGTGGATTTCGACGTCGCGCACTGAACGCACCTCGGCATGGTCGGCGACGGCGGCGACCGGCCGGCGGTCGGGATCGATCACGCGTAACGTCACGCGCGCACCGTCCGGCAGCAAAGCGCCGCGCCAACGCCGCGGCCGGAACGGGCTGATTGGTGTCACCGCCATCAGGTTGGCGTTGATTGGAATGATCGGTCCCTGCGCCGATAGATTATAGGCGGTGGAACCCGCGGGGGTTGCCACAAGCACGCCGTCGGCCATCAATTCCGGCAAGCGCTCCTTGCCATCGATGGAGATCGACAAGCGCGCCACCTGATAGGTCTGGCGGAACAGCGAAACCTCGTTGATGGCGTAATGCTCGTGCAGCTTGCCCTTGACGTCGCGCGCCCGCATCACCAGCGGATGGATCACGGTGGTCTGCGACGCCTGCAGGCGCTCGCGCAGGTGCTTATCGCGATATTCGTTCATCAGGAAGCCGATCGTGCCGCGATGCATGCCGTAGATCGGCCGGCCGGCCTTCATGGCTTGGCGCAGCGTGCGTAGCATCAATCCGTCGCCGCCCAGGGCGACCACGACGTCGGCTTTGGACGGGCTGACGCTGCCGTACAGCTTCACCAGCCGCTTGAGCGCCGCTCGGGCCTCAGGAGCGGGGCTCGCCACGAAGGCAATCCGCTCGTATTTTGGTGTTTTCCGAAGCATTTCGACGGCCAGGCCACCTGGTGAGGGATCATGGAACGCGCGGTGTTCGTCTATACGACTTGGCCCACGACTGTCGAGGCGGAGGCGGCCGGCCGTACGCTGGTCGACCGCCGCCTCGCGGCCTGCGTGAACATCCTGCCGGGCATGATCTCGCACTATCGGTGGCAGGGTCAGCTCGAGCGTGCCGAGGAAACGGTGATGCTCATCAAGACTCGATCGTCGCTGGCGGACGCTGTTTCGGATGCTGTGAAGGAACTGCATTCCTACGACACGCCGGCAATCCTGGTGATGCCGTTGGAGAGCGTGGAGACCGGCTATTTCGGCTGGCTGATGGACGAGACGGAGCCTGCCCCGAAATAGAGAACGCCCGGCAGCGACGCTACCGGGCATTCGATGTCAGAGCGCGAGGCTAGTAGGTGCGGGTGCCTTCGATGACGCCCTTCAACTCGGTGTATTCACGGCACTTGGTGCCGCACAGCGTTTCGACCTTGGCAAGGTAGTCCTTGGCCTTGAGCACGTTGCCCTGCTCGGCGTGCCACATGCCGTAGTAAGACCAGGTGCGGGCGTGGGAGGGATCGGCGGCCAGCGCGCGCTCGTACCAGAGCTTGGAGTCGTCGTAGCGGCCGAGTTTGCGGCTGGAGTAACCGATCAGATTGGCGACGTCCGGATTGTCGTCATGCCCCAGCGACTTCAACTGGTCGATGCCGGCGGTGTAGTCGTGCTGCTTGTAGATCATCGCATGCGCGACCTTGTAGCCGTTGATGAACTGCTGCTCGGATTTCTTTTCCTTCGGCGCTTTCTTTTTCTTGGCGCTGGTTGCCTTTGAATCCGGCTTCGAAGTCGATGACTTCGTCTGTGGCTTCGGGTCTGCCATCGGACTTCGGCTGTCGACGGCGAACGCGGGCAGCGAAACTGCGAGTGCGAAGGCGCTTGCAGCAATCAAAGTGCAGAGGCGGAACGGGGTTCTGATCATGGGAGGCCCTCCTGGTGGCCGGTGCAATGCATCAACAGTAGCGATTTCTGCGCCAGTAACAACATGCTGAGTGACACTTTTACGCCGCCGTGAACCACAATAACAGTCGGTTCATCGATATGAACGGCAGATGTCACCACCCCTCAGACCCCGTTCATTGCCGGTGATCATAATCCACGGCATCAGCGCAAATCGGCATCGCGCCGAAGCGCCACAAAAAAGGAAGAAAACAATGTTGAAGACTTTCGCAGCCGCGCTGATCGCGGCGTCAATGCTGACCGCCCCGGTGCTTGCGCAGGGCACAGCCCCGGCCCCGCAATCCGCCAAGGTCGAGGTCGTCAAGCACGGTCACGCCCGCCATCACGTGAAGCACGTTCATGTGAAGCATGTGCGACATGTCCGGCACGGGCGGCACCATGCGAAGCATGTGTCCGGCACGCGGACGCACGCCATGCAGCACACCGTTGGCAGCCGTCCGAAGGCGAACTGATCCCCAAATGGGTCGGTGAGGGGAGGCCAGCCGCGAGGCTGGCCTCCTGCCGTTTGGCCAAAGCGTGGTATTTTGCGATTGAGAATCAGGGGGCGACCATGACCATCAACCGCATCATCGCCGGGATATTTCTGCTCGGCGCACTGGCCGCACCGGCGTTCGCTGACGACATCATCGACGCGATGGATGCCGCGCGCAAGGCGTATCAGTCGGGCGACCTGACCAATGCCAAACAGTCGCTGGATCTCGCCTCGCAGTTGATCGGACAGAAGAACGCCGAGGTTTTTGCAACCCTGCTGCCGAACGCGCTGCCGGGCTGGAAGGCCGACAAGGCCAGCACCCAGGCGCTCGGCATGGCCGGATTCGGTGCTTCGATGGCGAGCCGGACCTACCAGAATGCCAAGGGCGACAGCGTCGAGGTGCAGATCACCGGCGATTCTGCGATGGTGGCGCAGATCGCGGCGTTCTTCAGCAATCCGGCGCTGGCCGGCGCGATGGGCAAGCTGGTGCGAGTCGGTAGCCAGCGCGCGATCCAGGACAACGACGGCAACGTCAAGATGGTGATCGCCAACAAGTTCATGGTGTCGGTCGAAGGCTCGGCGGATGCCGCGGCGAAACTCGCTTACGCGCAGGCCATCGATGTCGCCAAGTTGAGCAAGCTGTAGGTCTCTATAGCGGCTGCCACTCCACCGGAATCAACTCATAGCCCTTGCCGCTTCGAACGATGTGGCCGCTGGCCGGGAACGGGAAGTGATAAGCCTCGACCAGCATGCGGTCGGAGGCTGCGCGGTCGAGCATCTGCCGCCGCGTCTTGACCGCCAGCGGTCCGTCCATATCGAACAGCGGCTGCCAGTCCGGATGGCGCGCAAACAGATATGGATTGCGGACGGCGTCGCTCATCACCAGCATCGATTGGTTGCGAGACGCGATCGCGAATGCGCAGTGACCCGGCGTGTGGCCGAACGCCGGAATTGACGTGATACCGGGTGCAACCTCGGCTCCAGGCTTGAAGCGCCGCACCTCCTTGCCGATGTCGCCGAAGATGCGCCGGGCGTTGCGGAAATACACCTTGATGCGGTCGGGCGCCTTGCTCATCTCGCCGTCGTCCATCCAGTAGGTCCACTCCTGCTCCGGCACCAGGATCTCGGCGTTGGCGAAAACCTTGTCGCCATCCTTGGTCTTGAGGCCGTCAATGTGGTCGGGATGGAAGTGGGAGATGACGACGGAGTCGATCGCGGCAGGAGCGACGCCCGCGGCGGCCAGATTGGCCATCATGACGCCGGCGGTGTCCGCGACCTGTCCGGCAGTGCCGGCGTCGATCAGCACGAGCTTCGATCCGGTGTTGATCAGCAGAATGGTGAACGAGATGGGGAGGATGTTCGGTGGTAGAAAAGCCGCTGCCAGTGCCTTGTTCACGTCGGCGTCGCTGGCATTGCGGACAAGTGAATCATCGATCTTGAGAAACCACGTCCCGTCGTAGAGCGCCGTGACCTGAAAATCGCCGAGCTTGGTGCGATACGCGCCGGGTCCCTGGCTTGTGGCCTTGGGGGCGGCACCAAGGGCTGGGGAGCAGGCCAAGAGGCCCGCCGCAGAACCGGCCAGCAAATCACGTCGGTTTATGGCGCTCATGCAATGGGTCCCCGGCTCGGCATCAAAACTGCATGCTAGGTCAAATTGTATCGCGGTTCACTCCCGGATAGGCTTCCAGGATGTAACCGGCAAGGGAGAACGTCATGGCCGACGATTTTGAGAATCACTGCTGGAGGGACATCGTGCCTCCCGAGGTGCTCGACATCTACACCCACTATGCCCGCAAGACATTCGTCGGCCCGTCACCCGCGCTGCTGGCGATCGATCTCTACGAGTTGGCCTACCAGGGCGGGCCGAAGCCGGTGGCACAACTGCACAAGACTTACGCTTCGACATGCGGCGAGAACGCCTACGCCGCCATCGAGCCGACCAAGCGGCTGTTCGCTGCTGCCCGAGCCGCGGGCATTCCGATCTTCTACACCACCTCAGACACCCGGCCGGACAGCATTCCGTCGCGTGTCACGGCAACCAAGCGCCAGCGAGTTCCGCAAGACCCGGCACTGTACCAGATCAAGGCCGAGTTCAAGCCGCAGCCGGGCGATGTGGTCATCACCAAGCAGCGCGCATCGAGTTTCTACGGCACGCCCTTGATGGCGCATCTGACTCAACTGGGCATCCAGACGATCATTGTCTGCGGCGAGAGCACCTCGGGCTGCGTGCGGGCGTCGTCGGTCGATGCCTATTCCAATGGCTTCCATGTGGTCGTCGTTGAGGAATGCTGTTTCGACCGGAGTATGCTGTCGCACAAGGTCAACCTGTTCGACTTGCATCACAAATACACCGACGTGATGCACGTCGATGATGTCGTCACGCACCTGGACACACTCGCCGTGAAGAAGGCCAGTTGATATGAAGCCACGCTCCTACGGACCGTTTCCCTATTCCCCGATCATCGATCGTCCGCGCCTGGAATGGCCGAACGGCGCGTACGTTGCGCTCTGGATCATTCCCAACATCGAATACTTCTCGATGTTGGAGAAACCGGGCGGTTACGGCGCCGGCGCCAAGCTTCCGGACGTCGTGATGTGGTCGGAGCGTGATTACGGAAATCGGGTCGGTGTGTTCCGGATTATGGACACGCTCGACAAGTACGGAATCCGCGGCACCGTTGCGCTCAACTCCAACCTTTGCGCCGAGCATCCGCGCATCATGGAAGAGGGCGAGAAACGCAAGTGGGAGTGGATGGGGCACAACGAGAGCAACACCCGCCGCCTCAATGAGGCAGGGCCGGGGGAGGAGGCTCAGATTGTCCGCAACACGTTCGCGACGATCAAGCAGCACACCGGAAAGCCGGTTAAGGGGTGGCTGAGCGCTGGCCTGCAGGAAACCTGGGACACGCTCGATCATCTGGTCGACAACGGCTGTCAGTATGTTGCCGACTGGTGCAACGACGATCAGCCCTATCAAATGACCCTGGACGATGGACGCACCGTCGTTTCGATGCCTTACACGCAGCAGCTCAACGACAAGTCAGCGTTCGAGCGGCGTCTCGTCTCGGCCGACGGATTCGCCAAGATGATCTGCGACCAGTTCGACGTGCTCTACAAGGAAGGCGCGAAATCCGGGCGCGTCATGGCGATCGCGCTGCATCCCTACCTGATCGGCGTACCGCACCGCATCGGCGCATTCGATGCGGCATTAAAGTACATTTGCAAACACAAGAAGGTCTGGAAGGCTACCGGCTCGGAAATTGCAAGCCACTATCTCGCGCAATTGGAAGGCGGAAAGGCCAAGACGAAGGCTCCCGCCAGGTCACGAGCAGGAGTACGGGGATGAAGCGGCTTCTGACGGTTGCGACGGCTCTGCTAGGCGGCTTCCTGGTGCTGGCGATGCCGCCCGCGCGCGCGGCGGATAGCGTCACGGTCGGAACCGTGGGCTCGGCTTCCTCGAACATCTGGCCGGTGTTCATCGGCATAAAGAAGGGATTTTTCGAAGCCGAGGGCGTCAAGGTCGATATCGTGTTCGTGCAGTCGAGCGCGAATCTTGTTCAGCAACTGGCGGCGGGCTCGCTCGACATCACCATGTCGACCGGGCTGGTCGATCCGATCCGCGCGGTCTCGCAAAAGGCTCCCATTGCGATCGTGCGATTGGAGGTGCAGGCACCGCCCTATGCGCTGCTGGCGAAGTCCTCGATCAAAGAACTGAAGGACCTTAAAGGCAAGGTTATCTCGATCGGCGGGCCGAAAGACATCACCAAGATCTACGTAGAGAGGATGCTGGCGCCGCATGGCGTCAAGCCGGGCGAGTTCGACATGGTTTTTGCCGGCGCCACCTCGGCGCGGGCATCGGCCCTGCAGGCGGGCGCGGTGGACGCTGCGATTTTGCTGCCGCCGTTCAACTTCCACGC
This sequence comes from Alphaproteobacteria bacterium, assembly GCA_026400395.1. Taxonomy (GTDB): domain Bacteria; phylum Pseudomonadota; class Alphaproteobacteria; order Rhizobiales; family Xanthobacteraceae; genus Z2-YC6860. Next base: position 7,172 of record JAPLPD010000282.1, on the reverse strand, counting down.
GACGGCAGCGGGCTTCAACGAACTCGGTCTCACTGTCGATTACGCGCCGGAACTGCCATTCTCCGGCACCGTGGTGAACCGCACGTGGGCGGCCAAGAGCGGCCCGGTGTTGCAACGGATGCTGTCCGCGCACCTCAAGAGCGTGGCGTGGTTCTACGATCCAAAAAACAAGGCCGAGGCGGTCGCGATGATGGCCGAGGCGAGCAAGATCAAGACCGAGGATGTCGAGAAATCCTATGACTTTTTCGTCAAGGGTAAATTCTTCGAGCCGACTGGCGTGATCTCGCGCACCAAGCTGAATGCGTTGGTGTCAGCGATGCAGCAGCTTGGCGATCTGCCGACCCCGTTCGATACGGAGCAACTTGTGCTGAGCGGCGTCACAAAGATCGGCGAATGATTGTAAACGAAGGCAGCGGGGGCCGGTCGATGAAGCGATTTGTGCATGCCTTTACTGGGGTCGTGGCTTTGGTGCTCGGCGGCTCAGCGTTCGCCGCCGAGCCCGTCACGTTCGTTTCGGTCGGCTCGTCGTCCGCGAATTTCTGGCCAAGCGCGGTCGCCGTCGAAAAGGGCCTATTCGAGGCGGCCGGCATCAAGCACGACGTGGTCTTTGCGCAGTCCAACGCCGCGGTGATCCAGCAGGTGGCGGCGGGCTCGGCCCAGGTATCGACCAACTCCGGGTTAGTTGATCCAATCCGCGCCATCGAGAAGGGCGCGCCGATTGCCCTGATCCGGCTAGAAGTCCAGGCGCCGCCCTATTCGCTGCTTGCCAAGTCCGCGATCAAGAGTATCGGCGAACTCAAGGGCAAGCTGATCTCAGTCGGCGGGGCGAAGGACATCACGCGCATTTTCGTCGAGCAGATGTTGGCGCCCAACGGCGTGAAGCCCGGCGAGTTCGATATGACCTTCGCGGGCGCAACCTCGGCGCGCTTCTCCGCGCTGCAGGCCGGCGCGGTCGATGCGGCGATCCTGACTCCGCCATTTAATTTTCACGCCCAGTCGGCGGGGTTCACGATGCTGGGGCACACCATCCAGTATTCGGATATTCCGTTCGCCGGCATCTCGGTGAACACCAACTGGGCCACAGCCAATCCCGCCACGGCGCGAAAGGTTATAGAGGTCTACGACAAGAGCATGGCGTGGCTATACGATCCAAAAAACCGAGACGAGTCGGTGCAGATTCTGATGAAGGTCAGCAAGATCAAGCAAGCCGAGGTTGAACTGGCGTACGACTTCCTGATCAAAGGAAAGTTTTTCGAGCCGACCGGCAAGGTGTCGAAAGGCAAATTGACCAAGCTCGTCGATGCACTTAAGGATTTGGGCGATCTGCCGCGGGATTTTTCTGTCGATCGGCTGTTCCTGGCCAACGTGACGCAGATCACCGACTGACATGTTGGACCGTCTGCGCGAAAACCATCTCGCCGGCTTTCTTTCGGTGGCAGGCGGACTCCTGTTCTGGGAGCTGGTAAGTCGTCTGCTGGTCGCCAACGCGCTGTTCCTCGCTGCGCCCTCGCAGATCGTCTATGCGATCTATCAACTGGCATTGACGGGCGAACTGGGCAGGCACATCGCCATCAGTTCGGTGGAATTCATCATCGGGTACTTGATCGCGGCGGTCATCGGCATTGCGTTCGGCTTCGGTATGGCCAGCAGTGTGCGCTGCAAACAGGCGCTGCAGCCGTGGATTTCCGGATTCTATGCGACGCCGACCATCGCGCTCGCGCCGTTGTTCATTCTCTGGTTCGGCATCGGCATCTGGTCGAAGGTGCTGGTCGTGATCTTCCTGGTGCTGTTTCCGGTCACCATCAACACCGAGGCGGGCCTGCGCACCACCAGCGACCGCCTGATCGAGATGCTGAAAAGCTTCGGCGCGAGCCCGAGCCAGATCTTCTTCAAGGTGTCGTTGCCGTCGGCATTGCCGTTTATCCTGGCGGGGCTGAAGCTCGGCATCGGCCGCGGCCTGATCGGCGTCGTGGTCGCGGAACTGTTCGGCTCGCGCGCGGGGCTGGGCCGGCTGATCAGCCAATCGGCCGACGCCTTCAACATGCCCGAACTGTTCGCCGGCGTGATCGTACTCGCCATCGCGGGGATCGCCATGACGGCCGGTTTCGGCTGGCTTGAGAAGCGGCTCGTGCCCTGGACCAAGGACTGAACCGATGGCGCGAAAGCTCGAAATCACAGCCTTGAGCAAGTGGTTCGGCGAGCTCGAAGCGCTGCGCAGCATCGACATCGCGGTGGAGACCGGCGAGTTCATCTCGGTGGTGGGCCCGAGCGGCTGCGGCAAGACCACGTTCCTGCGCATGGTGGCCGGGCTGGAGCCTTCGACATCCGGCACCATCGTGATGGACGGCAAGCCGCTCGCCGGCCCCGGCGGCAACCGCGGCTTCGTGTTTCAGAACGACAGCCTGCTGCCGTGGCGGACGGTGCTGTCGAACGCGCTCATTGGCCCCGAGGTCGCGGGGAAGGTCGGCGCTAATGAACGTCAGCGCACGCTCGATCTGCTACAGCTTGTCGGGCTTGGCGGCTTTGAGAACTATTACCCGCGCCAGCTGTCCGGAGGCATGCGCCAGCGCGTCAATCTTGCGCGTGCACTCGCCATCGATCCCGATGTCCTGCTTATGGACGAGCCGTTCGCCTCGCTCGACGCTCAGACGCGGGAGATCATGCAGACCGAATTGCTCCGCATCTGGGAGCAGGGACGCAAGACCGTCCTGTTCGTCACCCACCAGATCGACGAGGCGGTGTTTCTATCCGACCGCGTGCTGGTGTTTGCGAGGCGGCCCGGCCGGTTGCAGGAGAGCGTTGAGATCAAGCTGCCGCGGCCGCGTTCGCTGGCGATCAAGCGGACGTCGGAGTTCATCGCCTACGTGGATCACATCTGGACCATGATCGAGCACGACGTACGCGCGGCCGTGATCGACGAGCACGTCTAGTATCTAGCCCGGCAACTCCGCCTTGCGGCTCGGATAAAGGTGATTGAACGCCACCCGCACGACAATCAATATCGGTGTCGCCAGGAACGCGCCCATCGGGCCCCACATCCACGCCCAAAACGCGATGCTCAGGAAGATCGAGAGCGGGTGCAGATTGAGTACGCGGCGGCCAACGATCGCCGGAGTGAGGAACTGGCCTTCGACTGTGGTGATGGCGAGAAACACGGCGGGCGGCAACAGCGCGCCGGGCAGGGTCGGAAACGTCAGAAGTCCTATTACAAACAACAGCACGTTCATGATCGCCGGTCCGACGTAGGGAACATAGTTCAGCACGCAGGCCAGGACCCCCCAGAGGATCGGTGACGGCAATCCCAAGGCATAGGCCATCAACGCGGTCGCGACGCCGAGCGACAGGTTGATCGCGGTCACGACGATCAGGTAGCCGCCGAGGTTGCTTTCGATGTCATTCATGATTTTCAGCGTGCGCAGGCGGTCGTCGCGCTCGGTGAACAGGTTGATGGCGTTGTTGCGAAAGCCGGAGCGTCCGAGAATGAAGAAGAACAGCGTTCCAAAAAACAGCATCGTCGCGAGGATGAATGACAGCGCCGCCGGCGTCACGGTGGTCACGATGCTTTCGATGATGCGCCCCGGCTCGAAGGTCATGCCCTTGTCGGTGTCGAGGCCAAGCGCGTTCTGAAGCTCGCCCAAGGCCGCGAGCGGCCGGTCGAAAATATGGAATTTCTGGGCCAATGCGGCGCCGATTTCGGGCGCCCGTGCGACCAGCGCCGTCACCGGGCCAGCCAAAAGGACAATGGCGAGGTTGGCCGCGGCGATCATCAACGCGACCACAAAGATCGCCATGAGCCAAGGCGGCACGCCACGCCGTTCGGCGGATTTGATCAGCGGCCCGAGAGTAAGCCCGACCGAGAACGCGCACAGCAGCGGCAGGACCAAGGCGCGGGCGAGATACAGCAGCACGCCGACCATCAGCCCGCACATGACGACGGTCGCGGTCTGAGCCGACACTCGCCAGAAGTCGTCGGCGTCATGGATCGGCGCGGGTTCGCGCTCCTTCAGCGAAACTCCGTGATCGGCCAAGCCCGATGCGCGCCTTGTCGAGGAGTCCTTTGAACCGGCGATCAATGGAGCCTCCCCATCGGGCCGCCGAGCGATCAGAACCAGACGCCCAGGTACTTCACCAGGGACAGAATGCCGATAATGATGACGATGATCCGCACGATCTGTTTGGCGCGCCCCTCGATCGGCAGCATGTTGACGAGATAGAGAACGAGAACAACGACCAGGAAAGTGACGAGAATGCTGATGAGCATGGACATGATTGATGATCCCTTTTGCCGCCGTGGCCGGCGCAATACGAAAAGTCTGGAAAAGCCGCAGCCCCACATCGCCCGGCGCTGCACGGCGCATTAACACCCGGGTTCCATTTCGGTTCCCGTCGCCATTATTGGCCGGATGGGGAGAAGCCGCGCCTCCAAGCAATCGAGATACGGACGGCTAGCGCTGGCCCAGACACCACAGGATGCCGCGGATGACCCGCGGCGTCCGGATCACCTGGAAACCGGCAGCCATCAGCGGCAGCAGGCCGGCTATGACGAGAGCGGTCTGCTTGACCTCGGGCGTCAATGCCTGCGGCCCGAATGTGCCGGGTACGATCAGGATGATCGAGGACAACACGATCGACAGAAACACCGAGGTGAAAAGCCCGCGCCCGAAGCTTTCGGTCGGGGAGGGTAGCATCCCCGCGAACACGTAGACCGCCCCGCAGGCGAAAGCGCCCAGCAGCGCCAACACCACAACTCCGAAGTTGAATGCGAGCAGCGTGACGAGAACCAGGCCCAAAACCGCAAACAGCGCGTCTTGCGGGCGAAGCCGAAGCATGAGGGTTCTCTGCCGCCGGTTGCTAGACCCGCTTGAGCTGCGGCTTGGCATTTTCCGGGTCTTCGATCGGCGGCCCGCGCTTGATGTTGAGCCGCCTCATGTCCGCCTCACTGAAGTCCTGGTCGGTCTTGAAGCCGGCGGCCCGGATGCCTGCCATGGCGCAGAGGTCGTCGACCTCATTGGTGTCGCCGGTGGTGGCGATGGCGCCGATCACTTCGCCGTCCTGGTCGCGGATCAGTTGGCCTCCGCCCTCCAGGAACATCGGGCCGTCGGCGAGTTCTACGAAGGATTGCATGAACAGCGGCTTGTCCTTTGCCTTCTGCAGCACTTGGCGGGATTCGCGTCCCATCGCCAGCGCCGCATAGGCTTTGCCGTAGGAGACTTCGAAGCGCAGAAGCGAGGCGCCATCCTGCTTCATGGCCGCCTTCATTCGCCCACCTGCGTCGAGCAGCACCGCGGTCAATGGATAGGCGTTCCTGCGCTTGGCCTCGACAAAGGTCTCGTTGATGATCTTGACGGCTTCATCGAGGGTAATGGCGCGCATGGAGGTCTCCCTTGGCCGCTGGTGCCGGGCGGAGGACCGAGCCCCCCGAGAACGCGCTTTAAGCACCCGGACACGCCGAAAACGATTGATTTTTCTAGTGTATCAGGTGTTCAGCAGGGGCGCCAGAGGACGCGCAGGCGCAAACAAAAAAGCCCCGCCGGGCTTCGGCGGGGCTTTTTAGGAGGAACAAGCAAACGGGGAGGGGGCGCCTGTTCTGCAGCGTCAATGCACCAGCGGCGATTGGGTTCCAAAGAAAAAGGCCCCGACCGAAGGCGAGGCCAGAAGCAATTTTGGAGGAACACCCCACCTGAAAATACATGCGGCTGTCACACACGCGAGCTCGAAAGTTAGCCAATCCTGCTGCAATTGGAGGCGTGGAACTCGGGATCGACCCAAGTGTTCCAGTGAAACGCGCAGCAGCATTCAGAGCCCAGCCGTGGAAGACAGGCTCCGCTCAGCGTCTGGATTTTTCCGCGGGAAAGAATGTGTTTTTGAGGATCGGGACAGCGCCGATGCAGAGCGCCCCCACCAACAGCACGGATACAATTTTCCGAAACCAATTCCGCTCGACTTCTTCTTGTGTCATCGCATCCTCCGAGATGAGGTGCGATGCTAACAGAGCGGTCCAACCGGACGCTGCGGTACAATGAAGCACGCACGTTGTGTCGCACCCGTGCCGCGGCCGGCCGCCGTGGCCAGCCGCGTGCGCGAATTCCACCGGCCGGCGGACGCTAGATCAAGTCCTGGTCGATCTAGATCAAGTCTTGGTCGATAACGACCTGCATAATGGCGCCGCGCTACAGGCTGACGTTCCGCCGTTCGACGTAGTGTGTGTTGCGGGCTTCCTTCGGCGCTTCACGGGCTTTCTCGAACAGGACGCGGCCCGCATGTCCGCCGAATTCTTCGAGGTCCCGTTCGTCGCAGCTTGCCGCGACCGCGAGGCCGATCGATTGCAAATGCGCGCGCCTGTGGCAGTAGAGCGCCAGCATCGCGCGGGTCTTGGCGGGCACCGACGCGAGGAGACCGTCCAGTCCATGCGAGTTGGCTCGATAAAGCTCGCCGAGCAGATGCTCGGGGACGGGGCAGGTTTCTTCCTGGGGAATATGCGCGTTCTGCATTGTACGCTCCTATACGCGGAGCATTGAACCGAACGCGTTAACGCTTCGTGAACCTTGTGCTCCGGGTGGAATCGGTATCCGGCTGTTGTGGCCGAAACTCGCAGAAATTGCGTGCAGGAAAAGGCGAGCCGACCTCGGCCGCGTCACCCCCCCGTTCGAGGCCGCGTGTTTCTCAGACGCTGACGGCGTTCGCGGGTGTTGCTCGTTGCGCGAGCACCTTCCTGCAAGGTTAAGCCGCGGCATTAGGCTTACCGGATTAACCGCAGAACACGATGCCGGCGAAATTCAGGATGCGCGCTCACGGGATGCGGTTATGAGAATGTTGCTGCCGGACAATCACCGGGGCAGCTGAGATGAAATGGTCCGAGGACGCGACGAGATGAAACGGTTTTTCTTTTTCGCTTTGCTGTTCCCGCCGGCGCTGATGGATCTGATGCTGGTGCTGGCCCACCCTGTCAGCCTGCCGCGGTACTTTCTCTCGGGCTATGTGGTCGCCGCGGTTCCGGCGCTGCTCGTCGCGCTGGTCGATGAAGTTCTGGCATGTCAAATCGCATCCAACTGCGACCCCTTTTCGCGTCCAATAACGACCCCCTATCAGCATGCAAATGTGCCCCTCTGACGGAGCCATGACCGGCGCCGCGGAGCCCCACACAGCGGAGCAAGCCGGTCTTGGCGGGCCGC
>JAPLPD010000334.1 GCA_026400395.1 Alphaproteobacteria bacterium | reverse complement strand
CGGCGAAAAGAGGCGGTCGACAAAGCGCACGGAGCGGGACGCCCGGCAATACGCGCAACAATCAAAAGCTCATCCTGATTGTCGCTCCACGACAATCAAATCACGCGTCACGAAAATATCGCTTGCGTTATCGTCGCGCCACGACAATCATCTCCTCGCCGCGACCGCCAAAATGGCCATCCTGATTGTCGCGGAGTTCTCATCCAGATTGTCGCGCTACAGATGATCGAGCGCCATGTCCCGGCGGGCACCGAGGGCGAATTCGCCGGTGCACCATACGCGGTCAAAGGCACCCTGCCGGCGATCCTGACCAAACGCCAGGGCAACCGCGGCATTGAAGGCATCGCGGTTTCACCTGACGAGCAGTTTCTCTACTTCATCATGCAGAATCCGCTGGCGAATCCGGACAGTGCCGCCTTCGCGCAGGCGCGCAACACGCGGCTGTTCAAGCTCGACCGCGCCACCATGAAAGTGCTCGGCGAATACGTCTATACGCTCGACGATCCGCGGAGCTTCCGCCGCGATCCATCGAGCAAGCAGAGCGATCCGCGCATCAGTGAACTGATGGCGGTGGGCACCGACCGGCTGATCGTGGACGAGCGCACCGAACTGACCACCAAGCTCTACGAGATCGAGCTTGCGGGCGCGGCCAACATCGCCGCCAGCGGCTGGGACGATGCAGCCACGCTGCCGACGCTCGAGCAGACCGATCTCGCGGCCGCCAAGATAGAGCCGGTGAAAAAGACGCTGCGCTTCGACACCGCAGACCACCGCGAGATCCTGGGCAAGACCGAGGGCATGGCGCTGCTCGGCGACGGCGCGCTGGCATTGATCAACGACGACGATTTCGGCATCACCGGCGCCCGCACGCAGATCACCGTCGTTCGCGGCACCGGCATCGCCCGGAGGTAGCCGATCCTACTGGCACATGGCGCGGCTGATGAAGGTCACGGTGTAGCACTCGTCCCGCGACTTTTGACCCAGCAGCGTGCTGGGCGGACATTCCTCGGCCGAGGTGAAGTCCAAGCTCTTGCCGGTGCTGAAGCCCTGCTTGCGGCAAAGCATCTCCGCCGCCGAAAGACAGTCTGGCGCGCCGTTGGGGGCCACGGCGCAGCGCTCGCGGCCGGTGGTCATGCGGGCGGTCGGTAGTTTGACCACCGCGTCCACCGCGCTCTTGGTGACATCCACCGCACTTTTGGTGGCATCAACGGCGCCCTTGCCGACGTCGGCCGCGCCCTGGCCGACCTTCGCCGCCTGTTCCGACAGTTCTTTGTTGTTGGCCGCGGCCTGGTCGCTCAGATCGTCCATCCGCCGCTTGGCGCCCGTCAGGTGATCGCGAAAATTGCTGGCGCCCTGGTCGAACCAGCGGCCCATCGACTCGAACAGGCCGGGGTTCTTCGGGGCTGCAGGCGGCGCCGGCTGGGGAGCGGCATCCTGCGCAAGGGCGACCGGCGCGAGCAGCAACAAGCCCACCACCGAAGCCGCGGCGAGCCGTGGCCGTCGAAAACCGATGCTGATCCGAGAACTGCGCATGGCCTTTTGCCTGGGTAGCCGTGCCTGACTGCGATGGCTAAATTGCGGCTCGCCCCTCAGAACAAATATAGCGCGCCGACGATGCCGACAACGAGGATCGCGGCACTCAGTGTAACCCAAAAGGTCAGCCGCTCCTCGATGATCGCGCGGGCCTGGGGCCCATAGCGATGGAGCAGAAAAGCCAACAGATAGAAGCGGATGCCGCGGGCGATGAATGACAACCCGACGAACATCCAGAAATTGTAGCCAGCGAAGCCGGACGTGATGGTGACGATTTTATAGGGGATCGGCGTCAATCCCTTGAGAACGATAATCCAGGCACCCCACTGGGCGTAGGCGTTCCGAAACGCATCGACCTTATCGCCGTAGCCGTAAAGCTGGATCAACCAGTGCCCCACCGAGTCATAAAGCAGGGCCCCAACGGCATAGCCGAGCACCCCGCCGGCGACAGAGGTGAGCGTGCAGACGTGCGCGTAGAACCACGCGCGGTCGGGCCGCGCCAGCGACATCGGGATCAGCAACGTGTCCGGCGGAATTGGAAAGACCGAGCTTTCCAGGAACGAAATCGTGCCCATCAGCCAGGTCGCGTAGGGCTTTTCAGCGGCGCGGATGCACCAATCGTAAAGGCGACGAAGCATGACGGGCTTTTGTTGAGAGGACGATCCCGGGGAAACGCGCCCCGGACCCGAACTGGGCGGACGCGATTTTGAGCGTCAGGGTCTAGCGGCGCCCGGGCATCTTGTCCACGCGCGCCGGGCGCGGCCTAGCGCCGCCGGGATTTGCGACGGGCTTCGAGCATGACCACCTTGCGGCGGCCGATACCTTCGGGATGCTTCTTCGGCACCTTTTCAGCCAGGCCGAACAGGCGCTCACGCCGGGCCATCTCCGCGAAAACCTCCTGGGGGCAAATTTCGGCTTCGGCCCACAACACGACCAGATTGTAGAGCAGGTCGGCGCTTTCACAGACCACCGCCTCGCGCTCGCCGCTCATGGCGTCGATAACGACCTCGATGGCTTCCTCGGCGAGTTTCTTGGCGACCTTGGCGCGGCCGGCGCGCATCAGCTTGGCGGTGCGCGACAGGGCGGGATCGGCGGTCTTGGCCGCGATCACCTGCTGGTACAGGCGCTCAAGCGAATCATTCATGTGTACTTTCATACACCAGATGCGTCTTAACCCGCATTCCCCGGATGACGCTCTGATTTCCGCAACGCTCACGCCGATTCAGATATAGGCATCAGCACCTTATCCTGGATCGAGCGAGGCGATCATGGCGCACCCAGCGGGTGAATCGGACTCGGACGTTCCTCG
>JAPLPD010000242.1 GCA_026400395.1 Alphaproteobacteria bacterium | reverse complement strand
GGATGTGGATAACGAGGGGCGACGCTACCGCTGTGAAGGCGCGCGACCCCCCTCGTTACCCACAAACGCTCAGCCCCATCCAAAAGGGGACATTCTCATTGTGCGGAACGAGGGGACATTCTCATTGTGCGTTGACACACATTCTCATTGTGCGTTGACACCCGACGTTTTTCCTATGAAGCTCGCGGTCTTGGTGCTATCCACCGTCGCCAACCCAAAAGCGGGCCCTGAGTCGGGCGAGGACGCAAGTTCTCGCAAAACAACCGATTTTACCTATCTGGGACTGCATGAGCCTTAAAGTCCGGATCCGTCCGGGCGAGCCTGGAGTTGGTTATGGCCGTAAACGGCAATTCCGTGTTTCCCGAGGCGTTCACCTTCGACGACGTGCTGCTGAAGCCCGGCCTGTCCGACGTGCTGCCGTCAGAGGTCGATGTCCGCACCCACATCACCCGCACGATCACGCTCAATATGCCGATCATCGCCTCCGCGATGGACACGGTGACGGAATACAAGATGGCCATCGCCATGGCGCAGGCCGGCGGCATCGGCGTCCTGCACCGGAACCTCGAACCGCACGAGCAGGCGGCCCAGGTGCGCCAGGTCAAGAAGTTCGAATCCGGCATGGTGGTTAATCCGCTCACCATTCATCCCGGCGCGACGCTGGCCGACGCGCTGGCGCTGATGAAGGACAACAACATCTCCGGCGTGCCGGTGGTGGAGGGCGGCGGCAACGGCCACGCCGGTAAACTCGTCGGCATCCTGACCAATCGCGACGTTCGCTTTGCCACCGATCTGCAGCAGACTGTGGCCGAACTCATGACCAAGGACGGTCTCATCACCGTCAATGAAACCGTCGGTCAGAACGAAGCCAAGCGGCTGTTGCACCAGCACCGCATCGAGAAGCTTCTGGTGGTGGACGCGCAGTACCGCTGCGTCGGCCTCATCACCGTGAAGGATATTGAAAAGGCGGTCGCCAATCCGAACGCCTGCAAGGACGAGCAGGGGCGGCTCCGTGTCGCCGCCGCCACCACGGTTGGCGACAAGGGCTACGACCGCACCGAGCGGCTGATCGACGCAGGTGTCGACCTCGTCGTGGTCGATACCGCGCACGGCCATTCGCAGCATGTGCTCAACGCGGTGAACCGCATCAAGCGCGCCTCCAACAAGGTGCAGGTGGTGGCCGGCAATGTCGCGACTGCCGAAGGCGCCAAGGCGCTGATCGACGCCGGCGCGGATTCGATCAAGGTCGGCATCGGCCCGGGCTCGATCTGCACCACGCGCATGGTGGCCGGTGTCGGCGTGCCGCAGCTCACCGCCATCATGGATGCGGCGGAGTCGGCGAAGAAGGCCAACATTCCGGTGATCGCTGACGGCGGCATCAAGTACTCCGGCGATCTGGCCAAGGCGCTGGCCGCCGGCGCCGACGTTGCGATGGTCGGCTCGCTGCTCGCCGGCACCGACGAGACCCCCGGCGACGCGTATTTGTACCAGGGCCGCTCCTATAAGAGTTATCGCGGCATGGGGTCGGTCGGAGCGATGGCGCGCGGCTCCGCCGACCGCTACTTCCAGCAGGACATCAAGGACGCGCTGAAACTCGTGCCGGAAGGCATCGAGGGGCAGGTGGCCTACAAGGGGCCGGTGTCCAATGTTTTGCACCAGCTTGCCGGCGGGCTTCGCGCGGCGATGGGCTACGTCGGCGCCAAGAACCTCGAAGACTTCCACGCCAAGGCGCAGTTCATCCGCATCTCTTCGGCGGGCCTGCGAGAAAGCCACGTCCACGACGTGACCATCACCCGCGAGAGCCCGAACTACCCGAGCCGGGTGTAAAGGTGGCGGCCGGCCGGCGCATTTTGCTCGCGGCGCGGCCGGTCGGCGAGCCGAAAGACAGCGACTTCCGCATCGAGGCCATGCCGCTGCCCGTGCCCGGCTCGGGCGAAATGCTGCTGCGCACGCTCTGGCTGTCGCTCGATCCCTACATGCGCGGGCGGATGAGCGATGCGCCGTCCTACGCCACGCCGGTTGCAATCGGCCAGGTGATGGACGGCCGCACCGTCAGTGAGGTCGTCGTGTCAAACCTTGATGGCTTCGCCGCCGGTGACATCGTGTTCAGCCCGAACGGCTGGCAGACCCACGCCGTCTCCGACGGCAAGAACGTGCGCAAGATCGATCCGGCGCTGGCGCCGGTCTCGCCCGCGCTCGGCGTGCTCGGCAGGCCGGGGATGACGGCCTACACCGGACTGCTCGACATCGGTCGCCCGCAGGCGGGCGAGACCGTGGTGGTGTCGGCCGCGTCCGGCGCTGTCGGCTCATTGGTAGGCCAGATCGCCCGGATCAAGGGCGCGCGCGCCATCGGCATCGCGGGCGGCCCGGACAAATGCCGATATGTGACCGAAGAACTCGGTTTTGACGCCTGCCTCGATCATCGCGCGCCGGATCTGCCGGGGCGGCTCAAGGCGGCGTGTCCCAAGGGCATCGACGTCTATTTCGAGAATGTTGGCGGCGCGGTGTTCGAGGCGGTGTTTCCGCTGCTCAACAACTTTGCCCGCGTGCCGGTCTGCGGCCAGATCGCCACCTACAACGCCACCGAGATGCCCGAGGGCAGCCTGCGGTCGTCCGCGCTGACGCGGGCGATCCTCACCAAACGGCTCACCTTGCGCGGCTTCATCGTTTCCGATTTCGCCGCGCGGCACGGCGATTTCCTTCGCGACGTGTCGGCCTGGGTCCGCGACGGCCGCGTCCGCTATCGCGAGGATGTGGTCGACGGCCTCGAAAGGGCGCCCCGCGCGCTGATCGGGCTCCTGCGCGGGGAGAATTTCGGCAAGCTCCTCGTGCGCGTCGCCACGGGCGCGCACTGACGTTACATGTACTTCACTACGCGGTAGCGCACTTGGTAATCGCCGGGCGGCAGCGGCGCCTCGTCCTGACGTGGGCTCGGCACGAATTCAATCGGCTGCCAAGCCCCAAACGTTTTTTCGATCGGCGTACGGGCCTTGACCGGCATCTTCCAGTGGCCCTCCGAAAAATGGCTCAACTGCAGCGACAGCCGCTCGTCATTGTTGCGGCCGGCAACGAAACTGCCCGCGACCACGGGGCGTGCGCCGGAGCGGCGGACCTGCGTCACCTTGCAACCCCTGCCAGAACCGCCGTTCCATAGCATCACGCTGATATTCCGGTTGTCGGGCAGGAGAGTGCCCGCCGGAAGCTCAATTTCGAATTCCACGAGCGGCGCTCCGGCCGGGCCAGATGCACGCTGATCGGCGGCGGCCAGTATCGCGGCCAGGAGCCCCGCAACAGCCAGAGCGGCTAGCACGATACCGGCAAACCAACTGGTGCCTTGCAGGTCGCTGCTCCATGACGATCTTAACCCGCATTCCCCGGATGACGCTCTGATTTCCGCAACGCTCACGCCGATTCAGATATAGGCATCAGCACCTTATCCTGGATCGAGCGAGGCGATCATGGCGCACCCAGCGGGTGAATCGGACTCGGACGTTCCTCG
>JAPLPD010000234.1 GCA_026400395.1 Alphaproteobacteria bacterium | reverse complement strand
TGTCCACGCCAATCATCCCCGCCAGCCCTTCCCGGCCGCCAAGGCCAAAGGGAAGGACGCTGACACATCACGTCAGAGGGGGTCGGAATTGAACGCGAATATCCCCCGTCAGGGGGTCAATATTGCAAGCGATTTTGCACCATAGATTCGCAATTTGACGATCGTGACCACCCCAATTTCGAACCACGCAGCCCCCCCAGCCTGCAGATGTTTTTGGCTGTCGATGATCTAAATCAGCATCGTGATCGTTCTAATTGGTGCGTGGAAATGTTGGTCTGACCTCCAGACGCCAGTGATGTGATGCGTTTTTAACCACGGTGAATACCTCGGCAGAAACCGAAGAAAGATAAATCCAATGAAAATTAAGGACCGGCCGGAATACAGAAGTAAACCAGTGCCGTTTTCGCTGAGGGCCAGCGATTTGGTGCCGACGGCAGTGAAGACGATGTCTGAGAAGAATATCGGCTCAGTGGTCATCGTTGATGACGAGATGCAGGTCAAGGGTATCGTGACTGAACGCGACCTGATGCGTCGCCTACTCAATAAAACTCTCGACCCTAACACAACGCCGCTCTCGGCTATTATGACAACCGAGGTTAGGACAGGCCGCGCGGAAGATGACGTTATCGACTGGTTGCGCCAAATGTCGAACGAAAGGTTTCGACATTTGCCGGTAGTCGATGAGCAAGGTCGCCTTGTTAATATTATGTCGCAGGGCGATTTCGTATCTTTCACATGGCCGGACCTACTGGATCTACTTAAAGAGAAGACACGCGATTCCCTCAAGGGTGGCGCGTCGCAGATGCCGATCTTGGTCGCTGGCATGACGGTCTACGCAGTGCTGGTACTCGCAATCGTTAAATTGTTTTGACCGGGATTAAAGCCGGTGTTGGATTATGAAGCAGATTGCAGTAATCGTGGCCGGAATCGCCGGGCTGGCCGCAGCGCGGATACTTAGGCAATCCGGCTTCGTCACCACATTGTTTGAAAAAAGTCGCGGCCTTGGCGGTCGAATGGCGACGCGTCGTGTTGAAGATCTGCAATTTGACCACGGCGCGCAGTATTTCACTGCCAAAGGCCCTCGTTTTAGCGCGATGGTTAGGCAGTGGGGAGAGAATGGCCATGCCGATGAATGGTTCGACGGTGCTTTCGTCGGCAGCCCCGGAATAAAAGCCCCTGCCCGCGCGATGGCTGAAGGGCACACTATTGTCGCGGGATGCCAAGTAGCGGCAATTCGGAAAGAAGAAGCCGGCTGGTCCATCTATGACCCCAGCGGGCTCGTCAAAACACCGGGCAATGGCAGTTTTTCAGCCGTGATCCTCGCGGTGCCGGCACCGCAGGCAGCACCGCTTGCTGCATCGGCCGGCGTGGACCTGCTGGAGCTAGCAAAGGTTCGCTATGCACCATGCTGGGCTTTGATGCTCGCCTTTTCGGAGCGGCTTAGCTTGCTTGATGATCGAGTCAAGCCGCAGGACGACGCTATCGCATGGATCGCGCGGTTGCAAGCAAACCTGACAGCAAACCTGACAGCAAACCTGGCCGGGGTCGCGAGACCGAAACCGTTATTGTCCACGCTACGCCGGATTGGTCGCGCCAACATCTCGAATGGTCCCCGGACGTGGCGGCCAGCGAACTCGTAGCGCGCTTTCGATCTTTAACTGGGGTTCATGAACAACCCACCTTCTCCGCGGCTCATCGCTAGCGATATGCGCTGGTGGAGGAGACGGCGCGAGTCGCCTTTCTCTGGGAAGACGAACCCCGTCTTGGTGCTTGCGGCGATTGGTGTCTGGGACCGCGAGTTGAAGCGGCGTTCGATAGCGGCGAAGCGCTCGCTGACGCCATTCTGCAGACATAGGAGTCGAATCGTGCTGGCTGAAAATCCAACATTGACCGTCTATTTCGATGGATCTTGTCCGCTCTGTCGGGCAGAGATCGCGCATTATCGCAAGAAGGCTGGCGCGAGCCAGCTCAGTTTTTGTGACGTATCGCAAGCCGACCAACCCCTAGAACCAGACCTCGCGCGGGAGAGCGCGATGTCTGTAGCGCGACAATCAGGATGAGAACTCCGCGACAATCAGGATGGCCATTTTGGCGGTCGCGGCGAGGAGATGATTGTC
>JAPLPD010000285.1 GCA_026400395.1 Alphaproteobacteria bacterium | reverse complement strand
GCGCGCGGCATGTACAACGGCACCGCGTTCGATCTCAAGAAGCGCCGTGCCATCCGATATATGGACGCCTTGTTGAAGTCCGACGAATACAAGGACGCCATCGACGAACACGAAGGCAAACCACGCACTCGGATGCCCTAGGCACCTTCACACTCCGCCCAGCTCCCTCCGAACGATTTTCGCGCCGTCCACCATCGCCTTCATCTTGCCAAAGGCAACCTCGCGCGGCAAATATTTCAAGCCGCAGTCCGGCGCCACCACGATTCGCTCCGGCGAAACATAAGGCAACGCGCGGCGGATGCGCGCGGCCACCGTCTCCGGCGTTTCGATTTTCATATCGGACAGGTCGAGCACGCCGAGAATAACAGTTTTGCCGGGCAGCGTTTCCAGCACCTTGCAGTCGAGGCCGGACTGCCCGGTCTCGATCGAGACCTGTTGCACCGGCGAGTTGGCGAACTCCGGCAGGAACGAATAGCCCTCGGGCCGAACATGGATCACCGCGGCGTATCCGAAGCAGATGTGCACCGCGGTCGTGCCGGTGACACCGTCGAGCGCGGCGTTGAATGCCTTCAGCCCGTACTGGCGCGCCTTGTCCGGCCGCGCCTGCATGTACGGTTCGTCGATCTGCACGATGTCGGCGCCGGCGGCGAACAGATCTTTGATCTCAGCGTTGACGGCGGCGGCGTAATCGAACGCCATCTCCTCCTCGTCCTTGTAGAAGTCGTTTTGCGCCTGGCAGGACATGGTGAAAGGCCCCGGCACCGTGATCTTGATGGTGCGTGTGGTGTTGGCGCGGAGGAACTTGATGTCTTCCACCTCGACGGCGTGCTTGCGCCGCACCTTACCGGCGACGCGCGGCACCGGGTTGGGATGGCCCGATCGGTCGAGCGCGATGCCGGGGTTGTCGATATCGATGCCCTCCAGTGCGGTGGCGAAGCGGTTGGAGTAACTCTCGCGCCGCATTTCTCCGTCGGTAAGGATGTCGAGGCCAGCGCGCTCCTGATCGTGGATCGCCAAAAGCGTCGCATCGTCTTGGGCCTGCGCCAGATGCTCTGGCGGCACCGTCCACAATTCCTTGGCCCGCACCCGCGGCGGGAAACGGCCGGCGAGCTTTTTACGATCGATCAGCCAATCGGGCTGGGCGTAGGAGCCGACCAGCGAGGTCGGCAGCAGTGGCAACGGCATGATGTTCCTCTCGGCAGGGACGCGGCTATTGGAGACTCATTGCCAGCACGCGCGCAACATGAATCGCCTCGCGGCCGGCACCGTCGTGGATCTGGTGGCGGCAGGACGTGCCGTCGGCAACGATGAGCGTCGCGGCATCTGCCTTGCGGACGGCAGGCAGCAGCGACAACTCGCCCATCGCCTTCGACACGGCGATGGTGTCGGCGGCGTAGCCGAATGCGCCAGCCATGCCGCAGCAGCTCGACTCGACGGGTTCAACGGCAAGACCGGGGATGAGCCGCAGCACGGATTCGACGGCCCCGAACGCATCAAACGCCTTCTGATGGCAATGTCCGTGAACTAGCGCGCGGTCGGCGATTTTCTTGAGTGGCAGGTTAAGCTTACCGGCTTGCGCCTCGCGCGCCAGAAACTCTTCGAAGGTCAGCGCCTGCTCGGACAAGCGCGCAGCACCCTCGCCCGGCAGCATCGACGGCACTTCGTCGCGGAAGCTCAGCAGGCAACTCGGCTCAAGGCCGATGACAGGAATGCCACGCGCCACGAAAGAAGCAAGCGCCGCCAGCGTGCGCGCCGCCTCCTTGCGTGCTTCAACAACATTGCCGACGGAGAGGAACGTGCGGCCGCAGCACAGCGGCCGCGACGAGCCATCCGCAGGCTTGGCGACATGCACCCGGTACCCGCCCGCGCCGAGCACCGCCACGGCGGCGTCCAGGTTCTCCCGCTCGAAATAGCGGTTGAACGTGTCGGCGAAGAGAACGACCTCACCATTTTCTCCGCCAGCATGCCCGGGCAACATGGAGTCATCAAACACATCCGACCGCCATTTTGGCAGCGTGCGCTGGGCGCTGAAGCCAGCAATCGCTTCCGAAAGCCGCGCCGCTCCGGGAAGAACATCACGCAGGTTCAACAGCCACGGCAACTTCGCTGCATAGCGCGCATAGCGCGGCAGATGTCCCACCAGCCGGTCGCGCAACGACACGCCGTATTTCTCCGCGCGCGCCGCCTGCACCTCGATCTTCATTTTTGCCATGTCGACGCCGGTCGGACAT
Organism: Alphaproteobacteria bacterium; assembly: GCA_026400395.1. Taxonomy (GTDB): domain Bacteria; phylum Pseudomonadota; class Alphaproteobacteria; order Rhizobiales; family Xanthobacteraceae; genus Z2-YC6860. The sequence goes on along the minus strand of JAPLPD010000285.1, from coordinate 27,876 downwards.
TCGCGGCGGCAGCCCTTGCACGACACGCAGAGCTTGAGCGTCTCGGCCATCTCCTCGGAAGTCAATGCATCAGGCCCGAGCTGGCCACTGATCGCGAGCCGCAACGAATTGGCACGGCCGCGGGTGACATCGCGCTCCTCACGCGTCACCCGATAGCTCGGGCACATCACACCACCCGCCGAAGACCGGCAGGCACCGTTGTTGTTGCACATCTCGACGGCGCCCTGGAAACCGCCGCCCTCTCCAGGGTACGCCGACCAATCGAGCCGTGCCGTCATCGCTTCGACATGATAATTCGGCCCATAGCGGAAGTTCGCGCGATCGTCGAACTTCGGCGCGCGCACGATTTTTCCGGGATTGTAGAGACCCTTGGGATCGAAGCGGTCCTTGACCTCCTCGAATGCGCGCACCAGCCGCGAGCCGAACATGAACTCGTGAAACTCCGAACGCACGAGGCCGTCGCCGTGCTCACCGGAGTGCGAGCCCTTGTATTCGCGGACGAACTCGAACGCCTGCTCGGCGATGGCGCGCATCGCACGCACGTCCTTTTCGAGCCGCAGATTCAGGATCGGCCGAACGTGCAGGCAACCGACCGAGGCGTGCGCGTACCAGGTACCGCTGGTGCCGTTCTTCTCGAACACCTCGGTCAAGCGCGACGTGTATTCGGCGAGGTGTTCCAGTGGCACCGCGCAATCCTCGACGAAGGAGATCGGCTTCCCCGCATCCTTCATCGACATCATGATGTTGAGGCCCGCGGTTCGAAGCTCGGTGATCGCTGCCTGGAGCTTCGGATCGAGCACATCGACGACGCCGCCCCAGTACGCGCCGCTGTGCCCCCAGTTCAACCCGAGATCGCCGACAAGTTCGTGCAGGCGCTGCAAGCGGCGGGCATTCTCGTCCGGTTCCTCGGCAAACTCGACCAGCAACAGCGCTGCCGGCTGGCCGCGTACAAAGGCGTCGAGAGTCGGCCGGAACATTGCGATGTCGCGGGCAAGACCGACCATCGTCGCATCGACCAGTTCGACGGCGATCGGCGCGAGCTTGACGATGTGCTGCGCCGCCGCCATCGCCGTGTGGAACGAGCCGAAGTGGCAGGCGCCGACCGCGCGCTTGCCGAGCACTGGCGACAGCTTCAACTCGATGGCGGTGGAGAACGCCAGCGTCCCCTCCGAGCCGACCAGGATGTGCGCGAGGTTGACGTCGTTGCGGCCGGGCACCAGCGCGTCAATGTTATAGCCGCCCACCCGCCGCTGCACCTTCGGGAAGCGCGCGCCGATCTCACCAGCTTCGCGGCTGCCCAGCGCGAACAGATCCCGCGCCAGCGGCCGCAGCGCCGAGTCCGCCGGCAAGTCGGACAGGTCTGCCGCCACTGGACCGAACCGGGCCTTGGTGCCATCGGCCAGCATGGCGTCGACGGCGATGACGTTCTCGCGGGTGTTGCCATAGCGCAGCGAACGTCCGCCGCAGGAGTTGTTGGCCGTCATGCCACCGATGGTGGCGCGCGAGGCGGTCGATACATCGACCGGAAACCACAGGCCATGCGCCTTGAGCTGGCGATTGAGGTCGTCGAGTACGATGCCGGGCTCGACGCGGACGCGGCGTCCGGCAACATCGAGATCGAGAATGCGGTTCAGGTGCTTGGAGCAGTCGACGATGACCGAGTGGTTCACCGTCTGCCCGGCCTGCGACGAGCCACCGCCCCGGGCCGTCACCGGAACGCCTTCCTCCCGGCAGATCGCGATCGCCCGTTCGGCTTCGTCCATCGTGCCCGGAGTCACCACGCCTAGCGGCACGATCTGATAATGCGACGCATCGGTGGCGTAGCGCCCGCGGGTGAACTGGCCGAAATCGACGCCGGACACTTCGGCCTTCAGCCGCCGCTCGAGTCCTGGCAAAATCCGCTCCGCCACCCGACATCTCCCGGCTGCCGCCGAACCGGCGGCGACGCTCTGCTTGTATATCCGGGCTTGGCCACCCGGTGCTATCCTCATTCGATCAACGCGGCGCGCTCAAGCCGTATCTTGGGAGGATATCGATGCAACTCTCATGCACCTGCTGCGATCGCCGTGGCTTTATGGGCGGGCTCGCCGCAACCGCCGCCGCACTGTCGGCTCCCGCCGTGGCGCAACCGCCGTCCCCCAGCAAACCGTTTCGCATCGACACACATCACCATTTGTCCTCGCCCGGTTTCATCGCCGAGATTTCCGGGCGGCGGACCGGCCAAGTTCCGCTCATGCAATGGACACCGGCCAAGTCGCTCGACGACATGGACAAGGGCGGCGTCGCCACCTCTATTCTGTCGATCAGCGAACCCGGCGTGTTCTTCGGCAACTTCGACGCCGCACGGGCGCTAGCGCGCGAGTGCAACGAATTCGGCGCCAAGACGATCGCCGATCACCCCCGCCGATTCGGGCAGTTCGCCATTGTGCCCCTGCCGGACGTCGATGGCGCGTTGCGCGAGGTCGCTTACGCGCTCGACACGCTCAAGGCCGACGGCATCTGCATGATGACCGACTATCGCGGCAAGTTTCTGGGCGACCCCGCGTTCACGCCGGTCATGGAGGAACTCAACCGGCGCAAGGCGGTGGTCTATACCCATCCCAACCGCAACGACTGCTGCGTGAATATGATTCCGGGAGTGCCCGACACCGCGATCGAACTTGCCACCGACACGGCCCGCACGATCACCAGCATCCTGTTCAACGGCACCGCCCACCGCTTCCCCGACATCCAGTGGATATTCTCCCACGCCGGTGGGACAGCGCCGGCCCTGATGCAGCGGCTCAACGGCCTCGCCGCTCGCAAGGACCTGGCGGAGCGGGTGCCCAACGGAGTGGGCTATTATATGGAGCGCTTCTTCTACGACACAGCCATGGCCACATCCGGCCCACCGCTCGGCGCGCTTACAAAGGTCGTCAAACCGACCCAGATCGTGTTCGGGACAGATTATCCGTTCTCATCGTCCATCGCGGTCGCGACCGGACTGCGCCAATCCGGCCTTTTCACCGCTGGCGAGCTTCTGGGGATCGAACGGGGCAATGCGGAGCGGATCATGCCCCGGCTCCGGACGTAGTTTGACTTTCTATGACCCGATAGCCGGCAGGGACTTGACCGCGCTGCAACATTCTAGTTCAACGCCCGCAGCCGGGCCTTTCAAAGCCCTACAAATCCAGTCTTATCAGGAGCCGTCCGATGGCCCAGAATTCCGCGCGCAACCCCGGGCGTCACTTCCTGCAAATCCCCGGGCCGACGCCGGTGCCCGACCGCGTGCTCCGCGCGATGGACATGCCGATGATCGATCATCGCGGTCCGGAGTTCGCGAAGATCACCAAACGGGCGCTTGAGGGCATCAAGACGATTTTCAAGACGACCAATCCGGTTGTCATCTACACGGCGACCGGCACCGGCGCCTGGGAAGGCGCGCTGGTAAACACGCTGTCGCCCGGCGATCGCGTGCTGATGTTCGAGACCGGCCAGTTCTCAACGCTGTGGAAGCGGATGGCGGAGCGGCTCGGCCTGAAGCCCGAGTTCATCACCTCGGACTGGCGCCACGGCCTTGACCCGAAGGCACTTGAAGCACGGCTGCGCGAGGACAAGGCCAAGGAGATCAAAGCGGTCTGCGTCCTGCACAACGAAACCTCGACCGGTGCGCTGACGCCGATCGCGGAGGTCCGCAAGGCGATCGACGCGGCCGGCCATCCGGCGCTGTTCATGGTCGATACCATCTCCTCGCTCGCCTCGGTCGACTACCGCCACGACGAGTGGGGCGTGGACGTTTCGGTCGGCGGTGCGCAAAAAGGCCTTATGATGCCGCCCGGCATGTCGTTCAACGCGATCAGCGACAAGGCGCTGAAAGCGAGCCAGAGCTCGAAAATGCCGAAGTCGTTCCTGGCCTGGGACGATATGCTCAACATGAACAAGGTCGGATTCTTCCCATACACGCCGGCAACCAACATGCTGCATGGCCTCAACGTCGGCATCGAGATGCTGCACGAGGAAGGTCTCGACAACGTGTTCGCGCGCCATGAGCGTCTCGCGGAAGCGACACGCCGCGCGGTGAAAGCCTGGGGCCTGGAAAACCTGAACAAGAACGAGAGTCAGCTCTCTCCGACCATCACCGCGATCCTGCTGCCAGAGGGCCACGACGCCGACAAGTTCCGCGCGCTTGCGCTCGACTCGTTCAACATCGCCTACGGCGCGAGTTTCGGCGCCCACGCCGGCAAGTACTTCCGCATCGGCCACCTCGGCGACATCAATGACGGAACGCTAATCGGCGCACTGGCCATCACCGAGATGGCGCTCGCCCTCGCCGGCGTTCCGCACAAGAAGGGCGGCGTGCAGGCGGCGATGGATTATTTTGCAGCTCAGCATGGCGGCGGCAAACGGGCGGCGGCCTAATAGCGGTACAATCTGACGCTGCATCTTTGAAACGGCCGGCCTTGTGTCGGCCGTTTCCGTCTGTTTTGCTAGCCCGCACGCCGACGATCGATCGGCGGCGCGGGAGGACGCGATGAAACGGCTGTGTTGGGCGCTCTGGATCGGACTCGCCGCCCTGAGCGTCGGAAGCGACGCCTTCGGTCAAAATTATCCTTCGCAAAGCATTCGCATCATTGTGCCGTTCCCGGCGGGGGGCGGCGTCGATACGATGGCGAGGATCATCGGCACGAAGCTATCCGAGCGTATCGGACAACCTGTGCTGATCGAGCATCGCCCGGGCGCTGGCGGCAACATTGGCGCCGATGCGGTCGCCAAGGCGCCGCCGGATGGCTACACGCTGTTGCTGACCATCAACGCCCTAGCGATCAGTCCCGGGCTCTATCGTACGCTGCCGTTCGATCCCCTGAAATCGTTCGCGCCGGTGACGCACATCGCCGCCAGCCAGTTTATCCTGGTGGGCTCACAGAAAATGCAAGCGGCGACGATCAAAGACGTGATCGCACTCGCTCGCGCAAAGCCCGGAAGCCTGAACTACGGTTCGAGCGGCCTGGGCGCCCCGCTGCATCTGCTGGCGGAAATGTTTAAGCATTCGGCCAGCCTCGACATCATGCACATTCCCTATCGGGGCGACGCACCGATGCTCACCGCGCTTCTATCGGGCGATGTACAGGTAGCCTTCATGCCGCAAGGCACCGCGGTGCCGCAGGTGCAGAACGGACAGGTCAAAGGTCTCGCCATCACCGGCATGAAGCGCTCAACCGCGCTTCCCGAGTTGCCGACTCTGCTTGAGGCCGGCGTGAAGGGCATGGAGGACGGCACCTGGTACGGCTTGTTCGCGCCGGCGGGCACCCCACGCGAAATCGTGTTGCGCCTGCAGCGCGAAGTTGCCGAGGTGGTAAAGGCGCCGGAGGTGCTTGAGCGGCTGCGGTCGAGCGGCAACGAGCCGGTGGGCAGCACGCCTGAGCAATTCGACACGCTTTACCGCGCCGATATCGCCAAATACGCGAAGATCATCGAAGACGCGAAAATCCCTAAGCTGGATTGAGCGCCATTCGCCAGGGACAAGGATGCGTATGAGAGATTCTCACCCTGTCCGCTTCTTCACCCCTGTTCCAAGGACGAGACCGCCCTAATTCACCAAGACGATCACGGACCGCGAAATTACGAAACAGTAAAAACTCGAGCGAGGATAGCAATGCGGCGTTTCTGGTTCACCCTTGGCGCGATGCTGGCGATTGGCACCGGCACAGCACAGGCGCAAGGCTATCCGAACAAGACCATTCGGATTGTAGTGCCCTATGGGCCTGGCGGCGGCGTGAGCCTGCTCGCGCAACAGGTTGGCCAGAAGATGCAGGAGTTGATGAAGCAGCCGGTCATCATCGACAACAAGCCCGGCGCGGGCGGTATGCCAAGCTGCCGTTCGATCCGGTGAAGGACTTCGTCCCGGTAACGATGGTGATCTCCACGCAATTCGTCATCGGCGGATCGCCAAAAAATCCGGCGCCGGATCTAAAGGAACTGGTCGCGCTCGCCAATGAAAAGCCCGGCGCCTACAACTACGGCTCCAGCGGCCCGGGCTCTTCGCTGCACTTGTTCGCCGAAATGTTCAGCAACATTGCCGGCATCAAACTCGTCCATATTCCCTATCGCGGCGACGCGCCGCTGATAACCGCGCTGATCGCAAACGACATCCAGGTTGCGTTCCTGCCGCAAGCCAATGGCGTCGGTAACGTGCAGAGCAATCTGATCCGCGGGCTCGGCGTCACCGGCACCAAACGGATGGAGGCGATTGCCAATGTGGAGACGGCTTTGGAGCAGGGCTTCAAGGGCCTTGAGGTCGGAAGCTGGGTGTCGCTGTTCGCGCCGGCGGGCACACCGCCAGACATCGTGAAAACCATCCAGGAATCCGTCGCCAAGGCGCTGGCCGATTCGCAGGTGCGAACATGGCTGATTTCCACTTCGCAAGAGCCGATGGGCAACTCACCCGCCGAGTTCGCCGCTCAGTACAAGGCGGATATCGACCGCTACGCCAAGGTCATAGAGCAGGCCAAGATTCCGAAGCAGGAGTGAGTTCGATGCGCCGACACCGCCCGCTCATCGGACTCGTCGTCGCGGCCTGCGCGTTCGTAGCGCCAGCGTCGTCGCAGAGCTATCCGAATCGCCCGATTCGTCTGGTGGTGCCGTTCGCGGCCGGCGGCGCCGTCGATACGGTGGGGCGAATCGTGGCAGCCAAGATGGCGGAGCCGCTAGGGCAGCCGGTCATCGTCGAGAACCGCACCGGCGCCGGCGGCAACATCGGTGCCGATACGGTGGCGAAGTCGCCGCCCGATGGCTACACGCTGCTGCTGACGACCAGCGGCCACGCGATCACCCCGTCGCTCTATCGGACCGTGCCCTACGACGCGGTGAAGGACTTCACGCCCGTCAGCCAGGTGCTGGCGACGACCTTCGTTTTGGTGGCAAGCCCGAAGTTACCCGTCCATACCGTCGACGAGGCGGTCGGCTTGGCCAAGTCGAAGCCGGGTAAACTCAACTATGGCTCAAGCGGGCTCGGCGCGCCGCTCCATCTGGCGATGGAGGTGTTCAAGCACTCCGCCGGTATCGACTTGCTGCACATCCCCTATCGCGGCGACGCACCGGTCAACGCAGCGTTGATGAGCGGCGAGATCGAGTTCGCCGTGGTGCCGCAATCGACCGGCCTGCCCTTTATCAAAGCGGGCTCGATCCGCGCGCTTGGCGTGACCGGAACCAAGCGGTCGCCGGTGCTACCCGACGTGCCGACGATCGCGGAGGCCGGCGTCACCGGACTTGAAATCCGAAGCTGGAACGGGCTGTTCGCGCCGGCAGGCACGCCCCGCGAGATCGTCACCGCGATTCAGAAAGCCGTTACCGCGGCGATGGTGTCTCCCGAGGTTCGCGAGCGAATCCTCGCGATGGGGCAAGACCCGATCGGCAACACACCGGAGGAGTTCGACGCTTTGTTCAAGTCCGATCTCGCGCGCTTTGCCAAGGTGATCGAACAGGCGAAAATCCAGCGGCTGGACTAAATAGCCTCGCTACTGCGGTTCGATTCCGGCGTCCTGAACCACCTTGGCCCACTTGGCGATTTCGGTGAGGATGAATTTCTCAAGCTCCTCCGGGGTGCTGGTCAGCGGCGTGATGGCCAGCCCGTTCAGCCTGTCCTGCACATCGGGACGTGTGAGATAAGGCATCAAAATGCCGTTCAGCTTGTTGATGATCGGCTGCGGCGTGCCGGCGGCCACCACCACGGAGAACCAGCCGGTGGCGCCATAGCCCGGCAGACCCGCCTCGGCGATCGTCGGCAGATCTGGCATCGCCTTGATGCGGGTTGTCGAAGTGACGCCATAAGCTCTGACCTTGCCCTCGGCAATCGCGCCCATCGCCACAGCAAGATCGACCATCATGAACGGTATCTGGCCCGAAATGACGTCAGTCAGCGCCGCCACGCTGCCGCGATAAGGCACATGCTGCGCCTTGGCGCCAATCTGATGCAGCAACATCTCCATCAACAGATGATGCGGCGTCGAGGCTCCGGATGTGCCGTAACTCATCGTACCATTCTTGCTTTTCACCAGAGCAATCAGCTCGGGCAGAGTCGGCGCGCCAATGTTCGGATTCGCCACCAGACCGAACTGCGCCGAGCCGACCAGACCGACCGGCGCGAAGTCCTTCACAGTGTCATAAGGCAGCTTCTTGTAGACCGCCGGGCCGATGGCAAGCGTGGTGATCGGCGCGAGAAACAGCGTGTAGCCGTCCGGTGGCGACTTCGCGACAGCACTGGCGGCGATCACTGTACCGGCGCCAACCCGGTTGTCGACGATGACCGGGCGCTTGAGCTTGTCCTGCAACTCCGCTGCCAAAAGGCGCACCAGGATGTCGGTGCCGCCGCCAGCCGGAAATGGACAGATGAAGGTTACGGTCCGGCTTGGGTAGTCGTCGGTTTGTGCGCGGGCCGGGGCGCCGGCGAGCAGGGTCAGAGCAAGGGCAAGCGCTGCGATCCGCATGGCATTTTCCGTCCCTGGTGTGGCGCCGTTGACGGACACCACTTGCGCGAATGTTAGGACCTTCCGGGGACGATTCCTAGGACATGGCCCGGCCTGCCTTTGCCGTCTAGACTATCCGCCTCATCATCGGAGTGGATCATGGGCGAGTTCTCGATCGGGCAATCGGTGCGGCGGCGGGAGGACCCCCGCCTGCTCATGGGCCGCGGCCGCTATTTTGACGACCTCAAGCTCGCCGATCAATTTCACGCCGCGATCGTGCGATCACCGCACGCCCACGCCGACATTCGCGGTATCGACACTCGCGCGGCGCTGCAAATGCCCGGCGTCCAGGTCGTGCTGACGGGAAAGGACTACGAGTCGGATGGGCTTGGCACCATGCCGTCGCAGGCCCCATACAAGAAGCGAGACGGTAGCCCGATGTATCTGCCGCACCGGCCGGCGATCGCGTCCGACCGTGTGCTGCATGTGGGCTATCCGGTGGCGGTCGTTGTCGCCGACACGCTCGACCTCGCCCGCGACGCCGCAGAGCGCATCGTGGTCGACTATACGCCGCGCCCCGCCGTCGTCTCCGCGCGCGAGGCATTCGAGCCCGGCGCGCCGCAGCTCTACGCCGACTGCCCGAACAACGAGTCGTTTTTCTATCAGGCAGGCGATAAGGCCCGAACCGATGCGGCGTTCGCTGGCGCAGCCCATGTGGTCGAGCAGCGGCTGATTATCAACCGCGTCACCGCCAACACATTGGAGCCCCGCGGCGTTACCGGCGAATACGACCGCGGCACTGGTCGCTACACCCTGCATTGCGGCTTTCAGCGGCCGTGGCTGTTCCGAAACGGAATTGCCGAGAGCACGCTGAAAATTCCGGAGGCCCAACTCCATCTGGTCACTGGCGACATCGGCGGCTCCTACGGGCTACGCGGCTCGATCTACCCGGAAATCATCCTTATGCTTTGGGCGGCGCGGCGCGCAGGCCGGCCGGTGAAATGGACCTGCACCCGAAACGAGGCGCATATCAGCGACGACGACGCCCGCGACAACATCGTCGATGCCGCCCTTGCGCTCGACAAGGACGGCAACTTTCTGGGCGTTCGCATCCGGAGCTTCGGCAATCTCGGCGCCTATGTGTCGTTTCGCGGAGCGATGCCGCCGGTGGTCAACATCGGCACAGTCTGCGGCGTATACACCACGCCGGCGTTGCATGTGGCGATCTCCGGCATGCTGACCAACACGCACTGCACCTCGCCATACCGCGGCGCCGGCCGCCCGGAAGCGTCCTACATGATGGAACGGCTGATCGACATCGCCGCCGACGAAATGAAGATCGATCCGGCGGAGTTGCGGCGGCGGAACACCATCCCGCCGTCCGCCATGCCGTACAAGACGCCGCTCACCTTCACCTATGACAGCGGCCGGTTCGAGGAGAATATGGACCGGGCGATGAAGCTCGGCGACTGGAACGGGTTCGAAGCGAGGCGGCTAGAGTCCGCGCAGCGCGGCAAGCTGCGCGGTATCGGCATCTCGAACACCATCGAGCAGGCTGCCGATCCAACCATCGAGACGGCGGAGATTCGCTTTGATCCGCTCGGCGGCATGACCTTCGTCAGCGGCTCGATCTCGCACGGCCAGGGCCACAACACGATCCAAACCCAAATGCTGGTCAGCCGGCTTGGCGTCGAACCTGAGCAAATCAAATTCATTCAGGGTGACACCGATGCCGTGGCCTTCGGCATGGGCACCGGCGGCTCGCGCTCGACCACCATGAGCGGTGGCGCCATCGTGATGGTTGCGGAGAAGGTGATCGCCAAGGGAAAAACGCTCGCCGCGCACATTCTCGAAGCCGCCGACACCGACATGGATTTCAAGGACGGCCGCTTTACCATCGCCGGCACCGATCGCGGAATCGGCATCCATGACGTGGCAAAGACGGCGTTCAAGCTGGAAAAGCTACCCAAGGGCATGGAGCCGGGTCTGTATGAAACCGCGACCTACCGCGCCTATTCCGGAAACTTCCCTAACGGCGCGCATGTCTGCGAGGTCGAAATCGATCCGGACACAGGCGTCACGGCGTTGGTCGGCTATGCGGTGGTCGATGATGTCGGCACCGTAATCAACCCGATGCTGGTGAAGGGCCAGATCATGGGCGGCATCGCCCAGGGTATCGGCCAGGTGCTGATGGAAGACAAAACCTATGACCCACAGACCGGTCAGGTCATCGCCGGCTCATTCATGGACTACGCGATGCCGCGCGCGCATGATTTCTGCAACGTGACGATCGAGGACAATCCGGTGCCGACGCCGACCAATCCCCTCGGCGTCAAGGGCGCGGGCGAAGCAGGCACCGTCGGTTCGCTCTCGGCCGGCGTCAACGCCATCGTAGACGCGCTGTCGGTCTATGGCATCAAACACATCGACACGCCGTGCACGCCGTATCGTGTATGGCAGGCGATCCAGGAAGCGAAACGAGGATCGATCTAGGACTCAGGCATCGAGCTTGACGTACTCGAAGTCGCCCGGCCGGTTGTCGATTCCGACCTTCGGGGGCGCAATCCATGAGGCGAACTGCCCCGGCTCGCTGACCGTCTTCATCAGCGAGCCGATGAAATCGCCGTCGGCCACCGACGGCAGCCACTGATCCTTCTTCCGGGCCCAGGTCGCCGCGTCGATCAGCACGCCGGACGGTGTTGCTTCCACATTCTTGAACTCGCCGATCTCGCGGTGGAACGCGACGTGCGGCAGCGCCAACCGGAAATCGACGCCGATCCTCTCGATGATCTTGTTGAAGCGCTCTATGCCTTTGGCGCAGTCGCGGGTGTAATCGTCGCGCAACCGCATGTTGAGCGCGGTCAGTGCCGGCTCGTCCACCAGCTTGATCTCGCCGGCGACGAACTTGAGGACCGGATAGACGTTGCTCTTGAGGCTGTGATCGTCATCGATCGATGTCTCGCGGAAGCGGCCTTTCAATCCGGCGTTGTAGGCATTGGCGGCGTTGGTGGACACCTCTGAGCCGAACAGGTCGAGCGACAGCGTGTAGTGCAGGTTGAGCTTCTTCTGGATGGTCGGCAGATCGACGACGCCGAGCGCACGCACATTATCTATGGCGTTCGGGTCCTCGATGCCTGCGGCCATCATCGCCTCGCAGGTGCGTTGCACGACACGGCCGATGCCGGTCTCGCCGACGAACATGTGATGTGCTTCCTCGGTCAGCATGAAGCGGCAGGTGCGCGACAGCGGATCGAAGCCCGATTGCGCCAGCGACTCGAGCTGCATCTTGCCGTCGCGATCGGTGAAGAAGGTGAACATGAACAGCGACAGCCAGTCCGGCGTCGCCTCGTTGAAGGCACCGAGCATGCGCGGCGCGTCTTTGCTGCCGGAGCGGCGGCGGAGCATGTCGTCAGCCTCGTCTCTCCCGTCTCTGCCGAAATACTTGTGTAGCAGATAGACCATCGCCCACAGGTGCCGGCCCTCCTCCACGTTGATCTGGAACAGGTTGCGCATGTCGTAGAGCGACGGAGCGGTCTTGCCGAGATGGCGCTGCTGCTCGACCGAAGCGGGCTCGGTGTCGCCCTGGATGACGACGAGGCGGCGCAGCATGGCGCGGTATTCGCCCGGCACATCCTGCCAGACCGGCTCGCCCAGGTGGGCGCCGAACGGGATTTTGCGACTTTCCTCGGCGGGCGCCAGCAGGATGCCCCAGCGGTATTCCGGCATCTTGACGTAGTCGAACTTGGCCCAGCCCTTAGGATCGACCGACACCGCGGTGCGCAGATAGACCAGCGACTCCTGGAAGCCCTCCGGCCCCATGTCGTGCCACCAGTCGAGATAGCCCGGATGCCAGCCCTCCAACGCCTTCAAGACACGGCGGTCCTCGGTGAGGTTGACGTTGTTTGGAATCTTCTCGCGGTAGTCGACGTTGATGAGGTCCATCATGGCACGCTCCCTAAACTCGCTTGATGTCGAACACGGCCTTCTGACCGGTGCCGTATTTGCGCAACGCGCCTTCTTCGCCAACGGCGTTGGGGCGCTGGAAAATCCAGTTCTGCCAGGCGGTGAGCCTCGCGAAGATTTTGGTCTCCATCGTCTCCGGCCCGCCGAAGCGCAGGTTGGCCTCCAAGCCGGTAAGACCGTCGGGCGAGAAGCTCGCGCGCTCTTCAAGGAACATGCGGATTTCCTCCTCCCAGTCGATGTCGTCGAGGGCGAAGGTGACGAGGCCCAGTTCGGCCGCCCGCTCGGCGTCGAGCTTTTGACCGATCGCCGTCTGCGCTTTCTCGACCGATTGCGGCTCGCCGAGGAACCGGGTGGCGAGGCGCGTGAGGCCGTTGCTCATCGGCAGGCTGCCGTCGCCGTTGGCGGCGCCCAGCATGATCGCGGCCGGCGGCCTGTTGTCGCCCTCGATCTGGCCGATCAGCATGTAGGAGCGGTCGGCGGCGAAGATAAGTTCGGCGAGCGTACCGGCGAAGCATGAGCCGGGCTCGACCAGCGTCACCAGCGAGCGCGACGTCAAATCGACGCGCTTCAGCACGCGTTTCCATTTCAGGACGATCTCGCGGGCAAGCCAGTGGCCGGCGTTCGCCTTCAGGTAGCCGTCATAGGCCAGCACCGCCTCGGGATCGCCCTCCGACTTGAACACGATCACGGCGGTTTCGAATTCGTTCAGCCGGATGTCGAGAATCGCGTCGTCGAGTTCGCGCGCAAGCCGCAGCGGCCAGAACTCCGCGCCCTGCGACACCAACTCGTCCGCGGATTTCGGCGGAGGTGCTTCGGGTCCACGGATGGTGATGGTCGCTAGCCGCCCGCCACGATCAAGCTCGAGCAAAACCGTGCTGTATTCGGCGCCGTCGGCGGAGCGCTGGCGCTTGAGAGGCACAAGCGTCACTCCCTTCGCTTCGCCCGGCCGGTCGGATTTCCCGGCGAATTCCCGCGCCCGCTCGCTGACAATCTCGTCGAGCTTAGTGTTCGGCACCACCTCATCGACCAGCCGCCAGTCGACCGCGCGCTTGCCCTTGACGCCCTCCTCCGTGGTGCAGAACACATCAGCGTGGTCGCGGCGCACCTTGCGCTTGTCGGTGATGCGGGTCAGCCCGCCGGTCCCCGGCAACACCGCCAGCAGCGGCAGTTCCGGCAGCGACACGGTCGAGGAGCCGTCATCGGTCAGGATGATGTGATCGGCGGCGAGCGCCAGTTCATAGCCGCCGCCAGCGCAGGAGCCGCTGACGACGCAGATCATGCGCTGGCCGGAAAGCTCGCTGGCGGCTTCGATGGCGGTGCGGGTCTCGTTGGTGAACTTGCAGAAGTTGACCTTGTGGGCATGGCTGGCGCCAGCGAGCATGCGGATGTTGGCGCCGGCGCAAAACACGCGCGGCTTGCCGGAACGCAGCAGCACGACCTTCACCTGCGGATGTTCGAATCGCAACCGCTCCAGCGCGTCGGCCAGTTCGATATCGACGCCGAGATCGTAGGAGTTGAGCTTGAGCTGGTAACCCTCGAACAGCGGCGCGTTCTCATCGACGTCCATCAGCAGCGTGGCGATGTCGCCGTCGATCGAGAGCTTCCAATGATGGTAGCGCGACGGATCGGTGGCGAAATCGACCCGGGCCGTACCGTTCGACAGTTTGCGTTCCGCGTCAGCCATGATGCCGGCATCCGACCTGGGTCGTCATTCCGGGGCGCGCGTAAAGCGCGAACCCGGAATCCAGATGCAAGCTCAACATCTGCTTCTGGATTCCGGATCGCCGCTGCGCGGCGTCCGGGATGACGAAGGAGAGGTTCGTCGTCATATCAATCAACCTTCCATCAACGGCGCGACGAGCTTCTGAAGCTTCATGAGACTTTGCGCGACCGGCGCGCCCGACGTGTCGAGCGTCGCTTCAGCGCGCGCGTAGTCTCCACGGCGCGCCTCAAGAATCGCGTGCAGGTCTGCCATCGCTTCTCGGTTGCGCGCCATCGGCCGGAAGTCGCCTTGCGCCATCACCCGGCTCATGTGTTCCTGGGGCTGTGCGCAGAGCCAGACCGTATGAGTGCGGCGAAGCAGCAGCCCATAGGTGTCCGGGTTCGATACGATGCCGCCGGCCGTGGCGATCACCGCCGCCTCGTTCTCGGCGACAACGCGCTCCAGACACGCGTGTTCGAGCCGCTTGAAAGTGGCGACGCCCGACATCTCGATCAGCAGCGGCATGCTAGCGCCGTATTCCTGCTCGATCATGCGGTTGAGTTCGATGAACGGCACGCCCAGTTTCGCCGCCAGCAGCTTGCCCAGCGTTGACTTTCCGGCGCCGCGCAGACCGACCAGCGCGATCCGCCGGCCGCGGTCTGTCGCGGCTGCGCCGTCGATGCGGCGCTCGATAGAATCGGCAATAATGGAAAGGTCGTCCGGCGATGCGCGGCCCAGCAGATCGATGATCCGCGCATAGGGGGCCGCAAGACCGCCGCTACGCGGCAGCAATTCCAACAGCGGAATTTCCAGCGCGGCGGCAACGGCGCGCATCACCAGCACGGACGGATTGCCGGCGCCGCTTTCGATCTGGGCGAGGTAGCGCTCCGACGTGCCGGATTCCTGCGCGAGTTGACGGCGCGACATGCCGCGCTTGGCGCGGCCGATCCGCACCATGCGGCCGATCTCGCTGGCCAAGGCAGCGTCGGCCCGACCGAGGGCGTCCGGGGATGTGCGGGTGTCGAGAGCATTGGGCATATGTGCATTATAATTCATGTGCGATAATGCAGGCAAGCGGCTCAGAGGCCGGGTAATCCTGGCAATTCCGAACCTCATCCTGAGGAAGGCGCGAAGCGCCGTCTCGAAGGATGGGCTCCATAGACGCCATGCCCGCGGCCATGCTTCGAGACGCGTCGCTTCGCGATGCCTTTCAGGATGAGGTCGTTGCTCGTGGGGATGTCCAGGGACCCACGATCAGCGCGCGGCCGCCTGCGCACTTTCGGACGTGAGCAGCCGCCGGGAAAGGTCCGCGATAGCGTTCAACGTCGCAGCCGGCGCTTCGCGGTGCGGGATGTGCTGGATATCCGGAATCAGCAGCACATCGACTGGGCAGTAGCACTCCTCCCGGGCGATCTCGATCTGGCGCCCGGTGCCGTAGTGGTCGTGCTCGCCCTGGATGATCAGGATCGGCACGCGGATGTAGGCCAGCGCGTCGCTGATGTCCCAACTCTTGAAATCGTTCTTCATCCACACATCGGTCCAGCCGCGCACGGTGGCGTCGGCGTCGGCGTGCCAGCGCTGGAAGCGCGCGCGGACGTCGGTGGTGTCGAACGCCTGGCGGATCTCCCGGATCGAATTGATCGTCACGTCCTCGACGATGAAATGCGGCGCCATCAGAACGAGACCGCGCACGCGGTGATCCTGCACGCTGCCGCCATAAATCGCGGCGATCGAAGCCCCATCGCTGTGGCCAATCAGGAGCCCCTGCTGGAAACCGATCGTATCGAGCAGCCGCGGCAGGATTTGTTCCGCCTCGACCTGCATGAAGCCAAGCGTGCGCGGCAAGACCGCCGGGCTTGAATGGCCATAGCCGACGCGTGACCAGGCAAACACGCCGCAGCCAGTCACGGCCGAAAGTTTTTCGGGGAAGTCGCCCCACATGCCGGCAGAGCCAAGCCCCTCATGTAGCAGAATGAGCGTCGGCGCATCGGACGGACGCGGCCCGCTCATGCGGTACTCGAGCCGCAGATCGCCAAGTTCGATAAAGCCCTGATCGGAGAGCGTCACCATCGCGCGTTTATATAGACCCGCCGTAATAAAAATGCGCCGCTACGAAATGCCCGAGACCAGGGACGCGCTGATTGCTTCGGATCGTCTCAACGAACTCCGTTCGTCCCCACGGAAGTGGGGACCCAAGCTTCCCGCAAAAACTGGTTTCCCGCATCCGCGGGAACGAACGGGGCATTCTTCCGCGCGAAACAGCCACGCTCTAAATGCCCAGATACTGGTGCTGCACCTGCGGCGCCGCCGCAAGTTCCGCCGAGGTGCCCGACCACACCACCCGGCCCCGCTCAATCAGATAGTGCCGATCGGCGATCCGGTTGAGCGCCGCCACGTTCTTGTCGATCACCAGGATCGACTGGCCCGCCGCCTTGAGCCGCGTCAGGCATGACCAGATTTCCGCGCGAACCAGCGGCGCCAGTCCTTCCGTTGCCTCATCGAGAATGAGCAAACGAGGATTGGTCATCAGCGCCCGGCCCACCGCGAGCATCTGCTGCTCGCCGCCGGACAACAGGTTTCCCATGCTGTTCAGCCGCTCGCCCAGACGCGGGAACAGTTCGCAGACCTTGTCCAGCGTCCACGGATCGGCCGCGCCACCGCGATTCGCCGCGGTCGCCACGAGATTCTCGCGCGTGGTGAGGTTCGGAAAAATCTGCCGGCCTTCGGGAACGAGGCCCATGCCCAATTGCGCCACCCGGAACGAAGGCAGGCTCGCAATCTCCTGGCCATCGAAGCGGATCGAGCCGGCCGTCGCCGGCGTCAGGCCCATGACCGAGCGCACCGTGGTGGTCTTGCCCATGCCGTTGCGGCCCATCAGGGTGACCATTTCGCCGGCTGAAATGGTCAGCGAGATTCCAAACAGCACCTGGCTGAGGCCGTAGCGCGTCTCGATCTTATCGACGGCGAGCAGCGGCTCAGACATGGGAGACCGCCTCCTGTTCGCCGAGATAGGCTTGGCGGACTTCGGCGTTGGCTCGGATCTCCGTGGGCGTGCCCGAGGCAATCGTCCGCCCATACACCAGCACGGTGATGCGGTCAGCGAGCGCGAACACCGCCTCCATGTCGTGCTCGATCAGAAGGATGGTGAGCTCGCCCTTGAGCTGGCGCAGCGTCTTCACCATGCGAGCCGACTCGTCCGGCCCGAGTCCGGCCATCGGCTCGTCGAGCAGCAGCATGCGCGCCCCGGTCGCCAGCGCCATCGCGAGTTCAAGCTGCCGATGCTCGCCGTGACTCATGCTGGCGCACAGAGTGTCCGCGCGGTGGCTCAGCCCCACCCGCTCGAGAGCCGCGCCCGCCGGCTCTCGCAGCACGGATTCCTCGCGCGCCGGGCGCCAGAACCGGAACGAATGCCCGGCGTGCGCCTGTACCGCCAGCGCGACGTTCTCCAGCGCGGTGAAGTGAGGAAACAGCGACGTGATCTGGAACGAGCGTGCCAATCCGAGCAGGCTACGGTCGGGCACCGGGAGCGCCGTGATGTCCCGCCCATCGAATTGAACGCTGCCGGTGTTCGGCGCAATCTCGCCGGCCAGTTGGCCGATCAGCGTGGTCTTGCCGGCGCCGTTCGGCCCGATGATGGCATGCAGTTCGCCGCGGGCGACATCCAGCCGGACGTTGTCGGAGGCAACCACGCCGCCGAACCGTTTGGTCAGCCCTTCGACAATCAACAGCGCATCAGCCACGGCGCAGCCCCATCAAGATGCCGTCGATGCCGCCGCGCGCGTAAAGCGCGACCGCGAGCAGCAGCGGACCGAGGATCAGACCCTGGAATTCGGTGAAGCGCGACAACACTTCTTCGAGCATCAGAAACGCCACCGCGCCGATCAACGGACCGAGCACGGTGCCCATCCCGCCCAGCACGGCCATCACGATGAGATCTCCGGATCGGATCCAGTTCATGGCGGATGGATTAATGAAGTCCGAGAAATTGGCGAGCAGAACGCCCGCAAGGCCGCAAATGACGCCCGCGATGACAAAGCACACGAGCTTGTAGCGAAAGGTCGGGAATCCGATGGCGCGCATGCGGCGCTCGTTGGAGCGGGCGCCCTGGATCACAAGGCCAAACCGCGAATTGACCAGCCGCCAGACCAGATAGACCGTCGCAAGCAGCAAAACGAAACAAAGGTAGTAAAAGAACGTCCTGTTGTTCAGGTTTACGAGATCTCCGAACTGGCTGCGCCGCTGGATCGCCATGCCGTCGTCGCCACCGTAGCGGTCGAGCGCGATGGCGATGTAATAGGCCATCTGGCTGAAAGCGAGCGTGATCATGATGAAGTAGACGCCGCGCGTGCGGAGCGACAATGCACCGACCGCCAGCGCGAACAATCCACAGATCAGGAGAGCGGCGGGCCACTGGATCAGCCCCGAGGTGACGCCCTCCTTGGCGAGGATGCCGAACACGTAGCCGCCGATCCCGAGATAGGCCGCATGCCCGAAGCTCACCATGCCGCCGAATCCCATGATGAGGTTGAGGCTGATCGCCGCCATCCCCAGAATGAGGACGCGCGTGAAGAACGACATCAGGAACGTATTTGCCGTCAGGGCGCAGTAGACGGGCATCAGGGCCAGCAACACGAGCACGGCTGCTACCATTACGTTCCGCGGCGTGAACAGTCCGCTCATTTGCTGGTCGCCGGAAACAGGCCCTCGGGCCGGAACACCAGCACGATGGCCATCAGCATGTAGACCATCATCGAGGACAGCGCGGGGCCGGCGCTCGATCCCGCGCCCGCGCTGACAAAGGTCCGCACCAGATCCGGCAGGAACGCCCGGCCGATGGTGTCCATCACGCCGACGATGATCGCCGCCACAAACGCGCCGCGGATCGAGCCGATGCCGCCGATGATGATAACGACGAAAGCCAGGAGCAGGATGTTCTCGCCCATGCCAATCTGCACGGTGAGGATCGGCGCCTGCATCAGCCCGGCGAAGCCCGCGAGCGCCGCGCCCAGTCCGAACACCAGCGTGTAAAGCAATTTGATGTTGATGCCGAGAGCGCCAACCATCTCACGGTTGGATGCGCCGGCGCGGATCAACATGCCGACGCGTGTCCGCATCACCAGGATGTAAAGCAGCACCGCGACCACGAGCGTGGCTGCGATGATCACCAGCCGGAACGCGGGATAGAAAACGCCCGGCAGCACCTCCACCGCGGTCAGCATTTCCATCGGCAACGGCAGGCTCATGCCGGCCGGGCCCCAGATCCAGCGCACGAGGTCGTTGAAAAAAAGGATTAGGCCGAATGTTGCGAGTACATGATCCAGATGATCGCGGCCATAGAGCCTGCGGATCGCGACCACCTCCAGCACCATGCCAACAACAAGCGTCGCGGCGACCGCGAGCGCCGCGCCGGTGATGAAACTGCTAGTGGCCGCGGCGAAGGTCGCTGCGAAATAGGCCCCGATCATGTAGAGCGATCCGTGGGCCAGATTGACCAGATCCATAATTCCAAAGATCAGCGTCAGGCCCGCTGCCAGGAGAAACAGCAGCATCCCGAGCTGAATACCGTTCAGGCACTGTTCGATCAGATAGAGCATTTCGCGTCCCGCACCGCCCCGCACGCCCTTGCAAGTCCCGGGCCTTCCGCAGGCAGTCCTCTGCCCGGCCTCGCGCTGAGGAGCCGCGCGCGGCGCGGCCGTCCTCGCATCCCCATGCGATGAGGCCACGACATCGGCCTCAAAAACAAGACGGCAGAAGCGCGCGCGCTTCTGCCGTCCGTCAGTTCCAGGCTCCGATCAGTTCGGCATCTTGCATTTGCCGACGTGCGGGTCCTGATCGTTGTCGACGATCTTGGCCACCGTCTTCAGGCGATAGTCGTCGCCCTCCTTGACCACGTCCTGCAGGTAGAAGGCCTGGATCGGGATGTGGTTCGGACCGAACTTGAAGTCGCCGCGAACCGACTTGAAATCGGCCTTCTCCATCGCCTTGCGCAGCGAATCCTTGTTGGCGGTGTCGCCTTTGGTTTCCTTCAAGGCCGCGTCGATCAGCATGGCCGCGTCGTAGGTCTGCGAACCGTAGAACGAAGGCGACAGCTTGAACTTCGCCTTGTAGTCGGCGACGTACTTCTTGTTGGCTTCGTTCGGCAGATCGTTGACCCAGTGCGACACGCCGGGCACGCCGATCGCAAGATCCTTGAGCCGCGGCAGCGACAGCTCGTCGATGGTGAAGGTCTGGTAGAGCGGAATCTGACCCTTGAGGCCGGACTGCGCATACTGCGTCACGAACTGGACGCCGGCGCCGCCGGGATAAAACGCGAAGATCGCGTCCGGCTTCGCCGCGCGCGCCTTCGACAGTTCGGCGGAGAAGTCGAGCTGATCCGGCCAGCGCGTCATCTCGCGGCCCGCGACCTGCCCCTTGAAGCTCAGCATCAGGCCGTCGAGATTGTCCTTGCCGGCCGCATAGTTCGGGCCGATCTGGAACACGCTTTTGACGCCCTTCTGGTTCATGTACGTGCCGAGCGCGCGCGGAAGCTGGTCGTTGTTCCACGAGGTCGAGAACACGTAGGGCGAACAGAGCTCGCCCGCGAGCTGCGAGGCGCCGGCATTGGCAACGACAGTCACGGTCTTGGAATCGACAAGCTGTTTCAGCGAAGCGAGCAGCACGTTGGACCAGATGTAACCGACCATGAAGTCGACCTTGTCGGACTCGATCAGCTTTTGGGTCTTCTGAAGGCCGACCTCCGGCTTGACCTGATCGTCCTCGTAGATCACTTCGACCGGCAGCCCACCGATCTTGCGGCCGAGATGGTCGAGCGCCAGTTCGAACGAATTACGCATGTCGTTGCCGATCGCAGCGACGGGACCGCTGAACGAACTGATGAAGCCGATCTTGACGGTTTTCTGCTGGGCCAGGGCTGGCGTCGTGGCAAGCGCCGCGACCGCGCAGGCGGCCAAAAGGTAGCGTTTCATGGAACCCTCCGGATGAAGTCCTGAGCGAGAGCTTAGCCCGCTTTACCCTCGCTGCGCAATTTGAAGCGCTGAATCTTGCCGGTGGCTGTCTTCGGCAGATCGGCACGAAACTCGATCCAGCGGGGGTATTTATAGGGGGCGAGCTTGGATTTGGCGTGATCCTGGAGTGTCCGCGACATCGCGTCACGATTATTCGCAGTTGCGACTTTCGTCTGATCTTTCATCACCACGAATGCCTTGGGCTTGATCAGGCCGTCCGCGTCAGGCCAGGCCACCACCGCCGTCTCCAGTACGTCCGGGTGGGTGCAAAGCGCGCCTTCGACCTCGAACGGCGAGACATACATGCCGGACACCTTCAGCATGTCGTCGCGGCGGCCGCAGTAGACGAAATAGCCGTCATCGTCCTCGATGTACTTGTCGCCGGAGCGCGTCCACTCGCCCATGAAGGTGTGGCGCGACTGCTCGCGGTTGTTCCAGTACATCAGCGCGCTCGACGGCCCGGATACCAGCAGTTCGCCCATCTCGCCCTGCTTCACCGGCTGACCGCTATCGTCCACGAGCTTGATGGCGTAGCCCGGTATCGGCCTTCCGGTGGTGCCGTACTTCACCTCGCCTGCCTTGTTGGACAGGAAGATGTGCAGCATCTCGGTCGATCCGATGCCGTCGAGAATGTCGATGCCGTAGCGCGCAAGCCAACGCTTGCCGACGTCCTCGGGCAGCGCTTCGCCGGCGGAGACGCAGCAGCGCAGTTTGACCTCGGCGCGCGGCGGGGCGGCGGGGCTGGCGAGGAACGCGGCATAGAACGTCGGCACCGCGTAGAACACGGTGATCGGATGCTTTTTGAGAAGCGCGGCGACGCCGTCGGGCGTTGGCCGGTCCGGCAGCAGCACGGTGCAGGCCCCCGCCGACATCGGAAACGTCAGCGCGTTGCCGAGGCCGTAGGCGAAGAACAGCTTCGCCACCGAATAGCAAACGTCGCTTTCGGCGATTTCCAGGTAGGGCCCGCCGTACAGGTCGTCGGTCAGTTTCAGATCGGCATGGACGTGCACCGCCCCTTTGGGCTTGCCCGTCGAGCCCGAGGTGTAGAGCCAGAAGGCGATATCGTCCCGCACGGTCGGCGCGGTGTGCGCCTCCGCCATCGCGGACTCGATCATCGCCTCGAAGACCTTATGTCCCTTAACCGCCTCGCCCGACACGATGACATGCTCAAGGTCGATCGATTGGCCGATGAGCTTCTGGAAGCGGGGATAAAGCGCATCAGACACGACCAAAACGCGGGCGCGGCTGTCCACCAGCATGAAACGGTAGTCGTCCTCGGTCATCAGCGTGTTGACCGGGACGGCCACCACGCCGGCCTTGAGACAGCCGAGGAACGCGGTCGGCCAGTCGATGGTGTCGAGCAGCGCGATCAGCACACGCTCCTCGCGCCGCACGCCGAGCGCCCGCAGACACGCGGCAAACCGGGCCACGCGGTCCGCAAGTTGGCCGTAGGTCCAGGTGCCGCGCGGATCGATGAACGCAAACCTGTCGGCCCGGCCGGCTTTCAGGTTGCGGTCGAGAATATCGGCGGCGAAGTTGTAATTGCGAGGGATGGCGCCCACTCCGGTGGGCAACGGCGCATCCGCACGCGCAGCAGGCGCAACACTCATTCGCATTCCCCCGGCAAGGTGAACTATTATGCAAGTCGGCCCTCAGAGCCGCAATGCATCAATCCCGCTGCCTGCCGGAGCAATGGTTCATGATCTTCAGCCGCGACCGCATCCTCACCACTCATGTCGGCAGCCTGCCGCGCAACGAAAAGCTGTCCGATCTCCTGATGGCTCAGGAGGAAGGCAAGCCGCACGACCCGAAAATGCTCACCGACGAAATGGACAAGGCGGTCCGCCACGTCGTGAAGGCTCAGATGGATGCCGGGATCGACGTCGGCAACGACGGGGAACAGCGGCGGATCGGGTTTCAGACCTATGTGCCGCAGCGCATGTCCGGCTTCGCCGGCGTGTCGAAGCGCCGCCGCGGTAAGGAGTTCGAGGAATTCCCGGAACTGCTTTCCTACCTGATGCGCCGCTTCCCCAATCCGACCAAGAGCCAGCAGGGTGCGCCGGAGGCACAGGCGGACATCAAGTATTTCGATCTCAAGCCGATCACCGACGAGACCGTAGGCTTCAACAAGATCGCGAACGATCTCGGGGCGTTCTCAGAGCGGTTCATGACCGCGGCGTCGCCCGGCATCATCTCGACGACGATGCTCAACGCGCACTACGAGTCGCATGACGCCTATCTCGATGCGATTTCGCGCGAAATGAGCAAGGAATACCAGGCGATTCACAAGGCCGGGCTGATCCTGCAGATCGACGCGCCGGACCTCGCGATGGATCGTACCATGATGTACCGCGACCTTTCCGACAGCGAGTTCGTCAAGCGCTGCGAGCGCCACGTGGCCGCCATCAACAAGGGCATCGAGGGCATCCCGCGCGACCGCGTGCGCCTGCATGTCTGCTATGGAAACTGGGAAGGCCCTCACATCCACGACATCCCGCTGGCGACGATCCTGCCGGCGCTCTACACCGCCAACGTCGGCGCGCTGACCATCGAGTTCTCCAACCCGCGCCACGCCCACGAATACACGGCGCTGAAGACGCACCCGTTACCGCCGCACATGCTCCTGCTGCCGGGCGTCGTCGAGACCACGTCGAACTTCGTTGAGCATCCGGAGGTGGTGGCGCGCCGCATCGAGGAAGCGGTGTCCGTGGTCGGCGACCGCGAGCGAGTGATCGCATCAACCGATTGCGGTTTCGGCACGTTCACGAAGCGCGAATGGGTGATCGAGCCGGTGGTGTGGCTCAAGTTGGCGGCGATCCGCCAGGGCGCCGACATCGCTTCGCAGCGGCTGTGGGGAAAGAAGGTCGCCTAGACTTCAGGCCGCGGGCTTCATGTCGGCGCCAGCCGTAGCCCGGTCCTCGGTTTCGGCCAGTTTCTGGTACATCTGGCCGAGCCGCAGATACCGCTCGCGGCCTTCGTCATCGTGAGTCTGCTTCGCCAGCGCAACGCACCGTGCCGCTTGCCGCCGAAAGAACTTTGCAGTCGCCATAGCCGTACCCTCGACTATCAACTACCGCAGTGCAGCATTTTTGTCGCCGCATTGCAACATTTGTTTCGCGGCCGCCCCCTCGCGACTTTGCAAAAGCCGTGGATCACGATGCCGCGCCGCCCATTGTGAATTGGCCCACCTTCGGCGAGCCCGCTGCGGCCGGAAGACGCAGAGTCCGCGCCGGTTACCGCCGCGACCTAGTTGTTGGCGATCAGTCCACGCAGCGCGAACAACCGCTGCTCCATCGCGCGCCTGAGATTGTAGTCGGCCCGCCCGAAGGACTTGTTGCGGGCGCCGATGAATTCGCGCTGGTCATCGCGCAGGCTTTCCAGGGTCTTGCGGTCGCGCCGGGCCAGCGCGGCCATGTAGGCGTCGTCGATCTGGCGGTCGAGCCGCGCCAGGTCCGGGTCCGAGCAGATCGCCTTCTCGACCGCGCGTTTGGCCGTCTTGCAACTGAAGGTCGGCCCCAAGCGCTCGGTCAGAGAGCCGCGCCGATCGCGCTCCTGGCGGAGGGCCGCCAGGTTCTCGGCGGCGGTGTCCATCTGCGGGTTGATGCGTATCACCTGTTCGTAGTCGGCGATGGCGCGGTCGAGATCGCCCTTCCGGCGGAACGCCGCGCCGCGATTGTTGTAGGCCAGATAGAACCCCGGATTGAGTTGCAGCGCGCGATCGTAGTCGGCAATGGCGCGGTCAAAATCGCCCTTCAGGTTGTAGGCGTCGCCGCGATTGGTGAGGAAATTCGCCTGCGGCAAAATCCGGATCGCTTCGTTGTAGTCGGCGATGGCGCGGTCGTAGTCGGCGTTGGCGGCATAAGAGAGGCCGCGATTGTCGAAATACTCCGGCCGCCTCGGATCGAGACGGATCGCTTCGCTCTCGTCGGCTATTGCTCGATCGTTGCGTCCCATCTTCTTGTAGGCCGCGCCGCGATTGGTGAAGACGCGACTGTTGGTGGGCTCGAGCTTGATCGCTTCATCGTAATCCTTGATCGCGTTCGCGTAGTCCTTCTTGAAATAGTGGGCGACGCCGCGGTCCCGCCATGCCTGCGCGAATTTCGAATCCAACCGGATCGCCTCGTTGTAATCCTCGATGGCGCGGTCGTACTGCCGGTTGTTGTTGAACGCGTTGCCCCGGACATCGAAGGCTTGAGCGCCGTTGGGATCGAGCCGGATCGCCTCGTTGGCGTCGGCGATGGCGCGGTCGAGGCGGCCGGCGCTACGAAACGCGACCGAACGCTCGCGGAAGGCGCGGGCGTTGTTCGGGTCGAGCGCAATCGCCCGGTCCAGATCAGCGAAGGCGAGTTTCATCTTGTCGATGTACCAATAGGCCGATCCGCGATTGACCAGCGCCACCGCCCGGTGCACCGGCCGCTCTTCGGAGCTATCGATCAGTGCCGTGCAGGCGGCGATGCGCTGCTCGGGCGAATACGAGCTTGAATCGTCAGCGGCGCATATTTCCGGGTTCGGGCCATTCTGGGCCTGGGCCAATGGCGCGGCAAATGCGGCAAACAGGCAGGCGGCGATCAGAAACGGCATGGAGCGCATGGAAATCCCCGGGGTCGAATAAAAATCGGGCGGCCGTGCGTACCGCCAATTCGTTGGTCGTGTTCGGACGCAAAACGGTTCAACGCGTGGATGACGGACAGCGCGCCATCGCATACGGTCCCGGTACCGTCAAACCCGAGGCCACCCCATGCTCACCCTCTACGACTTCGGCAATTCGGTGTGCTGCCAGAAGGTCCGCATCACGCTGGTCGAGAAGGGCCTGACCTGGGAGGCGATCCGGGTCGATCTGTTCAAAAGCGAGCAGTACGACCCGCAATACCTCGCGATGAATCCGAAGGGCGTGGTGCCGACGCTGGTGCATGACGGCGTCCCGGTGATCGAATCCACGCTGATCTGCGAATACATCGACGACACCTTCCCCGAGCCACCACTGATGCCAAAGCAACCGGCCGAACGCGCCCGCATGCGGCTGTGGAGCAAGTTCGTCGATGAGGGCTTGTTCGATGGCGTCACCGAACTCAGCTTCTCGGCCATGTTCCGCGAGCGGATGAGAGCGATGGCGCCGGAGATGCGCGAGCGGCGCTTCGCCAACGTCGGCGATCCGCGCCGGACCGACCGTTTCCGGTCGACCTACGAGCACGGCGTCCAGTCGCCGTTCGTCCTGCACGCCATTGCCGCCTACGAGCGGGCGTTCAAGCTGATGGAGCCGACCCTGGCCGAACGCGGGCCGTGGCTGCTCGGCGACAAACCGACGCTCGCCGATATCAACCTGATGCCGTTCGTGGCGCGGCTGTCCTATCTGGGCCTGCTGGAAGCCTGGACCGCCAATCGCCCGCGCATCAACCAATGGTGGGCGATGGTCCAGCAATGGCCGAGTTTCAAGCGCGGCCTGTCCGACCTCATAACCGAGGCCGAGTTCACCGAAATGCGGACGCACGGACCGAAAATACGCGCCGACGTCGAGGCGCTCGTAAAAGGACTGCGGGCCAGACAGGCCGCCGCCTAGCATGTCCTCGCGCGGATCGAATGGCCATGGTAGTTCCGCTCTCCCCACGTCGCGGAATATGAGATAAGTCCCTATAATCAGCCACGCCGCCGGGCCGCAGGCCCCAACCAATATCGAGAATTCCAAGGAGCCCCCCATGGACGACATCACCAAGCGCGAGCCGCGCAAGATCAGCGCCGAGGACATCAACCCGCGCTACAACTGGGGGCGCCATCTGCCGGTGCTCGGCACCATGGGCGTCGATTTCGAGGA
Source organism: Alphaproteobacteria bacterium (assembly GCA_026400395.1). Lineage (GTDB taxonomy): Bacteria > Pseudomonadota > Alphaproteobacteria > Rhizobiales > Xanthobacteraceae > Z2-YC6860. The sequence goes on along the minus strand of JAPLPD010000285.1, from coordinate 957 downwards.
GCGCGTCGACTACCGCAGGCTACAGCGCTATCGCCTCGCCCGCGCTCACGCCGCGCTGGAGAAATCCGAACTCGGCGCGCTCTTGTTGTTCGACGACAACAACATCCGCTACGTCACCTCGACCAAGATCGGCGAATGGGCCCGCGATAAGCTTTCGCGCTGGACCCTGCTGATCCGCGGTCAGGATCCGATCCTGTGGGACTTCGGTTCGGCCGCCGTCCATCACAAGCTCTATTCGCCGTGGCTTCGGCCGGAGGACTGCAAGGCGGGCCTCGTCGGCCTGCGCGGCACTGTCGATCCCAAGTTCGGGCTGATGAAGCATCACGCCGAGGAGATGGCCTCGATCCTGAAAGCCGCCGGTGTCGCCAAAATGCCGATCGGCGTCGACATCATCGAGCCACCGATGATGTTCGAACTGCAAAAGGCCGGGCTGACGATCCAGGACGCCCAGCAGGTGATGCTCAGCGCGCGCGAGGTCAAATCGTCCGACGAGATCGCGCTGCTCAACCGCGCCGCAGCGATGGTCGATGGCGCCTATCACCTCATCAACGAGCAGCTGCGGCCGGGCGTGCGCGAGAACGACATCGTCGCCGAGGTGAACAAGTTCCTCTACACCCACGGTTCCGACGACGTCGAAGCGGTCAACGCGATCTCCGGTGAGCGCTGCAACCCGCATCCGCACAACTTCACCGACCGCATGATCCGGCCGGGCGACCAGGCGTTCTTCGATATCCTGCAAAGCTTCATGGGATACCGCACCTGCTACTACCGCACCTTCAACGTCGGCCGCGCGACACCGGCGCAGCATGACGCCTACAAGAAGGCACGCGAATGGCTCGACAACGCCATCGCCCGCATCAAGCCCGGCGCCTCGACCGCGCACATCTGCGACGTGTTCCCGAAGGCCGGCGAGTTCGGCTTTCCGGACGAATTGTCGGCGTTCGGCCTGCAGTTCGC
>JAPLPD010000135.1 GCA_026400395.1 Alphaproteobacteria bacterium | reverse complement strand
GCTACCGCCAAGCGCGCCGGCCTTGACGACAAGCAGTCATCGTGACCCCATGAAGCCGTCGATGGGAGCCGCTGTCCGAGATCACAGGAATCGTGTCCGGGATCGATCGGAATCACTGTCCGCAATCACGGGAATCCGCAGGCAGTGAACATGCCGAACACCTGGGCGCCGCCGAGAAGATAGCCGCCGGCACGTCGGTGTATATCGATCTCACCCAGGCGCTCGCCCGCATGGAGCATCCGCGCAGCCTGCGTTCCGACCGGCTGACCGTGCAACTCCTGCCGCATTGCGCCAACAGCGAGAGCAACGTCAGCAACATCCGGTCTCGCCGTGTCGAGGTTGTGATTCTATGAGCGCGGTTGAGCAGCCAAGGTTGAAGCCGAATTCTCATTTTGCGCCACGCCGGGTGCTGTTATGCGCGCTTCCTCTGCTGGTGTTGCTGTTGTGGATCGTCGCCCTTTCCGGGCTCGCGACCGCGGGCGGCACGGCCACCGCCGATGCGCCGGCCCGCATTTCGGTGCACGTACCGGAGGGGGCGAAAGGCTCACGCATTGTCATGCTCGAATTGAACATCGCGGTGACCCGCAGGCCGCAGGCCGGTCAGCTTGGCGCGGTGGTGCGGGTGCGGCCTGCCGGTGGCTCCGCCGCCGAGGTCGGACGCATCTCGATCACAGGGAATGGTCAGAGCTACCAGTTCGACGTGTCGCGTGCGCTCGGCCGCTCGTCGAGTGATTCCGCCGACGTCGAGGTGGCGGTGATTGATCGCGGCGGCGGCGCGCCGCCCACAGGCGCCGCGCTCGCCATCGGCGGCGCCCAGATCGTGGCGCGTTAGGCCGCCCGCCGGCGCCTAAACCTTCTTCAGTTCAGCGGCGGCGCGGGCCAGCACTTCGACCAGTTTGGCTTCGGTGTCGCCGTTGTCCTTGAGCCGTTCGGCCGCGACATCGCGCAGATTTTCCAGAGCGGCGCGAACCAGCCGTGGCACCCGCGGACCGCGCCGGCCTTCGTCATCTTCGTCGCGGTTGCTCGCGCGCATCCGCTCGCCGACCGCGTCGAGCCGCTCCAGCACCGCATCGACGAACGCGCGGTTCGCTTCGAGATAGACGCGGCCTTCGTCGGTGATGGTGTAAAGCTTCTTTGCGCCATCGGCCTGGCCGGTAACGTGACCGGTCTCTTCGAGATAGGTCAACGTGGGATAGACAATGCCCGGGCTTGGCGCGTACCAGCCGCCGGTCATGTCCTCCAGCACCCTGATGATCTCGTAGCCATGGCGCGGCTGCTCTGCGATCAGCGCGAGCGCGAGCAGGCGAAGGTCGCCCTGCGCCAGCAGGCGCCCTGCGCGCATCATGTCGCCGCCACCGCCACCTCGCATGCCGTGGCGTCCGCCGCCGTGGCCGCCGTGCCGGTGGTGACCGCCGCCGCGTCCTTGCCGCCCGATGGCGTGGCGGTCGTCGAAGTGGGATCCGCAATGCCTCATTCCAAACATCTCAATTTTCTCCTTTTGATATTGAGATATATCTTTAGATAGATCGAATAAGGATGGATTTCAAGATATATCGTTAGATAGTCTGTAAATATAAATGTTCTAAATAAATCAGAATGTTATTCGTATTACGCGCCGCGTTCGCGGTGTTGGTAGCGCTAGTGTTCGGAGGCATAAGAGGCGAAAAGCGTCGCGAAACTGGGCTCAATCCGGTCGGATCGCCTTCCGGGCACGATCCACAATCGCGGGCGGTGTCGCGTAGAGCTTGCTGACGACGTCCTGCACCTTGGCGCCGGACAACGGTTCGATGTCGATGCCGAGTTTTTCTGCGTCCGCGAGGAATGCCGGATCGGCGACGGTCTTGTCGAACGCCGCCCGCAGCGTCTCGAGCAGTGCCGGCGGTGTGTCCGGCGGCGCGATGTAGGAGCGGTGGAACACGGTTTGGCTGACGATCAGTTCGACCACCTTGCGGTCGTCTTCGCCTTTCACAAAATCGAACACATTCGGCACGCCCATCTTGGTCAACAGCGGATGCGGATCGATGCTGACCTGCATCAGCATGTTGGCCTTGTTGTCACGAAGCCAATCCGGCTTCTGCGAACGGAAGCTCGACCAGTCCCAGCCGCAGACGCCATCGATCTCGCCGCGTTCCATGGCAAGCGCCATTTCCGCCGTGCCGCGATAGCCCGGCACGACGTCCCAAAGTGCGCCCGCGGTGTGCTTGTGCAGATAGCCATATTCGAAAGTCGAGTCGTTCGGTGAACTGCCGCCGAACTTGGCCTTCACCTTCTGCGCATCGGCGAAGGTCTGGATCTTGCCGCTCTTCAGGGTGACGCAAACGCGCGTGCCGCTGTTGGCGGTGCCAACGTAGCGAACCTTGGTCGGGTCGAACATCGGCGCGGTGCGGTCGTCGATCAGCGGGCCCATTATTGCGCCCGGCATGATGCCGGCAATCGAGGTGCCGTCCTTCGGGGCGATGGTGGAGATGTATTGCGCGGCCTTGGCGGAGCCTGCGCCGGGCATGTTCTTGACGACGATGGTCGGCTCGCCGGGAATGTTGCGGCCGAAATGCTTCGCCACGGCCCGGGCGTAGATGTCGTAGCCGCCGCCGGGCGGCGCGCCGACGAGCAACTCGATGGTCTTGCCTGCATAGCTTTCGGCCGCCGGCGCCGGCGTCCCACCTCCGATGCAAAGCGCCCAAGCAAGTGGAGTGGCGGTTACAAACCGGAATAGCGGCCTCATTGGCGTCCCCTTGTTTAAGAAAGGCTAAGTCACCCCGAATTGCAGTGCAATGCGGCGAACTGCGCTAGAATTTTTGCCGGCGACGGGACGGTTAGGATCAAGTCAGCCTGCTAACTTCGCCGCGACGAGTATGTATGCTCGCCCTGGGAGCGCGCCGAGACAACGGCGACAGGAGACGGCATCATGACGATTGACCTGCATCTTGCGGTGCGCTTGAGCGTTGTGCTCGTCAGCGCAACGCTGCTTCAGTCATTGCCGGCGGTTGCGCAAAGCGGTGAGCCGCAAGGCAAAGCGGCCTATGCCGAAACGACGTTGGTCACGCTCGGCACGACCGCGGGGCCTATGCCGCGCAAAGACCGGGCGCAGGCATCGAATGTTCTCAGCGTCAACGGGACGGATTACCTGATCGACGCCGGCGACGGGGTAACGCGGCGGCTTGTGCAGGCTGACGTTGATTTCCTCAAGATCGGAACGATCTTCATAACGCACCACCACAGCGACCATATGGTCGGCCTGGCGTCGATGCTCAACGCTCAATGGGAGTACAACCGCCAGCAACCGACGCACATTTATGGCCCGCCAGGAACCCGCCGCGTGATCGAGGGCGCCATCCAGTACCTGTCGGTGAATGCGGAAATCCGTTCGAGCGAAGGCAAGGTCACGCCGCTGCGCGACATGTTCATCGCGCATGAAGTCGGCACCGGCACGATCTTTCAGGACAAGAACATCACGGTGATTGCTGTCGAGAACAGCCATTATAACTTTCCGCCCGGCAGCGCCTATGCGGCTCAGCACAAGTCGTATTCGTACCGGTTTGAGACCCCGGGCAGGGTGGTGGTGTTCTCCGGGGATACCGGACCAAGCGCTGCCGTGGAGGAACTGGCCAAGGGCGCTGATGTGCTGGTGTGCGAGACAGTCGATTTCGACGAGGTCAAGCAGCGCCGCATCGACAACGGGAGCTGGCAGAAGATGTCGCCCGAGGCCCAAGAAGCCTGGTCCAAGCACATCACTGACGAGCATCTGACGCCCCAGGAGGTCGCCAAGCTGGCAACCAAAGCCGGCGTCAAATCAGTGGTTCTGAGCCATCTGTCGGTGAACGGCGCCGGCAAGCAATACGCGGACAAGGTGAAAGCCACCTACAGCGGGCCGGTGACCGTTGCCGCGGATTTGATGAAATTCTGAGGTAGAGGCTTACCAGCATCGGCCGCCAACCCCGGCCGGAATGAACCTTCGAGGTTGGAATGTGGCCCGAAATCGCGGTGGCGTTGACGGCGGAGGGCCGACGTCTTACCACGGACTNNNCTTATGCGGGTTGGCTTTTCGCGACTTCTGGTTGGAGCCTGTCTGTGGGCGGCTGTAGCCCCCGCGGCGCACGCATTCACGGTAGAGAACAAGGATGCGGCGGGCCAGTACGCTGTCCCCAAGTTCGACCTCGAAGAGCAGGCGAAGAGCTTCCGCAAGGACGGCAGCGGCGGAGCAGCCGGCGGCACCGGTCTGTACGAGACCCCGTTCGCCGGGGGCAAGCTGCAGCTTGGTGGGACGCAGGGGCCTTCGTCCGGTTGCGGTTCGGTGTTTGCGCCTGGTCTCGGTCCGGACAACTCCAGCGCATCGCGTCAGCACATGAACCGTATGCTGTCGCCTCCGAGTTCGCTGGATTTCGACAACAGCGTTCGCTGATCAGGCGATCAGCGGTGACTCACACCGCCTTCGCCATTTCCCGCAATTTGAATTTCTGAATCTTGCCCGTGCTGGTCTTTGGCAATTCCGCGAACACCACGTGGCGCGGCACCTTGTAGCCCGCAATATTTGCCTTGCACCAAGCGATCAACTCCGCGGCGGTCGCGGTCTTCCCAGGCTTCAGTTCGACAAAAGCGCAGGGCGCCTCGCCCCATTTCTCGTCAGCTTTGGCCACCACCGCGGCAGCCTGCACCGCGGGATGCTTGTAGAGGGCCTCTTCCACTTCGATGGATGACATGTTCTCGCCGCCGGAAATGATGATGTCCTTGGAGCGGTCCTTGATCTGGATGTAGCCGTCCGGGTGCATGACGCCCAGATCGCCGGAATGGAACCAGCCGCCGGCGAACGCGGCATCGGTCGAGGGCTTGTTCTTCAGATAACCCTTCATCACCACGTTGCCGCGGAACATCACCTCACCGATCGTCTCACCATCGCGTGGCACCGGCCGTAGCGTATCGGGGTCCAGCACATCGAGCGCTTCGAGCGGAACGTAGCGCACGCCTTGGCGCGCCTTCTTGGCGGCCTGCTCGGCGAGCGGCAGCTTGTCCCAGGCGGAATTCCATTCGTTGGTCGTCGCCGGCCCATAGGTTTCCGTGAGGCCGTAGACGTGTGTGACGTTGAAGCCCGCCTCCTTCATGGCCGCGAGCACGGATTCCGGCGGCGGCGCGGCCGCGGTGAAGAACTCGACCGTGTGGGGCAGCGGCTGCTTTTCTTCGGCGGGGGCGTT
>JAPLPD010000306.1 GCA_026400395.1 Alphaproteobacteria bacterium | reverse complement strand
TCTCTACGATCTGCCGCCGAAGGAGCTGAAGAAAATTCCGACCGTGTGCGGCAGCTTGCGCGAGGCGCTCGAAAACCTCGACAAGGACCGCGGCTTCCTCAAGAACGGCGGCGTCTTCGACGACGACTTCATCGACAGCTACATCGAGCTGAAGATGGGCGAAGTCATTCGCTTCGAACACACCCCGCATCCGGTCGAGTACGAAATGTACTACTCGGCCTGACCGGTTCGGTTTGCCGCAACGTCAAAGGGCGCTCCTTTCGGAGCGCCCTTTTTCTTTGATCGAACGGCTCGTCGCCCAATCAAGCGGCGGCGCTGGCCTTCGCGGTCGGGACCTCCGCGATCGTCTTCAGGATCTGAGAAGCGATGGCGTAGGGGTCGCCTTGCGAGTTCGGGCGGCGGTCTTCCAGATAGCCCTTGTAGGCATCGCCCTTGACGAAGGAGTGCGGCACTCGGACCGAAGCACCGCGATCAGCCACACCGTAGCTGAACTTGTTCCACGGAGCCGTCTCGTGCTTGCCGGTCAAACGCTTGTCGTTGTCCGGGCCATAGACCGTGATGTGGTCCATGAGGTTCTTTTCGAATGCCTTCATCATGGCTTCGAAATACGCCTTGCCACCGACCGTGCGCATATACTCGGTCGAGAAGTTGGCATGCATGCCCGAGCCGTTCCAGTCGGTGTCGCCGAGCGGCTTGCAGTGATACTCGATGTCGATGCCGTAGCTCTCGGTCAACCGCTGCAACAGGTAGCGGGCCATCCACATTTCGTCGGCGGCTTTTTTCGAGCCCTTTCCGAAAATCTGGAATTCCCACTCGCCCTTCGCCACTTCGGCGTTGATGCCTTCGTGGTTGATACCAGCGAACAGGCATAGGTCGAGATGCTTCTCGACGATCTCACGCGCAACCGAACCGACGTTGCTGTAGCCGACGCCGGTGTAGTACGGGCCCTGCGGAGCGGGATAGCCAGCAGCTGGAAAGCCGAGCGGACGGCCGTCCTTGTACATAAAGTATTCATGCTCGAAGCCGAACCAGGCGCCCGCGTCGTCGAGAATGGTGGCGCGCTTGTTCGTCGAATGCGGGGTGACGCCATCCGGCATCATCACTTCGCACATCACCAGAGCGCCGTTGGTGCGGGCGCCGTCCGGATAGACCGCGACCGGCTTCAGCACGCAGTCAGAGCTGCGGCCTTCGGCCTGCATTGTGGAGCTTCCATCGAAGCCCCACAGCGGAAGCTGTTCCAGCGTCGGGAAACTCTCGAATTCCTTGATCTGCGTCTTGCCACGCAGATTGGGTACGGGGGTGTATCCATCCAGCCAGATGTATTCGAGCTTGTACTTTGCCATTGCGACCCTCTCGATTGAGATTCGATAAATCCTGTCCCGGCCCTGGCCGCCAAGCACGCGCTTGGCCGACCGATGCCGACAGCTTTCAAGCATCAAGCATGCCAATCGGCCCGGTGCCCGGCGCTGCCGAACAAGAAACCTTCAGCTTGCTGCTTTGCATGGCCGACGCGCGTGCGCCGCACCATTTTTGACGGGGGAATGACCGCGTCTCGGAAATGGAACGTCCAGACAGCTTTCGCCAAGCTGCTGAACAAATGCGCAAACTTCGCACTGCACGTAATGTCGGCAATTCGCTGCTTTTATTGGAGCGTAACGCGCAAACCGCGTGCAAAGTCAAATTCGAACACCTATGTGACTCCTCCCACGCGAGAGACACGAGTCTAGCGCGCGAACACGAAAGGAGATGCAAGTTATGACGACGAACGTCACCCAGACGTCGGCCACGATATACCAGTTTCCCATCGGCGGGCGCCGGAGCGTCGCGGACCGCCGTGAACAGCCGAAGCCGGCGACCGATCTGCGGCTCGTTGCCAGCGCCGCGCTGAGCGGCAGTTGGTATCACGAAGCTGCGATCCAAGACTCCATCCAGACGCGCGAGCACTGATGCCGCCCGCAACTCCGATGCGACGAGGACTCTGCCGCTCATGGATCGGCAGCGAAGATGAAAGAGGGCCGGAGCGCACATCGCCTCGGCCCTTTTTCTTTGGGTCTTCAGGAAAACGAGTGGGTGTTTTCAGCAACTTCAGAGCGCTGGGAGCATGCATGTGAGCACCTTGAGCCGCAGATATTCCTGGTCGCGTAGACCGTAGGCGCGCCGCTGGATGACGCGGATCTTGTTGTTG
>JAPLPD010000212.1 GCA_026400395.1 Alphaproteobacteria bacterium | reverse complement strand
GCTGTCGCTTCGATGAGTTGGCCATCGGGAAATGATGCCCAATTCAACCGCCTTACGAAACCCCGAAAACCCAGTATCCATAGGCCTTCAGGCCGCATTCCCCATCAGATTCACCCACTCGTTTTCCTGATGAGCCATAAAAAGAAAGGGCGGCCCTGCGGCCGCCCTTTCAATTTGGTCCGGTGGCCGAGATCACTCGATCGGCAGCGCCACGAACAGATTATCGCCCTCGGCGGTCGCCACCAGCAGAAGCGCCGTCTTCTTGCCCGCCTTCTTCAGCGCATCGACCTTCTTCTGCACATCAGCCGGGGCGTTTATCTGCTCCTGCTCAATGGCAACAATGGTACTTCCCGCGGTGAGCCGCTTGTCGGCGGCGACCGATGCCGCGTCGATGCCGGTGATCACCACGCCCTTCACCGCATCCTTGATCTTGTACTTCTTGCGCAGCTCGTCGTTCATGCCGGAAAGCTGCAGACCCAGCGACTTCTGCAAGACCGACTTTTCCTCGGGCGCGCTCGGGGTGGCGGAAGCCTTCACCGGCTTCTCGGCGTCGTCGAGCCTGCCGAGTTTCACGATCTTCTTTTCTTCCTTGCCCTTGCGGACAATGATCACCTCGACATCCTGGCCCACCGCCGTGTCGGCCACGATGCGCGGCAGATCGCGCATTTCCTTGATTTCCTTGCCGTCGAACTTGACGATCACGTCGCCGGCCTCGATGCCCGCCGGCTTCGCCGGGCCCTTGTCGTCGATGCCGGCCACCAGCGCGCCGCGCACCGGCTTGAGACTGAGGCTCTCGGCGATCTCGTCGGTGACCTGTTGAATTTTCACGCCGAGCCAGCCGCGGCGGATTTCGCCGAACTGCTGGAGCGAGGCCGTGACGTTCTGGACGACCTTCGAAGGCACCGCGAAGCCGATGCCGATCGAGCCGCCGGAGGGCGAGATGATCGCGGTGTTCACGCCGATCACATCGCCGTCGAGATTGAACAGCGGCCCGCCCGAGTTGCCGCGATTGATGGCGGCGTCGGTCTGGATGTAGTTGTCGTACGGACCCGAATTGATGTCACGGTTGCGCGCCGACACAATGCCCGCGGTGACCGAACCGCCGAGGCTGAACGGATTGCCGATGGCGATGACCCATTCGCCGAGCCTGACCTTGTCGGAGTCGCCGAACTTGACCGCCTTCAGCGGCTTGGTCGGCTTGACGCGCAGCACTGCGAGATCGGTCTTGGTGTCGCGGCCGACGACGTCGGCTTTGAGCCGCGTGCCGTCGGTGAGGATGACAGTGATTTCGTCGGCATCCGCGATCACGTGATTGTTGGTAATGACGACGCCCGACGCGTCAACAATAAAGCCCGAACCCAGAGAGTTGACGCGGCGCGGCGCGCGGTTGGGCGCTTGGTCTTCGCCGCCCTGGCCACGGCGGTTCTTGAAGAACTCCTCGAAGAATTCCTCGAACGGCGAGCCCGGCGGCAATTGCGGCGTCGCTTGCGGCGCGTTGCCGCCCCTCGCCGAAGCCTGGACCTTCTGCGAGGTCGAAATGTTGACCACCGCGTCGATCACCTTCTCGGCAACATCGGCGATATTCTCAGGCCCGCGTGCGAACGTGGGCGTTGCGATCGTCGGCAGCGCGAGGACAACGGCGGCGATCGCGGACAATGCCGGTTGCCGAATGACGTGCGCGATATTTGCGAGCAGGCGGGCCATGGCCGTCAATTCTCCTGGAAATGCTGTTGCAAGGACAGTGCATCCACGCCGGAACGGACGCAAGGGACCTGTACTGCGGCCTAGACCCGCCATCGTCACTTAGCCACAACGACAGAGCCGGTTGATTGGGGCGGAAAAACGGCCCCACCTGCGTCAACCCCGGATCAACCAGACCTGCACCACGCCTCCGATCGCCGAGCCGATGCCGATCAAGCGCAACGCGCTGTCCGGGGTTTCGTTGACGTGGTTCATCGCCCGCTTCAGCGGTCCGGGAAAGGCCGCAAACAGAATCCCCTCGATCGCCAGCACCAGGCCGATAGCGACCACAAAGTCGGACATTCCCGCCAACCGCTTACCCCGCTATCCTGCCACCATCGCCATTACCGCGGGGTGAGCGGTGAGCCTGCCGGCGCCGCCAAAGGCCGGCCGCCTTCGCGCGCCTTGCCCGATGGATCGACGAAATAGCGGAAGAACTCCGAATCCGGCGACAGCACCATGCGTGTGTCGCCGTGACGCATTCCCGCCTCATAGGCCTGCATCGACCGATAGAAGGTGAAAAAGTCGACGTCCTTGCCGAACGCCTCGGCGAAGATGCGGTTGCGCTCGCCGTCGCCTTCGCCGCGAACCTGCTCCGACTTGGATGTGGCTTCGGCGACAAGCACGGTCACGTCGCGGTCGGCCTTGGAGCGGATTTCCTGCGACTTCTGGCTGCCCTGGGCGCGGAACTCGGCGGCCTCGCGCTGACGCTCGGTCTGCATCCGCTGGTACACCGCCTGGCTGTTCTGCTCAGGCAGATCGGCGCGGCGAATTCGGACATCCACCACGGAGATGCCGTAGACCTGCGCCTCCTTGTCGAGTTGCTCGCGCACGCGAGCCATCAGCTGGCTGCGTTCGTCGCGCACCACATGAGTGAGCGTGGCCTCGCCCAGCACGCGCCGGATGGCGGCGTTGAGCAGAATCGAGAGCTGCGAGTTGGCGCCCTGGATGGTGTTGACGGTCTGGTAGAAGCGCAGCGGCTCCTGGATGCGGTAGCGCGCGAAGGCATCGACCACCAACCGCTTCTGGTCCGAGGCGATCACCTCCTGCGCCGGGTTTTCCAGATCGAGGATGCGCTTGTCGATGCCGATCACGTTGTCGATCAGCGGAGCTTTGAAGTTGAGACCGGGCTCGGTCACGACACGGACCGGCTGGCCCAGCCGGACCACCAGCGCCTGCTGCGTCTGGTAGACAGTGAACAGCGAAGAATAGCCGAGCACCAGCGCGGCGAGCATGAGGATGAGGGCGACGCCCCCTGCGATTCCAACTCTCATCGCGCACCTCCAGCCTGCGGCTGCGCAGGTGTTGCCGGCCGTCGCAACTCATTGAGCGGAAGATAAGGCACGACCCCGGAGCCGGACTGGCTGGAGTCGAGGATGATCTTGTCGGTGCCGCCCATGACCCGTTCCATGGTCTCGAGGTACATGCGCTTGCGCGTCACTTCGGGCGCCTTCTTGTATTCGTCGTAAATCTTCGTGAAACGCGACGTCTGACCGGTCGCTTCGGCGACGGTCTGCGACTTGTAGGCGTCGGCGCCCTGGAGAATTTGCGCCGCGCGGCCTCTTGCCTCGGGGACCACCCGGTTGGCGTAGGTTTGCGCCTCGTTCTGCGCACGCTCTAGATCGGCGCGTGCCGCCTGCACGTCGCGGAAGGAATCGATGACCTGTGCCGGCGGATCGACCTTCTGCAACTGCACCTGCTGCACAAGGATGCCCGCGCCATACTGATCGAGCGTCTTCTGCATCAGTTCCTGCACGCCCAACTCGATGCCCTGACGGGCGCCGGTGAGGATTGGCTGAATGTCGGAGCGGCCGATCACCTCGCGCATGGCGCTTTCCGCCACCGCCTTCACGGTGCCTTCGGGGTTCTGAATGTTAAACAAATATTCGCCGACGCCGTTCGGTTTAATCCGCCACAGCACCGAGAAATCAACATCGACGATGTTCTCGTCGCCGGTGAGCATCAGGCTTTCCTCAGGGACATCGCGCACGGTCGTGCCACGGCGAAGGTCGTCGACGATGCGCATGCCGACGTCGATCTTGCGAACCTGCAAAGCCTTGGGCGTCAGCACGGTCTCGACCGGGTATGGCAGATGATAGTTGAGGCCCGGCTGGACCTCGCGGATGTGCTTGCCGAAGCGCATCACCACGCCAACCTCGTCGGGCTCAACCCGGAAAAAACCGGAAACGCCCCACAGCACGATCGCGCCGAGCGCGATCAACGCGAAGCCCCGGCCGCCCATGTTGCCGCCCGGTAGCACGCTCCGCAGCTTGTCCTGGCTGCGGCGCAGCAAATCTTCCAGGTCAGGCGGCGTCGGGCCGGACGATTGCGGTCCAGAACCCCAGGGGCCCTTTGATCCGCCCGATCCCCAGGGCCCGCCGCCCTGATTGCTCCATGGCATGAAAACTCTCCTCGGCGGCCGGCGACACGCCGGCGGTCCGTTGTTCTGGTGAGGTTATATTGGAGCCGTCCGCGCCTTACAACGCACGGCGCAGCGATGGGACAATGTGCTGTCGAGACCCGGCTTTACCATCGGTTTCGATTCAAACCCGTTCGTAGGTAACGTAGCTGAAAGCGGCCTCGTCCTGTGGCCCGGGCGGATGATCGCTGCGCGTGGCGGCGCGCCACTGTGTCGCATCGATCGGCGGAAAGTAGGTGTCCCCCGCCGGGCTCGCATGGACATGGGTAATCTCCATGCGGTCGGCAAGAGGCATGGTCTGCGCGAAAATGTCCGTGCCGCCGATCACGACGATCTCACCCGCGCCGCGTTTGTCCGCATCGTCGCGCGCCGCAGCCAGCGCCGCGTCAAGGCTGCGGGCGATGACCACCCCCGCCGGCGCAAAGCCCGCGTCACGGCTCACCACGATGTTGGTGCGGCCGGGCAGCGGCTTGCCGATCGAAAGGTAGGTCTTGCGGCCCATCAGCACCGGCTTGCCCATGGTGAGCGACTTGAAGCGCTGGAGATCGGAGCGCTGACGGAACGGCAGCCCGTTGTCGCGTCCGATCACGCCGTTGTCGGCGATGGCGGCAAGCAGAACGATCGAAAACCGCCGCGGCGGTGCGTCGGTCACACCGCCACCTCGGCCTTGATGTGCGGGTGCGGCTCATAGGATTCGAGCGCAAAATCCTCGTAGCGGAAGGCGAAGATAGCCTTCACCGCCGGATTGATGCGCATAACCGGCAACGCCTTGGGCGCGCGCGACAACTGCAGGTTCGCCTGCTCGATATGGTTGAGATAGAGGTGCGCATCGCCGAACGTGTGGATGAACTCGCCGGGCTGCAATCCGGTCACCTGCGCCACCATCATGGTGAGCAAGGCATAGGACGCGATGTTGAACGGCACCCCGAGGAAGATGTCGGCGGAGCGCTGATAGAGCTGACACGACAGCCGGCCGCGGGCGACATAGAACTGAAACAGGCAATGGCACGGCGGCAGCGCCATCCTGTCGACATCGGCCGGATTCCACGCGGTGACGATCAGCCGCCGGGAGTCCGGGTTGCGGCGGATCATGTCCACCACATTGGCGACCTGGTCGATGGCGCGGCCATCCTGCGCCGGCCATGAGCGCCATTGCCGGCCGTAGACCGGACCCAAGTCACCGTGTTCGTCGGCCCATTCGTCCCAGATGCGGACGCCGTTGTCGTTGAGGTATTTGACGTTGGTGTCGCCGGCCAGGAACCAGAGCAGTTCGTGCACGATCGACTTGACGTGCAGCTTCTTGGTGGTGGTGAGCGGAAAGCCCTTGGCGAGATCGAAGCGCATCTGATGGCCGAACACGGACATCGTGCCGGTGCCGGTGCGGTCGCGCTTCTCGACCCCCTCGGCAAGCACATGTTCCATCAGTTCGAGGTATTGCCGCATGGGCCCGTCCAATTTGCGCGCGACTCAAGGCCAGCAGATTAGCGCCGGAGCCCCTCGCCGCGAAGCCGACTACCACCCCTATATAATCGCACCAACGCAAAGGGGCGGCTTGCGCCGCCCCAAGGCCGATTTGTGCACAATCTCAGCAGCCCAACGGATCGGACCCTAGTTGGCCGGCCCCGCCGCCTTGATGACCGGGGTCCACTTGGCGATTTCGCTCTTCACCAGCGTCATCAGGGCCGCTCCGCCGCGCCGATCCTTGCCCGGAATATCGCTGCCGAGTTCCAGGAGCCGCTTGCGGGTGGGCTCATCGTCGAGCGCCTTGTCGAGCGCTGCCGAAAGCTTGTCCATGATCGGCTTCGGCGTGTCCTTGGGCGCGATCAGCGCGTTCCACGCCGACGCCTGGAAGTCCGGCAGACCGGCTTCCTTCGAGGTCGGGACGTTCGGCAGCGACGGATTGCGCGTCTCGGTGCCGATCGCATAGGCCTTGATGGTGCCGCCCTGAACTTGCGGCACCGCGTTGACGATCTGGTCGCACATATAATCGACCTGGCCGCCGATCAGCGCGTTCATCGAGGGGCCCGTTCCCTGGAATGGGATCGAGGTCGGCTTCACCTTCAGGATGTGGTTGAGCAGCAGGCAGGTCGTGAACGACACCGAGCCCACGCCGGCATGCGCCATGTTGAGCGCCTTTTCGTTCTTCTTCACGTACTCGACGAACTCTTTCAGATCCTTCGCCGGAAAGTCCTTCTTGGCCAGGATCAGGATGGGCGTGCCTGCCGCCATGCCGATCGGTTCGAAGTCTGCGACCGGATCGTATTGCAGATTGGGATAGAGCGACGGCGCCGCGGCCTGTGTGCCCAGATGGCCCATGGCGATGGTGTAGCCGTCGTTCTTGGCGCGCTTGGCCCGCGTGATGCCGGTGGTGCCGCCGGCACCCACCACGTTTTCGATCACCAGGGTCTGGCCGAGCGTCTTCGACATGTGGTCGCCGACGATGCGCGCGATTACGTCGGTCGGCCCGCCTGCCGCAAACGGTACGATCACGGTAATGGGACGGGTCGGGTAATCCTGCGCCGTGGCGGGGGCGATCCCCAAGGCCAGCGCAAACAGGGCGGCGGCAACGCCGGCTCGAATGGCGGATAAAGACATCTGGACGTGCTCCCTGAATGCATTCGTTGGCCGCTATCTACAGCCGGGGTTTACCAAAAGAAAACCCCGGGCGACGCTTTCGCGTCGCCCGGGGCCTAAGCAATTCGTCGCAGGCGGCGGCTACTCGGTAAACACCTCTTCGCGCTTGGCCCGCAAGGACGGCAGCACCGCTAACACCAGCAGGAAGAGCGCCAGTGCGAGCAACGTAGCCGAGATCGGCCGCGTGAGGAACACCGTGGCGTCGCCGCGGGCGATGAGCATGGCGCGTCGGAGGTTTTCCTCCATCAGCGGTCCAAGCACGAAGCCCAGGATCATCGGCGCCGGTTCGAAGTCGTGCTTCACCAGCCAGTATCCGACGACACCGAAGATCGCGGTCATCGTCACGTCGAACGGCGCGTTGTTGAGCGAGTAGACGCCGATGCAGCAGAAGATGACGATCATCGGGAACAGATGGCGGTACGGCACGCGAAGCAGGCGCACCCACATGCCGACCAGCGGCAGGTTGATGACGACCAGCATCAGGTTGCCGATCCACATCGAGGCGATCATGCCCCAGAACAGTTCCGGCTGTTTGGTCATGACCTGCGGACCCGGCACGATGCCGTGGATGGTCATGGCGCCAACCATCAACGCCATAACCGGGTTCGGCGGGATGCCCAGGGTGAGCAGCGGAATGAACGAGGTCTGCGCCGCAGCGTTATTGGCGCTTTCCGGCGCTGCAACGCCCTCGATGGCGCCGTGCCCGAACCGTGACGGGTTCTTCGACACGCGCTTTTCCAAGGTGTAGGCGGCGAACGACGCGATGATCGCGCCACCGCCGGGCAGAATGCCGAGCAGCGAGCCGATCACGGTGCCGCGGCCGATGGCGCCGGCCGCTGCCTTGAGATCCGGCAGCGTCGGCATCAGACCGGTGACCTTGGCATTGATGATCTCGCGGGATCCGGGATTTTCCAGGTTCCGCAGGATTTCGCCGAAGCCGAACATGCCCATGCCGACGACGACGAAGCCGATGCCGTCGGACAGTTCGGGAATGCCCCAGGTCATGCGCTCGGCGCCGGTCTCGAGGTCCGAGCCGATCATCGAGAGCAGCAGACCCGACAGGATCATGGTCAGCGCCTTGAGCACCGAACCCTTGGCGAGCACCACCGCGAAGATCAGGCCGAGCACCATGAGCGAGAAGTATTCGGCAGGACCGAACAGCAGCGCGAGGCTGGTCAGCGGAGCGCCCAGCGCGGCGACCAGAACGGTGGCGACGCAACCGGCAAAGAACGAGCCAATGGCGGCGATGGCGAGCGCGGGGCCGGCACGGCCCTGCTTGGCCATCTCGTGGCCATCGAGACAGGTGACCACCGACGACGATTCTCCTGGAATATTCACCAGGATCGATGTCGTGGAGCCGCCGTACTGCGCGCCGTAGTAGATGCCGGCGAGCATGATCAGCGCGCCGACCGGCGGCAGACCAAAGGTAATCGGCAGCAGCATGGCGATGGTGGCCAGCGATCCGATGCCCGGCAACACGCCGATCAGCGTTCCGACAAGCGCACCGATGAGGCACAGGAAGATGTTCATGGGCGTGGCCGCCACGCCCATTCCCAGCCAGAGATTTGAAATCAGGTCATACATGGTTGTTCTCGCCGACTACCAGAACCGGGGCCAAAGCTGGAAGAACCGGGGCCAAAGCTGGAACGGCAGGTTCAAGCCATAAGGAAAAAGAACGCAGCAGAAAGCGGTCACGCAAACTGCGACGACCAAAGTCTCTTTCCACCTCACGTCCTCGGCGGCGGCGGCGCATATCACCAAGGTGGTAAAGCTCGCCACCACGAGACCAAGTGGCCGGATGGTAGCGGCGAACGCCAGGATCGCTCCAATGATGAAGACGACGCCGCGAATCTTGTAACCGGAAATGTCCGGTCCAGCGGTCAACAGCCCACCCACCACGACACCGAGCGACAAAAGTCCCAGCGTGAAAGCAAACAGTCGAGGCGCAGTGCCCGGCCCGAACGCAAATCCGCGCATACCCGGCAGATCGTTCGAGGCCACGAAGGCGACCAACGACAGTAGGATGAGCGCCATACCGCCGTAGACGTCCTGGGGATTTTGAACCCGCAACAGCCCCAACGAGATGGCGATGCCGACCGCGATGAAAATCACGACAGCGCCGCGAACCGTCAGCGGAACGGGATTGTGCAGAAGGAATGACGTGGATAGCAGGACAAGTCCCGCCACGGCCAATATCGCTCCGCCAACCAAATTGTATTGACGTCGAGCAGCCGCCGTACGCGTCCAGTCTCCTGATGGCGTTGCATCAGACATTACGCAATCCCCTCCCTCACAGAACGAAAGTCTATACCCCTGAGGGAGAGAACAGCTTTCCGCAAAAAAAGCAACCTCGACTTGGCGAAGCCGAAACAAGTTGGATCACACCAGACCCGAAAGCCCGGCCATGCCGGCCATCGCGATCAACCAGAGCGGGTTCCAGCGCGACCAGTACGCAACCGCCGCCGTCGTCACCGTGATGATCGCCGCAGCCCAGTTGTGAACGGCCGCGCCCGTCAAAACAATCGCACTGGCGCCGACCAGCCCGACGGAAATCGGCACCACGCCCGCCTGCACTGCAACACGCCAGGGCCTGTCCCTGAAGCGGTCCCAGGTCCTGCCCAGAAAATGGGCCAGCACCGCAGTCGGGCCACACATAGCCAGGGTTGTAACGACTGCACCTGCGAACCCTGCGACATGATAGCCGATCAAAGTCACCAGCATCACATTCGGTCCGGGCGCCGCCTGCGAGATGGCGAACATGTCGGTGAATTCGCGCTCGTTCATCCAGCCGCGCAACTCGACAGCCTGCCGGTGCATCTCCGGCACAACCGCATTGGCGCCGCCCAGAGCAAGCAGCGACATGACCGCGAACTGCACCGCGAGCGTGAGCAGGATATCGCCGTCCGCCTTCATGCCGTCTCCTTGGACCGCATCCACCATGCGATCCCGATGCTGAGGGGAGCCATCACGATCAGCACCAGCAGGAGCGGCCAGCGCATCAGGCCGATCGCGACGGCCGTGCCCAACAGAACGAACGGCGCCGGGCCGAAGCTGCGAAACATCGGCTTGGCCATCTTCACGACGGTGGCGATGATAAGCCCGGCGGCGGCGGGCGCGACGCCGCTCAGAACGTGGCGCACCGCTTCGACATTGCCGTAGCGCTCGTAGAGCATCGCCGCCGCCAGCATCACGCAGAACGGCACGATCAGAAAACCACTCCACGCGGCGGCCGCCCCGGTCGGCCCGCGCATGCGTGAGCCGAACACCGACGTAAGATTGACGATGTTGGGACCGGGCAGGAACTGGCAGAGCGCGTAGATATCGTTGAATTCCTGCGCCGTCATCCAGCGATTTTCCTCGACGAACATGCGCCGGGTCCACGGCAAGGTGCCGCCAAAGCCGGACAACGTGATCTTGAAGAAGGCGAGGAACAACTCAGCGTGGGTCGGAATGGCAGACGCGGGCGGCGGCAGGGTTGAGGGCTTGGACATGGCCGAAATATTTAGACCCAGGCCACGCCTTCGACCAATCGAATTATTGCATCCTTGCCGATTCAACCACCGCGAAACGATATTCGCATCGCCGGCCGCTCACGGCCCTATCCCGGGTTCGATCTCCTTCGCCCCGGCGATATCCGCGGCAGCCGCCGCCTCCTGGCCGAGGAGCCGCAGCATCAACCCCCTGCTGTAGAGCGAATAGGCATCCTTGGGATTGAGCTCAAACGCGGCGCTGTAGTCGGCCAGCGCGTGCTCGTAGCGGCGAGCACTCTGATGGATATTCGCGCGATTGACGAAAGCCCCGGCGAAGTTGCGGTCGATCTGGATGGCCTGGTCGATGTCCTGCAGCGAACGCCGGGTTTCGCCGATCGATGCGTAGGCCAATCCTCGCATATTGAACGCCGGCGCATTGTCCGGCTTGACGTTGATCGCCCGATCGAGTTCGCGGATCGCGTGTTCGTATCGCCGCATATCGTAGAGGACCAGCGCGCGATTGAAATATCCAAGAGGACTTCCGGCATCCAACTGGCTCACCCGGTTGAAATCCTCAAGGGCGCGGTCGAAGTCTCGCAACTCCCGCGCGGCCACGCCGCGTTGATAATAAGCCTGCGCATCATTCGGATTGATCCGGACCAACAGATCGTAATCGGCGACGGCGCGCTTGAAGTCTCCGACGCGGGCATGGGCTTGAGCCCTGCGCCAAATCGCGCCGCTATGACGTGGATTGAGACTAATCGCCTGGTTGAAGTCCCGGATCGCCAGCTCCGTGTCACCTTTTTCCAGCAAGGCAACGCCATGGCCGACGAGGGCATCGATCTTTCCCGACTCGATCTTCTTGCCATGCGGGCTGCTCCCGCCGGGAGGAGATAAAACCGACGTCTCGGCTTTGGTGTCGTGCAGCCGGGTCCGCACGCTGTGAGGCTGCAAAGCATCGGAAACGACGATGTCCGGCTTAGGCGTCTGCGGAAATGCGGGCGACATCAGACCCAGTACGGCAGCGCCAACCGCGGCAGCCAAAAGTTCGGTTCGCTTCGAACACGGCAAGGTTGCCCGCCAGCCAGGCATTTTCGCCACCCTTCTAAAACCCGTCGCTCTCCCTGTTCCATTCCCGCCGCAGTCCGGAAGTTAACGATCAATGGTCCCGGAGCTCTGGACAAATCAAGCGCCGGAGGCCCGAACCGTTAACCAAAGCTTCAGACGTGGTTAATGCCGGACAGCGAGAAAGCCCCTTCAATCCTCGCCCGTCAGTCCCTATATTGGGCGTGCCGGCGCAAGCCGGATATGGCGATAAACGTATGTCGTAATAAGCCTTTCGGACCCGGGGGCAGTACCCGGCGGCTCCACCAAAGCCCGGCAAGAACGGGTTTCGGCGGGGCCGAACTAGGATCGACGAGGGTGTAAAGGACGTGCTTTTGCCCGGAATGGGTCCGACGTTATTGGGCCAAAAACATACTTGCAAACGACAACTATGCTCCGGTTGCTCAGGCCGCGTAAGCGGTTTGAAAAACCAAGCCTTAAAGTCCTGACGGGTTAAGCTCCGGCAGGCGGGGTCCGGAGGCACCTGGCAACAGAAGCCTCCACCTTCTCTCGTGCCGCGACGAATCCCGCCTATATTGTGAACGTCCCGGCAAAATGACCGGGCGCAGGTGCCATTTGGTGGCCGGCGCGTTAGCATCCGTCAACACATACGAGTCGCCATGCCCGTCGATCACATCCGCTACGATATTCTGGTCCAGGAAGCGCTGCGCGGCATGGTTCGCAACGTGCTGACCGAGGCCGCCAAGAACAAGGGGATGCCCGGCGAGCATCATTTTTTCATAACGTTCGACACCACCGCCGAAGACGTGCGGTTGTCGCCGCGCCTGCTGGCGCAATACCCGGAAGAAATGACGGTCGTTCTTCAGCATCAGTTCTGGGATCTCAAGGTGACCGACGAGTTCTTCGAGGTCGGCCTTTCATTCGGCGGCGTGCCGGAACGGCTGGTCGTGCCGTTCGAAGCCATCAAGGCGTTCGCGGATCCTTCGGTGCAGTTCACCCTGCAGTTCGAATCGCTGGCCGAGGCGCCGGACGAGGAATCCGGCGAGGCCGCCGCCAAGGCGCCCAAGGGCAAGCGCCGGACACCGCAGCGTCTTGAGACCGCGCGCACCAGCGTTCCGTCCAGCCCGCTCCCGGCGACCGCCGAAGCCGAGAAATCTCCGGACCAGCCGGACGACCCGCCGCGCGATAAGGGCGGCGCCGAGGTCGTACGGCTCGATCGCTTCCGCAAGAAGTGATGGCCGCGGCCGGGACCACGAAGCGCACATCCACGCGGACCGAGACCGATACCTTTGGGCCGATTGAAGTCCCCGCGGACCGCTATTGGGGCGCGCAGACCCAGCGCTCGATCGAGAATTTTCGCATCGGCACCGAGCGGATGCCGCGGCCCTTGATCCGGGCGCTCGCCATCGTCAAGCGCGCGGCGGCCGAGGTCAATCATTCGCTCAAGCTGCTCGACGCCCGCCGCATGCGCGTGATCACCAAGGCGGCGCAGGAGATCATCGACGGCAAGCTCGACGATCATTTCCCGCTGGTGGTCTGGCAGACCGGCTCCGGCACCCAGACCAACATGAACGTCAACGAGGTGATCGCCAACCGCGCCAACGAGATGCTCGGCGGCAAGCTCGGCGCGAAGTCGCCCGTCCATCCGAACGATCACGTCAACATGAGCCAGTCGTCGAACGACTGCTTTCCGACCGCCATGCACATCGCCGCCGCTGAGGAAATGGCGCGGCTGCTCGAACCGGCGCTCGAACATCTGCATGAGGCGCTGAAAAGAAAGACCAAGGAATTTACGCGCATCGTCAAGATCGGCCGCACGCACACACAGGATGCAACCCCGCTCACGCTCGGCCAGGAGTTTTCGGGCTACGCCTCGCAAGTCGGGAGCGGCATCGCCCGCAATCGTCTCGCACTCAAAGAACTCTATCCGCTGGCGCAGGGCGGAACCGCCGTCGGCACCGGATTGAACGCGCATCCGCGCTTCGCGGCGCTGTTTGCCAAGAAAGTCTCGGCGATCACCAAGCTGCCCTTCACAAGCGCCGGGAATAAGTTCGAGGCATTGGCCTCGCACGGCGCCTACGCATTCGCCCACGGCGCGCTGAACGCACTCGCCACCGACCTGTTCAAGATCGCCAACGACATCCGCCTGCTGGGCTCCGGTCCGCGCTCGGGTCTCGGCGAACTGATCCTGCCGGATAACGAGCCCG
Organism: Alphaproteobacteria bacterium; assembly: GCA_026400395.1. Taxonomy (GTDB): domain Bacteria; phylum Pseudomonadota; class Alphaproteobacteria; order Rhizobiales; family Xanthobacteraceae; genus Z2-YC6860. Next base: position 636 of record JAPLPD010000212.1, on the reverse strand, counting down.
GTTCCTCGATCATGCCCGGCAAGGTCAATCCGACCCAGCCCGAGGCGCTGACGATGGTGTGCTGCCGGGTGTTCGGCAACCAGACCACGATCACCGTTGGCGCGAGCCAGGGGCATTTCGAACTGAACGTCTACAAGCCGGTGCTGGCCGCCAACATGCTGCAGTCGATCCGGCTGTTGGCCGACGCATCGCGCTCGTTCACCGACAATTGCGTGATCGGCATCAAGGCGGACGAGAAGCGCATCCGCGAATTGATGGAGCGGTCGCTGATGCTGGTGACGGCGCTAGCGCCGACGATCGGCTACGACAAATCGGCCAAAATTGCCAAGACCGCCCACGCCAACGGCACCACCTTGCGGGAGGAGGCCGTACGCCTGGGATACCTGACGGGCGCCGAATTCGACCGGCTGATGCGGCCGGAACGGATGACCCGGCCGGGCTAGGCCATGGGCTCATGAATTGATATAGACCGATCTTTTCGAGCGATGTCCGCTATTGCACCAACTGCGGCAGAGAAGCGGACATTGTTTTGGGTCTGCTTTGTGCCGATTTTGTTGCAGAAGTCGGCGATCAGCAGAGCGTGGCGCTATCGGTAGTGGTTTGGGCTGCCGCCCGCTCCATTGAGAGCGACTGCTT
>JAPLPD010000228.1 GCA_026400395.1 Alphaproteobacteria bacterium | reverse complement strand
TGTCCACGCCAATCATCCCCGCCAGCCCTTCCCGGCCGCCAAGGCCAAAGGGAAGGACGCTGACACATCACGTCAGAGGGGGTCGGAATTGAACGCGAATATCCCCCGTCAGGGGGTCAATATTGCAAGCGATTTTGCAGATAGGCTGCACGTTCGACGGTGTCGAAGTGAGTGAGTACACACGTAAATCTGCGCGCAGGTGTAATTGCCTGAGAAACGTCCGCGCATTCCGATAACGTACAGAATCTTTCGCACTTTCAGGACTGACGGCTTCTTCATAAACTGAAGGAGGAACCGATGAGTGACGAGAATCCGATGGGCCAGGTCATCCAGATCGATGATGCCCGTATCAGGGACCATCTTGGCGAGATGGTTCGCGGGACGGTCGAAGAGACGCTGAATGCGATGCTGGACGCTGAAGCTGATCAGCTTTGCGGTGCTGGCCGTTACGAGCGCAGCCAGGCTCGGCAGGATACCCGGGCTGGCAGCTACGAGCGGACGCTGCAGACCAGCGCTGGCGAGGTCAATCTCAAGGTTCCGAAGCTTCGGCGCCAGACCTTTGAGACGGCGATCATCGAGCGTTACCGCCGGCGGGAGAGCTCGGTTGAGGAAGCGCTGATCGAGATGTATCTGGCGGGTATTTCGGTGCGGCGGGTGGAAGATATCACCGAGGCGCTATGGGGCACGCGGGTGAGCCCAAGCACGGTGTCGAACCTCAACAAGAAGATCTACGCCAAGATCGATGCCTGGCGGAACCGGCGCATCGAGGGCGAGCATCCATACCTTTATCTCGACGGCATCGTGATGAAGCGGACCTGGGCTGGCGAGGTCCGCAATGTCTCGCTGCTGGTGGCCAGTGCCGTCAATTCCGAGGGATTTCGCGAGATTCTGGGCATCTGCGAGGGCGCCAAGGAGGACAAGTCCGGCTGGTCGGCATTCCTGCGCCACCTGGTCGATCGCGGTCTCAACGGCGTGCAACTCATCATCTCGGATGCCTGCCGCGGGCTCATGGAAAGCGCTGTCGAGTACCTTCCTGAAGCTCGCTGGCAGCGCTGCATGGTGCACTTCTACCGGAACATCTTCAGCCACGTGCCGGCCACAAAAGTTCGTGACGTGAGCCACATGCTCAAAGCCATCCATGCGCAGGAGAGCCGAGCGGCCGCCGACCAAAAGACTAGAGCGGTCATCGAGAATCTTCGGGCCAGCAAAATGAGCAAGGCAGCCGACCTCGTCGAGCAGAGCGCACACGAGACGCTGACCTACTACGCCTTCCCGGACATCCATTGGCAGAAGATCCGGACCAACAACCCGCTCGAACGGATCATGCGAGAGATCCGCCGTCGGACCCGTGTCGTTGGTGCGTTCCCGGATGGCCAGTCTTGTCTCAACCTGGCAGCAGCTCGGTTGCGCTACATCGCCGGAACCGCATGGTCGACCAAACGCTACATGAACATGCGGCCGCTCTACCAGCCGCAGATCATACAAACCGGAGCCGTCGCCTGATTAAATGTGCGAAAGATTCTGGACACTACCCGCATTCCGAACATAAGGCCGGAAAAAAGATGAAGCCGCCACTATGCTGTGAGTGGCGGCTTCTTCTAACAACCAGCTACCTATACCGCGTCTTTTGCAACCTTCAATGGCCGCGCCTTGATAACTTTGCTGGCTTGTTTTGCTGCGAAGTCCATCGGCTCCTTCGTGAAGGGATTGATACCCTTCCGAGCTTCGGTCGCTGGCTTTACGACAACAGAGAATTTCGCAAAGCCAGGAATTGTAAACTCACCGGATCCGTTCAACTCTTTATAACCAACCGTCGCCAAGTGCTCGATGACAGACTTCACGTCATCCTTGGACACCTGACTCGAATCTGAAATCGCCTCGATCAATTGAGATTTGTTCATTCTATTTCCCTTTCCGCCGCTCTCGATCTAATCAGGCGGCCCGTTTTTGGCTCATACCTACCGTCATACAGGGGCCGGGAATGAACCCTATGGCCCGACCAAAACCTTGGGACGAGATGCACCAGGGAGCCATCCGTGGCGTTTCTCGCCCTCATTGAAGGCGTCGAGCCGAACCTTGATTTCAGCTTCGGCGGCGGCGGCATTTGGAAAACCGGCGACTTCCTCCCGACGACCGTTCGGCCATGTAACTTCCATATACCAGGAGCCTTCCAGCCTCCGGCGTGAAACGAATTTTGGTGGGTTCATGGCCCCTATATGTGGTCGGCTGACCCGCACGCAATCCGCTCCCAAAATCTGAATCCCGCGCAATTTGGGCCCCGTAAACGCCCCCGAGAGACATCGAACGCTTGAAAAGTCTCAGCTTTCGGGATTTTGGTTCCCTTCACACGGGAGAGGTCATAGGTTCAATCCCTATAGCGCCCACCATCTTTTTCCCGCATTTCCTGGGCTTTTTTTGACTTCCGGACCGGCCTACTCGGCAGCTCACGACAGAACGAAACGCGAAGACGACGCTACAAACCGTGGAAAATCCGTGGACTTTGTTCATGGAGCGTTCATGCCGCGACATCGGTATGCTGATAGCCGGATAACCCAGCTCTCGGGGCTTGGAAACGTGGACGAGAAGCCGACCGCCACCGATCTGCTGAAGCGCGAGGTGCTGAGGTTCCTCGCGAGCGACAAGCCCGAGGTTCTCTGCATCCGCGGCAAATGGGGCGTGGGCAAGAGCTACAGCTGGGAGGCATTTCTCGCGCAGGCAAAGGCCACTAAGGGTGGCATCGCGCTTGGAAAATACGCCTATATCCCACTGTTCGGCGTGCAATCACTCGACCAGCTGAAGAACGCGCTGTTCGAGAACACGGTCAACCGCGAGGATATCGGCACAGAACCCAGCCTCGATACGCTCTCAGCCAACACCGAGGCCGTGGTCAAACAGATTGGACGCAAGTCATTCGCCGCAGCGCTGGAGGCGGCAGGCTTCAAGAGTGCTGCGCAGGCTCTCCAGAGCATCTCATACCTGTCGGTATCGAAGCAGCTCATCTGCATCGACGATCTGGAGCGCAAGGGCAAAGACTTGCGCGTTCAGGACGTAATGGGGCTGATCTCGTACCTTCGAGAGCGGCGCAAGTGCAAGATGGTGCTCATCCTCAACGAGGACGAGCTTGGCACTGAGCGCGAGGCCTTCGAGAAATACCAAGAGAAAGTAATCGATGTGTCGCTCCTCTTCGCGCCTAACGAAGAGGATAGCGTCAAGATCGCGCTGGGCGAGAAGCCTGTCGGCGCGCTCGCCACGCTCGCGGAGTTCTGCATTTCGCTTGGTGTCAGCAACATCCGCATCATCAAGAAGATCGAGAGGCTTGTACTCCAGGTGGAGCCGCTGCTGAAGGACATGCATGAGGCCGTTCTGCGCCAGTCGATCCAGACGCTCACGCTGTTTGGCTGGGCTCACTATTCGAAACTGGACTCGCTGATCGAATACTGTCGGCAAAAGCTGGGCGCGCAGTTCTTTGGCGTCGGCGACGAGGACAAGCTGACCGAAGACGAGAAAAAATGGCAGGGAATTCTCGACGCCTACGTGTTCACAAACATCGACGACCTTGACCTCACCCTGCTCGACGGCATCCGAGCCGGATTCTTCGACGAAGAGCGCCTCGTGCGACGCGCCAAGGAATTGGATCAGCAGCACAAGACCTTAACGTCCCAAAGGGATATCGAGGCTGCATGGCGCCGATACCACGACTCTTTCGATCTCGATGACCAAGAGGTGGTGCAGTGCGGCGCGACAATCAAGGTGAGAATCCCGCGACAATCAGGATGAGAATGCGCCGCTGCTGGGGTGACGAAGGGAGGGCGGAGCCCGACCGGAGGCGCCCCAGCAGCGGCGGCGTGCGCCCGTAGGGCCGCGTCTGGC
>JAPLPD010000271.1 GCA_026400395.1 Alphaproteobacteria bacterium | reverse complement strand
CGGCCGCAACGGCAGGATAATGCCGGCGCTGACCGCGGCAGCGGCTGCAACAATGAGGCTGAGTTCAGCGCCGTTCAACATTCCACTTTCGCAATCGTTTCCAGTGGGGTTCCGTTAGCGGCTATCCCACGAGAGTGCGATAGAGATCAACAGTCTGCCGGCCGATCGTGGCGGCGGAGAATCGTTCGATGGCGAGCCGGCGTGCCGCCGCGCCATAGCGGGCGCGCAATTCCGGCGAGGTAGCCAGCGTTTCGATCGCGCCTGCGAGGGCGTGTTCGTCATCGACCGGAACGAGCAGGCCGGTATCGCCGGGGTGGACGACTTCTCGGCAACCCGGAACGTCGGTTGCGATCATCGGACGGCCGCAGGCCGCCGCCTCTAGCAGACTTTTCGGCGTGCCCTCGCGGCGGGACGGCAACACCGCGATGTGTGCGCGCGCCCAGACGGTGGAAATCGCATCGACGTGGCCGAGCCAAGTGATGCCGGGTTCTCGGTTCCAGCCTTCGGCGTCCTGCAGGCTTGCCGATGTGGGATTGGCCAGGTCCGGCGTTCCGGCCAGCAGCGAGCAGCCTCGCGACAAACGCGACGGTTGGCGGGCCTTGCGGCTCGGGCATGGGTTGCAGCGCGTCGACATCGACGCCTGAGCCGGGGATCAGCACGATGCGCTCGGCGGCAATCCCGAGGGACAGAACGCCGTCGCGGTCGTCGGGATTCTGCACCAATACGAATTGCCTCGGGCGATTCAGCAGCAGGCGGAGCAGGGCGCCCATAATCGGGCGAAGCAGCGTCGCCTTCAGGCTGCCCGAAGTGAAGGTGAAGCCCATACCGGTGAGCGCGTTGACGCAGCTCACAGGGCGTCCCAGAGCGGCAAACGATCCAAGCACCGCAGCCTGCAAGGCGACGTGATGCGCTATGGCCGGCGCGACCGTGCGATGAACACGGCGCAAAGCCGAGATCGTTGCGAGCGTGCCAAAAGGCGAGAGCTTGCCACGCACGAAGGGGACCGGGTGCAACTCGAAGCCTTCGGCCCGGATCGCCGCCGCGCCATCGACCACCCGCGTGGCGACATGAACCTCAAAGCCGGCGTCACGCGCCGCCCGCGCCATCGGCAAGCGGTGCGACAGGAAATACCAATCCTCGGTGACGACAAAGAGCAGGCGCAAAGGTGTCTCCGTACTGGACACCCTAGGCGGCGCCGGCCCGCAACAGATCGTGGATGTGCACGATCCCGACCGGGCGACCCGCATCGACCACGAACAGCGCGGTGATCTTGGTCGCGTTAAGTACTTCCAAGGTCTCGCTGACGAGTTGATCGGGCCGGATGGTCTTCGGATTGCGGGTCATGACGTCGTCGACGAGGGCGTTGAGCAGGTCGGGCCGCATGTGACGGCGGAGATCGCCGTCGGTGATGATGCCAACCAGCTTTCCTTCGGGGTTGGTGACGCCGATGCAGCCAAGACCCTTCGCGGACATCTCCAGCACCGCGCTCGACATCCTGGTGCCGAGCGGGGTGAGCGGAACAGCGCTGCCGCTCTGCATCAGGTCGCGGGTGAATTTCAACAGCACACCGAGCCGGCCGCCGGGATGCAGCAAGCCGAAATCGACAGCGGTGAAGCCGCGGCTTTCCAATAGGCCGATGGCCAGCGCATCGCCGAGCGCAAGCTGCATCAGCGACGACGTGGTCGGCGCGAGATTGTGCGGGCACGCCTCGCGAGCCTGCGGCAGCACCAAGGCCACGTCGGCGGACTTTCCGAGCGTGCTTTGCGCGTCGGCCGTCATGGCGATCAGGCCGATGCGGAAGCGCCGCGAAAAATCGATCAGGTCTTTCAACTCGGTGGTCTCGCCGGACCACGACAGAGCCATGATGACATCGTCGGGCGTGATCATGCCGAGGTCGCCGTGGCTAGCTTCGCTGGGATGTACGAAGTAAGCGGGCGTTCCGGTCGATGCCATGGTCGCAGCGATCTTCCGCGCGACGTGCCCGGATTTGCCCATTCCTGTGATGATGACGCGGCCCTTGGAGCGGCGGATCAAATCAATAGCGTCTATGAAAGGCTTTCCAAGCCCATCGCGGATTGCTGCGGCCAGAGCGGCAACCCCATCCGCTTCGACCTCGAGCGTGCGCAGAGCCGATCCGACGTATGGGTGAGCCTGGCCTGGGCTTTCTTGAACTTTCTGCTTCGCCATTTTTCTCGATGCATTTTTGAGTTTTTCAACGCCAGCCTTAGCACTGAAAATGGCGAGAGGCGAGGTGCCTGCTGTGCAGTCAGCAGATCGGGCTTGGCGCGACGGCAGAACTCACGGCGATCGTCCGAGACGGGCAAGAGTGGCTAAGCGCCGAGACCGTTATTCAATGCCCAATACGCACCCCACCAATCACGACAGGCGATTCCCCAATACTCCCTACCGTCGCTTATCCGCTTGTAAAGTATATTGCTTCCCCAAAAATGAACTTCGTCGCACCGGAGTCTTACTGTGCCGAGACGCAAAACTTGGACGCCCGTCAGGTTCTCCCGGATATTTGTCGTGGCCCAAAACTCGTAGCCGATGAGCCACGCCGAAATCGTGGCGCATGCAGCGCAGTAAACGACAAACCGAATGCGTTTTGACTTAGAGGTGGCGTCCTTGCTCATCACAGCGCCGCACGAATAAACGCACGCGCGTAGCCTACAAGAGCGATTACGTTGGAAAAAGCATCCTTCATGCCGTGGTTATGGCTCAACCGATGTGACCAAGAAACTGCAATTAGCCTACCAGCTTGCCTGCGGTTAGCGAAGTACTTTCGGTCTGCGAAACCTTCAGTTAGGCGTCGATCGTAGTGACAACCAATTAATCTGGAGCATGCTTTGCGGCACCGGTGAAATCCGGCACCGCAGCGTGAAGCACGTCATAAATCCGATCGCGCTCTTCGGATGCAATGCCATTTCCGAGCGTGACAAGCCACGCTTTCAATGTATCGAGGTCGGCGCTCGTCGGCTTTGCTGCGACGATGCCAGGGACGCTGATTTCAGAATTCGCCTCGTTGTGCGCGAATAGAATTTCGTTAAGACGCTCTCCGGGCCGTATTCCCGTAAATACAATTTCAATGTCACGTTGCGGTTCCAGTCCGGCAAGACGGATCATCCGCTCAGCCAATTCGACAATTTTGACCGGCTGCCCCATGTTTAAAACGTATACGGAGACGTCAGCCCGCTCGCGGGACAACGCATGACTTGCCGCCGTGATCACAAGGTCGCATGCTTCGCGGATGGTCATGAAGTAGCGGACCATGTCGGGGTGGGTGACGGTTACCGGGCAACCAGCTTCAATCTGTGCTTTAAATTTCGGCACGACCGAGCCGTTAGACGCCAGTACGTTTCCAAAACGGACCGATATAAAGCGCGTGCGCTCACCGCTTTCGTTGGCAGAATGCATAAGTTCAGCATCGAGTGCTTGGCAATACATTTCGGCAAAGCGCTTGGTGGCGCCAAGGACAGAAACCGGTTCGATGGCCTTGTCCGTCGAAATCATGACCATTGCTGCCGCGCCGGCAGCAATCGCAGCGTCCGCGACATTTGCTGAACCGAAGATATTCGTTTTTACGCCTTCGGCCCAGTCACGTTCGAGATAAGGGACGTGCTTCAAGGCCGCAGCATGGAACACGACGTCGGGCTTGAACTCCGCTAGCAGCCTAAAAATACGGTTACGGTCGCGAACGTCCGCAATCCTACCGTCGATGGTTGTTTGTGGCTGCCGACTGGAGAGCACTTCAAGGATTGCATACAGGGCCGGTTCGGAATTCTCGATCACCATGAGCCGCCGGGCGCCGAAGGTGACGGCGCGGTCACATATCTCCGCGCCGATCGACCCGCCGCCGCCGGTCACGACGACGGATTTGCCTTTCACGAAATGCTCAAGGCGGCCGTAGTCGATCTTCACGCTTGGCCGCAGCAGCAGGTCCTCGACCGCGACCGGGGCGAGGCGGAGCGCAGCGCCGGCCTCTTCCAGGGAGGGCATCCTGCTGGTGACAAGCCCAAGGTGGCGGGCGGTGGTCAGGATTTTCTCCGCGCCTGCACCTTGTTCGAAGGCCGACGTTGTGAGGATGAGCCGCGAGATGGTGGTGCCGCGGTCGCGCATCACGGCGATCACGTTCTCGATGTCTTCGAAGCGGCCGAGCACCGGTACGCCGCGCATCGTCACTCGCTGGTCGGATTGCGACGGCGACAAGATGCCGACCGGCCAGATTTTCTTGATCGCGCCGTTCTCAATCGCACGCAAAGAAACATCGACCTCCGCCGCGCGCCCAAGGATCAAGGTGGGCGAGGCGGACTCGTTTCGCGCGCTTCGTTGCGTCCGTGCGTCGTGCAAATAGCGGTAGGCGATGCGCAGGGCGCTCAAAAAAACAACCTGAATGACGAAGTAGAGCGCAATCGTGATTTTCCCGAAGAAAAAGCTGCCGTAGAAGTTTGGTGATAGAATGATGTAGTCGAGCACCAGCAGCGAGAGCGATAGCACCACCGAGGCGCGAACGATCCGAGAGAGTTCCAATATTGATGTGAACCGCCACTTCGCTTCATGGAGGCCGAGCAGAAAATATACGACGCCGGCGTAGACGGTGATCGCGGCCAGCAGGGGCGGGTCAAGCCGGGCGAAAAGAGAGTTGCCCTCGAACCGCAGGACGAACGTCGCGACTAGCGCGGCCGCTGGGGCAAGGAGATCGTGAGTGACGATCAGCCAGTGCCGAGAGGTCAGTTTCTGCCGTCGAATCATCAGTCCACCGTGTGCGGCCAATGAAGGTTCCATAGCGGTCTTTCGGGCGGCGCGCCATCCCGGCAGGCGGGTGGTTCAGTTCCAGCTGGTTCGGATGTGGAGCGGAGCCGCCTCGGATTGAATCGAAGCAACGGCGGGCCTAGGTTCGGTCCGAAACGAG
>JAPLPD010000264.1:17734-22048 GCA_026400395.1 Alphaproteobacteria bacterium | reverse complement strand
GCATCATTCCGTTACGGTGGGCGGCATCATTCAGGAATCCCGGGCGCCATTATCCCGTTATACCCGGGCGACTTCGTCGGAATCCGCAAACTTTCTCAAATCCTTGAGTTTGTTGAGGTCGGCACAGTCGCCAAAGAGGTCACACGAAGCTAAATCCTTGGTTCGTCGCTGCTTTTTAAGAGCCTGTTTTCGGGACGTTTTAGAGTTGTTGTCCAGGTGGGAGAGGTGGTCCCACTTCCTGGGACAGCCGGCTAAGGTAGGTTCATCGATGCTGAGGATGACCGACCATGAGGACGCGGAGACGGTTTTCGGCTGAGTTCAAGGCCAAGATTGCGCTGGAAGCGATCAAGGGCCACGAGACGGTGGCAGAGCTTGCGACCAGGCACGGCCTGCATCCGACCCAGATTGCGGCGTGGAAGCGCGAGGCAGTCGAGAAGCTCGCCCAGATTTTTGACGAGAAGAGCGGTGCACGCGATCAGAACCGCGACGCGGAGCTGACGAAGTTACATGCCAAGATCGGGCAGCTTGTCGTGGAGCGGGATTTTTTGTCGAAAGCCTTCGATCGCTGAGCCATGATCGGAGGAAGACGATGATCGACGTCGGTCATCCACGGCTCTCGATCGTGCGCCAGTGCAAGTTGGTGTCGATCAGCCGCTCATCATTTCTACCGCGATGCCGCGCCGGAGAGCGCCGAGAACCTGGTGCTGATGCGTCTCATCGACGAGCAGTTCATGGACAAGCCCTGGTACGGCTCGCGGCAGATGGCGCGGCATCTGCGGCGCGACAGCTGGTGCGTTGGGCGCCACCGCATCCGCCGGCTCATGACTAAAATGGGCCTTGGCGCCGATCTATCAGCGGCCCAAGACCAGTGAGCCGCATCCTGTCCGGCTGTATCGCGAGCCTGCCCGGCGGCAACTTGGTAGCGCAGGTCGTCGCGCCGGACGCGTTCGAGGAGGACTGTGTCCGGGCAGCGATTGTGGTGACCAGCCGTGAGGCGCCGACCGGCTGCGCGGCGCTCGCGATCGACCGGAAGGTTTTGCGTGCCCAGGGCGCAACCGCACTGACACGGAGCGGGGACGGCTTTGAGATTATCGCGGCACGCCCCGCCGGCCAGGATCGGCCTTGGGCTCGCGCGGGTGCCTGCCCCCGAAGATGCCGCGCCCGCGCCATTACGGTAAGCGCCGCGCGATGCGACGCCGCGAACGGAGGATTTGGAGGCGGGCGACTAACGCAGGCTCAGTAACGCCGGAACAGACCGACCATCTTGCCCTGGATACGGACCCGCGTCGGCGGCAGGATCCGCACTTCATAGGCCGTGTTGGCGGGCTCAAGCGCGATCGAGCCGCCGCGGCGGCGGAAGCGCTTGAGTGTGGCTTCCTCCTCGTCGATCAGGGCCACCACGATGTCGCCGGTGTCGGCGGCCTCGGTCTTCTTGATCAGAACCGTGTCGCCTTCGAGAATTCCGGCCTCGATCATCGAATCGCCGCGAACCTCGAGTGCAAAGTGGTCGCCGCTGCCGAGCATGTCGGGCGGCATGTTGATGACCTGGGTCCTGGTCTGGATCGCTTCGATCGGCGTTCCGGCGGCGATGCGGCCCATCACCGGGATGGCGACCGGACGTCCGCTGTCATCCTCGGAACTGGTGCGCACGCGGCCCAGCGTGCCCTCGATGACGCTCGGCGTGAAGCCGCGTCGTCCCATGCCCTGTCCGACCTGATCCGGCAGTTTGATGACCTCGATGGCCCGCGCCCGATTCGGCAGGCGCCGAATGAAGCCGCGTTCTTCCAGAGCCGTGATCAGCCGGTGGATGCCGGATTTCGATCGCAAATCGAGTGCGTCCTTCATCTCGTCAAAAGACGGCGGAACGCCTGACTCCTTCAGCCGTTCGTGGATGAACTTCAGAAGCTCGAATTGCTTGCGCGTGAGCATGCTTTGGTTTCTCCCGGTTTCCCCGCCTACCAGCGTTGGAAAACAGATCATGAACGGACACTATATGTTCTATATGTGTTCCGCAACCCTTTAATTTGGCGTGAATAAATCGAAGGATCGCTAAAGGCCGTGCGTAAGCCTAAGAATCACGCAACGATCGCCGGGCTTCGCCGCCGACTCGAATGGCTCGCGAACGATTAGACAATCGGCCTTGGCGAGCGCCGCCATCATTGACGAATCCTGAACGTTCACCGGCGTGGCGACGAAAGTTCCCTCCGGCCCCAGCGCAAGCGTGGCCCGCATGTAGTCGGCCCGCTCGTCGTTGGCCGGAAGTTCGACGCCGAGCAGCACCGGTTCAAGCGACATATCGACGTCGGCCCGGCCGGAAAGACGGCGCAACAACGGCAGCAGAAACAGATACGCGCAGACATAGGCCGACACCGGATTGCCGGGCAGGCCGAGCACGTGCATCGAGCCGAGCCTGCCGTTCATCATCGGCCGTCCAGGCCGCAGCGCCACCCGCCAGAACGAAAGCGCCAGGCCCTCGGCCTTGAGGCCGCGCTGCATCAGATCGTAGTCGCCGACCGAAGCGCCGCCCGTGGTCACCAGTACATCGGCGCCGGAGTCGCGCGCCCGCCGGATGGCGTCGGTCGTCGCATCGACCTTGTCGGGCACGATGCCGAGGTCGGTGACCAACGCACCTTCGTTGCGCGCCAACGCCTGCAGTGCGAAGCCGTTGGAATAGACGATCTCGCCGGGGCCGAGCGGACTGCCGGGCGGCTTCAATTCGTCGCCGGTAGCGAACAACGCGATCTTCGGCCGCCGGTGAACCGGCACCGCGGGATGACTCATGGCAGCGGCCAACATCACATCGCGGTCGGTGAGCCTGCGCCCGCGCGGCAGCAGAACCTGGCCTTCTTTGAAGTCGAGGCCGGCGCGGCGGATATGGCGGCCGGGCTTCTCGGACTGGTTCACCAACACGCGTTCCCCGTCGCGCGTGGTGTTCTCCTGGATCACGATGGTGTCGGCGCCGGGCGGCACCACGCCGCCGGTGAAGATGCGGGCGGCCTGTCCCGGACCGACAACGCCTGCGAACGGATGCCCCGCGGCGACCTCGCCGGCGATCGTGAGCGTCACGGGCGCGGAAGCAACGTCCACAGCCCGCACCGCGTAGCCATCCATCGCGGAAAGATCGGCCGGCGGCTGGGTGCGCAGGGCGGCGACATCCGAGGCCAGCACGCGGCCATCGGCGTCGGTCAACGGCGCATTCTCGGAAGCGAGCGGTTCAACGCCGTCGAGCACCCGGGCGAGCGCATCGGCCACCGACAACAGCGCGGCCATGCTCACACCTTGGATTTGCCGCCGGGATGATCGGCGGCGCGGTAATGGCCGGACTTTCCGCCCTTCTTTTCGAGCAGGCGGATACCCTCGATGCGCATCCCTTTTTCGACCGCTTTGACCATGTCGTACATCGTGAGGCACGCGATCGAAACGGCGGTCAGCGCCTCCATCTCGACGCCGGTCTGGCCGGTGACCTTCACAGTCGCACGCAGCACGAAGCCCGGCAGCGAATGGTCCGGCTCGATGTCGATCTCGACCTTGGTGATCGGCAGCGGATGGCACAACGGAATGAGCTGATGGGTGCGCTTGGCCGCCATGATACCGGCGATGCGAGCGGCGCCGAGCACGTCGCCCTTCACGGCGTTGCCGGAGAGTACGATATCGAGGGTCGCGGTTTGCATCACGATGCGGCCCTCGGCCACCGCGACACGCTCGGTGGTATTCTTGCCGGTGACATCGACCATTCGGGCCTCGCCACTTTTGCCGAGGTGGGTGAGCTTGCCGGCGGGCTTCGCTGCTGGGGGCTTTTTGGCCACGGTTCAGTGACCTCCCTGGGCCTGGGCCGGCATGCGCTCACGCGCGAGCAACGCGCGGGTGGCGGCGGCCACGTCGCTTTGCCGCATCAGGCTCTCGCCGACCAGGAACGACTTGATGCCGACGGCGGCCAGCCGCGCCAGATCGGCGGGCGTATGGATGCCGCTCTCGCCGACGATCACCTTGCCGGCGGGCACCAGCGGCGCCAGCCGTTCGCTCACCGCGAGCGATGTCTTGAAAACCTTCAAATCGCGATTGTTGATGCCCAGCATGCGCGATTTGAGTTTCAGCGCGCGGGCGAGTTCATCCTCGTTGTGGACTTCGACCAATACGTCCATGCCGAACGACAGGGCGGCGTCCTCGATCTCTTTCGCCGCCGTATCATCCAGTGACGCCATGATGACCAGCACGCAGTCGGCGCCCATCGCGCGGGCCTCGGCGACCTGGTACGGCTCGAACATGAAATCCTTCCGCAGCGCCGGCAGCGAAGTCGCCGCGCGCGCGGCGACC
>JAPLPD010000264.1:0-17711 GCA_026400395.1 Alphaproteobacteria bacterium | reverse complement strand
GCGGCGCCGCCGGCCTCATAGGCCCGGGCGAGTTGCGGGGGGTCGAAGTCGGCACAGATGAGGCCCGCCGAAGGGCTCGCCTTCTTGATTTCGGCGATCAGAGCGTAGTCGCCGCCGGCGATCCGCCGTTCGATGGCTTTGAGAAAACCGCGCGGGGCAGGGGCCGCCTTCGCGGCCCCTTCCAGGTCAGCGTAGGTGCGCTGCCGCTTGGCCGCAGCGATCTCTTCGCGCTTGTAGGCTTCGATCTTCTTGAGGATATCGCTCATTGCGAATTCGATATCTTGATCAGCCGCTGCAGGCGGCCTTCGGCCTCGCCGGAATCGAGCGACTTGGCCGCCAGCGTTGCACCTTCCTTCAAGTCCTTGGCGCGGCCCGCGACGATCAGCGACGCGGCGGCGTTGAACACTGCGATATCGCGGTACGGCCCCTTGTTGCCCTTGAGCACGGCCATCAGCGCCGTGGCGTTGGCCTGCGCGTCGCCGCCTTTGAGCGCCTCAGGTTTCGCCCGCGCGACGCCGATATCCTCCGGATTGATGTCGAAGGTTCGGACCACGCCGTTTTCCAGCGCCGCGATATGGGTCGGGCCGGACGTCGTGATCTCGTCGAGCCCATCGGAACCATGCGCGACCCAGACGATCTCCGAGCCGAGCAGTTTCAGAACCTGCGCCATCGGCTCGATCCATTGCCGCGAGAACACGCCGATCATCTGACGCTTCACACTCGCCGGATTAGACAGAGGCCCGAGCAGATTAAAGATCGTCCGGGTGCCGAGCTCGACGCGGGTCGGCGCGACGTTCTTGGTCGCCGGATGATGTGCCGGCGCGAACATGAAGCCGATGCCGGCCTCGTAAATGCATCGAGTGATTTCGTCAGGCCGCAAATCGATATTGACGCCGAGCGCACCCAGCACGTCGGCGGCGCCCGATTTCGATGATAGCGCCCGGTTGCCATGCTTGGCGACCGGAACGCCGGCGCCCGCGACAATCAGTGCCGCGCAGGTCGATACGTTGTAGGAGCCCGACGCATCGCCGCCGGTGCCGACCACGTCGATGGCATCGGGCGGGGCCGCAACCTTCAACATCTTGGCGCGCATGGTACTGGCCGCGCCGGTGATCTCGTCCACGGTTTCGCCGCGCACCCGCATCGCCATAAGCAAGGCGCCCATCTGCGACGGCGTGGCCTCGCCCGACATCATGCGATCGAAAGCCTGCGATGCCTCGTCGCGGGTGAGCGCGGTGCCGGCAGCGACCTTGGCGATGAAGCCTTTGAAATCGTCGCTCACAACCGTCTCCTTAATGGGGCTTTGATCGGCCGCGCGCGGCGTTCCACATCGCGGCAAGCTCAAGAAAATTCTTCAGCATCAGGTGACCGTGCTCTGAAGCAATGCTTTCGGGATGGAATTGCACGCCGTGGACGGGCAGGGACTTGTGCGCGAGACCCATCACCAAGCCGTCGCTGGTCTCAGCGGTGACGCTGAGTGCCTCCGGCATGGTGCCACGCTCGACCACCAGCGAGTGGTAGCGCGTCGCCTGAAATGGTCTGTTGATTCCGCGGAAAACGCTGGCGCCCTGATGGCGAACTTCACTGAGCTTGCCATGGACCGGCTGCGGCGCCCGCACGACCTGACCGCCGAACGCCTTGCCGATGGCCTGATGGCCAAGACAGACGCCGAGGATCGGCACGATCGGCGAAGCCTGTTCGATTAATTCGAGGCAGATGCCGGCCTCGTTCGGGGTGCATGGGCCGGGCGACAGCACGATCGCCTCCGGCTCCGCTGCAAGCACCTCGCGCACGGCGACCTTGTCGTTGCGATGGACGACGACGTTCGCCCCAAGCCCGCCCAGGTAATGGACGAGGTTGAAGGTAAAACTGTCGTAGTTATCGACCAGTACGATCATTGCGGCTTCCTTAGCCGTTTCTCTAGCACGTTTCGGGTCTTAGAGGGCGGCAAGAAGATTGCCAAGTGGGGCAAAGCGGGTTGGCTGTTCTATTGCCCGCGTCCGGCGGCGCTGGCGAAGCGGCGGGCCTCTTCGGCGGCGCGAAACAGCGCCTTGGCCTTGTTGACGCATTCGGCCTGCTCGCTCGCCGGATCACTGTCGGCCACGATGCCGGCGCCTGCTTGCACATACATATTGCCGTCCTTGACCAGTGCGGTGCGGAGCACGATGCAGGAATCCATTTCACCCGCGGCGGAGAAATATCCGACGGAGCCGGCGTAGAGCCCGCGCTTTTCTTTCTCCAACTCGTCGATGATCTGCATGGCGCGCACTTTGGGCGCGCCCGACACGGTACCCGCGGGAAAGCCAGCGGCCAGCGCGTCGAGCGCGTCGCTCCTTTCGTCGAGTTGGCCTTCGACGTTGGAGACGATATGCATGACGTGGCTGTATCGCTCGATGAAAAATTGATCGGTGACCTTCACCGTGCCGATCTTGGAAACGCGGCCGACGTCGTTGCGGCCAAGGTCGAGCAGCATGAGATGCTCGGCGCGCTCTTTGGGATCGGCCAGAAGCTGTTCTTCGAGCGCCTTGTCTTCGTGCGGCGTCGCGCCGCGAGGCCGGGTGCCGGCGAGCGGACGGATCGTCACCGTGCCTTCGCGCAATCGCACCAGGACTTCGGGGCTGGATCCCGAGACCGCATAGCCGCCGAAATCCAGGAAATAGAGGAACGGGGCCGGGTTGACGCGGCGCAGCGCGCGGTAAAGCGCGAACGGAGGCAACGTGAAAGGAGCCTGAAAACGCTGCGACAGCACGACCTGGAAAATATCGCCGGCCAGAATGTAATCCTTGGCCTTTTGCACCATCGTCCGATACTGCTCCGGCGTGGTGTTGGATTTCGCCGGAATGTCGAGGGGCCCGGTAGCGTCGCCGGTCGTGGCCTTGTCGAGCGGCCGGTCGAGCGCATCGACGACGCCGGCCAAGCGCGCCTCGGCGCGAACCAACGCAGCCTTCGCCGTCACGCCCGGTTCCGGCCGCACCGGCGTGAACACCGTGATGCTGTCGCGGACAGCATCGAAAACCACAACGAGTGTCGGGCGCACCAGCACCGCGTCGGGAATGCCGATCGGATCGGGATGTGAGGTGGGCAATTCCTCCATCAGGCGGACCATGTCGTAGCCGAGATAGCCGAAGACGCCCGCCGCCATCGGTGGCAGCCCTTCGGGCAATTCGATACGGCTTTCGGCGATGAGCGCGCGCAACGCCGAGAGCGGCGGCTCTGTGCATGGACTGAAGCCGGACGTCTGGCTCTGTGCGTTACGACTGACTTCGGCCTGCGCGCCATTGGTCCGCCAGACCAAGTCGGGATCGAGTCCGATCACCGAATAGCGGCCGCGCACGGCGCCACCTTCGACCGACTCGAACAAGAACCTCATCGGCCGGCCGCCGGTGATCTTGAGGAAGGCCGAAACCGGCGTTTCCAGATCGGCGACCAGCGTGGTCCAAAGCACCTGGGCCTCGCCGCGTTCGTAGCGCGCGGCGAATTCGTCGGCCGTTGGCTCGATCTGCATCGGTGGTCCCAGACTTTGGCGCGGCTCAGTTCTGCGGGGTGCCGCCGCCGGAAACCTGGCTCAGCGCACTCGCATTGATGCTCACGCCGACGTCGCTCTGCAGCCTTGCGAGATATTGCGCAAGCAAATCCTCGCCGATGCGACTTTTCAAAGCGTCGTCGATGCGCTTGGCGTCGGCGGCCTCAGAGTCGAGTGGCGGGACCTTGATCTCGGTCACGCGGAATACCATTCGCTCAGTCGGCGTCGAACCTTCGACGCTGCCGGCCTCGCCCTGAGCCGTCTTGAATATCTCCGTCACCGCGGTGGCGGACACGCCCGGCGTCTGGCCGGTGCGCTTGATGCCCCAGCGGGTTTCCAGTCGGAGATTGTCGGCGGTGGCGGCGGCCTCCAGCGTGGAGCCGGCCTTGACCTTGGCCAGCAACTCGGTCGCCTTGGTCTTAAGCCGGGTGGCGGTTTCATCCTCGCGCCAGCGCGCCAGCACCTGATCTTTGACCTCGTCGAGGGTGCGGTCGCGGCCGGGGGTGATGGCCTCGACATCGAACCAGACGTAGCCGCCGTTGTTGGGCACGCGCAGCGGCTCGTTTTCGCCGCGGATTTCGGCGCCAAATGCCGCGTTCAGCGCGTCGACATTCTGCGGCAGGTCGGCAACCGGATTGCCTTGCGCGTCCTTGCCGGTGCGATCGACCGCCTCAACGGTCCGCGGGTTGAGTTTGAACTTGCGCGCGGCGTCCGAAAGAGTCGCGCCGCCGAGCCTCTCATCCTCGATCTTCTCCTGAACGTTGGTCACTTCGTTCCGGGCCCGCTCGGTCTGAAGGTCGCGCTTGAGGTCCGCCGACACCTCGTCGAACGGCCGGGTCTTGCCGGCTTCGACGCCATCCACCTTGACGATGGCGATGCCGAAGCGGCCCTCGATGGGGGCGCTGACTTCACCGTCTTTCAGCGCGAAGGCGGCTTCGGCCACGTCGCGATCAACCACTGCGGACTTGGCAACGGTGCCAAGATCGATGTCGGTGTCCTTGAGCCCGCGTTCGGCCGCCAGCGCCACGAAGGTGGTGCCCTTGGCAAGCTTCTCCGCGCCGGCCTTGGCCTCGTCCATGTTCGGAAACACGATCTGCTGCAGATGGCGGCGTTCCGGCGTCTCGTAACGCGCCAGGCGAGCGGTGTAGGCCTTCTTCAGATCATCGTCCGTGACCTCGATCCCGCTCGCCAGATTGTCCGGCGTCAACGTAACGAAGGTGATCTTGCGGTAGTCCGGTGCGCGGAACACGACCTTGCGTTCCTCGTAATACTTGGCGAGCGCCTCGGGCGCGGGATCGGCAATCTCGCCGGTCTGGGCCGGCCCCAGCGGAATGTATTCGATGGCGCGTTCTTCGTTCTGGAAACGGTTGAACGCATCAAGCGCGGTCTTCGGTACCGGCGCATCGCCGCCGATGGTGCCGATCAACTGCTGACGGAGTGTCAGGCGGCGCTGTTCGGCGAGAAACCGCGCCTCGGTGTAGCCCATGCTGCGAAGGGTCCCCTCGAACCGGCCGCGGTCGAATTGACCGGTGATGCCCTTGAAGCTGGGGGACTCGGTGATCTCACGCGCGATTTCGGCATCGCTGAGGTTGAGACGCATGGCGCGCGCGCGCTCATCGAGCGCGGTCTCGGAAATCACCTCACCGAGGAACTGCCGGTCGAGGCCCAGCGCGCGGGCCTGGTCGGGCAGGATCGGACGGTTGAACTGGCGGCCGAGCTGCTGCAGCCGGTCCTGATAGAGCTGGCGGAAATTTTCGACGCGAATCTCGGTGCCGCCGACCTTGGCGACCGTGGAGGCGCCGAAACCGCGGAAAATGTCGCCGATCCCCCAGATGCCGAAGCTGATGGCAATCAGGCCGAGCACGACGCCCATAACGGCGCGGCCGATCCAATTGGAAGAGGCTCTGTGAATACCTCGGAGCATGAAACCATTCGTTTTGTCTGGGTGGGCGGCCAATTCCGGGCCGAATGCGGCCGGAATATAGAGGGGGGGGCCTGGCATCGCAACTCGGCAGCAACTCAAAGGGAACGTGCCATACGGCCACTGGCGCGGCCTCCGGCGCTCTGCTAACCGCTGCTTCAAGGGGTGAGGAATGAGTCAATTGGAGCGCCGCCCGCTGATTGCGGGTAACTGGAAGATGAACGGGCTCAAAGCGTCGAGCGCCGAACTGGTCCGTATCATCCAAGGCGCCGCGAATGTGGGGGCCGGGGCCGACCTGCTAATTTGCCCGCCGGCCACCCTGATCATGAGCTTCGCCGAGGCCGCCCGCGGCTCCCGGATCGCGGTCGGCGGCCAGGATTGCCGAGCCGAGCCGTCCGGCGCGTTTACCGGAGATGTTTCGGCGGAAATGCTGGCCGATCTCGGGGCCACGGCTGTGATCGTCGGGCATTCCGAGCGCCGCACCCTGCATCAGGAAACCGACGCCGTGGTCCGCGCCAAAGCCGCAGCCGCATGGCGCGCGGGCCTGACCGCGATTGTCTGTATCGGAGAGACCCGAGCCGAGCGCGAGGCGGGCCAGACCCTCGCAGTGCTGGGCCGGCAACTCGACGGCTCGCTGCCCGCGGGTGTATCGGCGGCCAATCTGGTGATCGCCTACGAGCCCGTCTGGGCGATCGGCACCGGCCTGACCCCCACCTCGGGCGACGTGGCGCAGGCCCATGAATTCATCCGCGAGCGGATCGTCGCGACGCACGGGGAGGCGGGGCAGGCGGTCCGCATCCTCTATGGCGGCTCGGTGAAGCCGTCGAACGCCAGGGAACTTATGGCGATCGCCAATGTGGACGGGACACTGGTCGGCGGCGCCAGCCTTAAAGCCACGGATTTCCTGGGGATCGCCGCAGCCTACTCTTAGACCATGTCCCCGGCGGCGGTGTTTTCAGCCTGGGGTGGAAGTGCGACAGGGGATCGTGTAGAAACCGCCCCGAAATCCTATATGAGGATCGCGGACCGGGGCCGTCGGCCTCCGCCGTGTTTTGAGCGGATCGTTCATGCAGACTGTCGTAATTCTGATCCACCTGATGATCGTCCTCGCCATGGTGGGCCTGGTACTCATCCAGAAGTCCGAAGGTGGCGGGCTCGGCATGGGCGGCAGCGGCGGTGGCGGCTTCATGTCCAGCCGCGGCACCGCCAACATTCTGACCCGCGCCACCGGCATCCTGGCCGCGCTGTTCTTTGCGACCAGCCTGGTCCTGTCGGTGCTGGCGAGTTACGAGCGCAAGCCGCGCTCGGTCCTGGACGGCGGCAGCGCGCCCGTTTCCCTGCCCGGTGCTCCGTCGGTTCCGGGCACCGGTGGAGGCGTGCTCGACCGACTCCGCGATGGGCCGCCGCCGGCTGCACCATCCGGCCCGCAGGTGCCGAGACAGTAGGGACTTCAGCAAGGGCCGGTTCTCCGGCCCTTCGCTTTTGCGCGAAGTGGAACGCGAGGATGTCGAGCCAAATTTCTTGGGAACTGGCGGCTTTCCGATTTTTCCACAGCGCGAGACGGCGCATGGCTCGTTCCCGACCTGCGCTCTCGTCGAATCGATTCGGTGTGTCTAAGGATTGAGCCCCATGGCGCGGTACATCTTCATCACCGGCGGCGTGGTTTCCTCTCTGGGCAAGGGTCTCGCGTCAGCCGCGCTCGGCGCGTGCCTGCAGGCGCGGGGCTACTCCGTCCGCCTGCGCAAGCTCGACCCCTACCTCAACGTCGATCCGGGCACGATGTCGCCCTATCAGCACGGCGAGGTTTTCGTCACCGACGACGGCGCCGAGACCGATCTCGACCTCGGCCACTACGAGCGCTTCACCGGAAACCCGGCAACCCGCGCCGACAACATCACCACCGGCCGCATCTACCAGGACATTCTCACCAAGGAGCGCCGCGGCGACTACCTTGGCGCCACCATCCAGGTTATCCCGCACGTCACCAACGCCATCAAGGACTTCATCCGTGACGGCAACGACGGCTACGATTTCGTCCTGATGGAAATCGGCGGCACGGTTGGCGACATCGAGAGCCTGCCGTTCCTCGAGGCGATCCGCCAGTTTGGCAACGAGCTGCCGCGCAATCACGCGATCTATATCCACCTCACCCTGCTGCCTTACATTCCGAGCGCGGGGGAACTCAAAACCAAGCCGACCCAGCATTCGGTCAAGGAATTGCTTTCTATCGGGATTCAGCCCGACATCCTGCTCTGCCGCACCGACCGGGAAATTCCCAAGGAGGAGCGGCGCAAGCTCTCACTGTTCTGCAACGTGCGCGAAAGCGCGGTGATCGAAGCGCGCGACGTCGACAACATCTATGCGGTGCCGGAGGCCTATTCGGCAGAAGGCTTCGATAGCGAGGTGTTGCATGCCTTCGGGCTCGATCCCGACAAGCGGCCGGATCTCGCCCGTTGGCAACTCATCAACGAGCGCGTCCGCAATCCCGAAGGCCAGGTGACGATCGCCATTGTCGGCAAATACACCGGCATGAAGGACGCCTACAAATCCCTGACCGAGGCGCTTTCGCACGGCGGCATCGCCAACAAGGTGAAGGTCCATCTCGACTGGATCGAGTCCGAGGTGTTCGAGAAGGAAGACCCGGCGCCGTTCCTCGAACACGTCAACGGCATCCTGGTGCCGGGCGGCTTCGGCCAGCGCGGCGCCGAGGGCAAGATCCGCGCGGCACAATTTGCCCGCGAGCGTCATGTGCCGTACTTCGGCATCTGCTTCGGAATGCAGATGGCGGTGATCGAGGCGGTGCGCAATCTCCTTGGGATTGCCGAGGCCAATTCGACAGAATTTGCCCCGACCGCTGAACCAGTGGTCGGCCTGATGACCGAATGGCTGAAGGGCAACGAGTTGCAGAAGCGCAATGCCAACGGCAATCTCGGCGGCACCATGCGGCTCGGCGCTTATCCAGCGGCGCTCCAGCGCGGCAGCCGGATTGCCGACATCTACGGCGCCACGGAAATTTCCGAGCGGCATCGCCACCGCTACGAGGTCAACACCGGCTACAAGGCGCGCCTCGAGCAGCACGGTATGCGCTTCGCGGGCATGTCGCCGGATGGCATCCTGCCGGAGACAATTGAGTATCAGGATCATCCCTGGTTCATCGGCGTGCAGTATCATCCGGAGTTGAAGTCGCGGCCGTTCGAGCCGCATCCGCTGTTCTCGTCGTTCATCGGGGCGGCGGTGGAGCAGAGCCGGCTGGTGTGATACCCCCAAAAGGGCCATTTCGCGGCATTTCTTACCAATCCATATCGCTCAAGATACCCCAACAAACATTGCATTATCTCTTGCGGCGTGCTTCTATGCGTTGCTTTTGGCAACATTGAATTGCACCAAATCTGTTGCCAGCCAGTTGCCAAAACTAGGAGGCAGCAATGGCCGTCAAAAATCTCACCGACCGCACAATCAAGGCGCTTAAGCCCGCCGAGCCCGGCAAGCATTACGACATCATGGATGCGGGCTTCCCCGGCTTCGGCGTTCGGGTCAGCGAGAAGGGCACTAAGACTTTCGTCCTAGTCGCCCGCTATCCTGACGGGATCAACCCAACCCCAAATCCGACACGTCGGGCGCTCGGGAAATATGGCCCCCTTGAGCTTGCGGCAGCCAGAGAGAAGGCCCGCGAATGGGTCGCGATGATCAAGAAGGGCATCGACCCGACTGCAGACCAGAAGCTGCGGGCGAAGGAGGCCACGCGGGCGGCGGCGCTGAAACAAGAGCGCACCTTTTCCGCTGTGTCCGAGGCATTCATTGCAGAGAAGTTGCCTACCGAGCGGAGCGGCAAGGACGTAGAGAGGGATATCCGGGGCATATTTGTTCCGGTGTGGGGCGACAGACCAATCGACGAAATTGATGAGATCGATGTTCTGGCGATTATCAACGCAAAAAAGAAAAATGCGCCGGCACGAGCGCGCAACCTACTCGGTGATCTGAAACGCCTGTTTAATTGGGCAATCGATCAGCGCGTTTACGGCATCAAGTCTTCTCCCTGCGACCGACTAAAAGCGACGGCAATAATTGGCGAAAAGGTGCCTCGCCAGCACTCTCTTTCCGATCTTGAGTTGAGGGCATTCTGGCGCGCCGTCGAGACGCTGCAATACCCACACAAGCAGATGTATCAGATGCTCGTGCTCACCGGCTTGCGGCTTAACGAGGTTGCCGAAGCCTCGTGGTCGGAGACCGATCTCCCACACAAGCTGTGGGTTATCCCGGCGGCTCGGATGAAGGCTCGGAACTCGAAGGCTCGGCCGCACGCCGTCCCGCTAACGACTGAAATGCTCGCCATTTTCGAGGACATCAAACGGGAACAAGATTTCAGCCGTGGCCAATACATTTTTTCGGTGAAGCGCGGCATGTCTGCGGTCGCCATGACAGGCCATGTCAAAGACAGGCTGGATGAGCTTATGCGGAAGGAGCTCGGCGACACCGAACTGAACCATTGGGTCAACCACGACCTCCGGCGGACAGTGCGGACCAATATGAGCAAGCTTCGGATCCGCAGTGAGGTTGCCGAGGCCGTGCTCTCTCATAAGCTCGTTGGCATCGAGGGTATCTACAACGTCGACGACATGCTCGACGAGAAGCGCGAGGCTCTGGTGGCTTGGAGCTACAGGCTCCACAGCATCGTGAACCCGCCGGCCGGCAATGTGGTAGAGCTCACGGCGGCAAGGACTTTGTGACTGTGGCAAAGATTGATTGGCTCACAGGGCAACCACGCAAGGCGATTGAAGCATATCTCCAATGGCGAGAAGTCGTCGTGCGTGCGGATGAGGGCGACAACACTTCACTGGTTCGCCTTCTCCGGTCAAAGCGCATACTTGGTGCAGAGGCGCGACTGTTGATCGCAGATTTGCTGGATCGCCATAAACTTCGCCGCAAACGGGGTAGACCAACTACTCCGGCATATCGTGTGACGTTAGCCGAAGCACGAATGAGCGATGTCTTCGCGTTGTATACTTATTTCAAACGAAAACAATTGTCCGTAGACGACGCAATTCAGGAGGCGTTACGAGAGAAGAGGCGTGAAAGTCTCCGGCTCAAGAATGATCGTGAGCATACCAACGATGAGCTTGATGAATTGATTAGCGACGAGGAAATTCAGGCTCTGGCAAATCGTGTTGGAGGTCGCCGAGCCTCGACAAATAGAATTGCGAAACGGCGCGCGGCAAAGCCCAACCGCGCTCCACGCGCAGACCTTAAATCTTAAATCGCCAGATTTATGGTCTGGTTATTCTAATTTCTGTTACCGCTACGCCAGCCGCAGCGCCGCCCTTTCTTTCCTGGCGCTACGGAGAAATGGCATGAAGCTTTTAGCCTACGACGATCTCAAGCCGATCAAAGGCATCGGCTATTCCAAGGTTCAACTCTGGCGACTGGAAAAGAGAGGCGAGTTTCCGAAACGCGTACAACTCGGCCGCGGGCGGCACGGTTGGGTCGAACAAGAAATTGATGATTGGATTGCGGCCCGCATTATGGCGCGCGACGGCTCGGAGGCCGCTTGAGCAATGGCCCCCGCAACAGAAAACGCCGCGGCGGATGAGGCGAAAGCATTCACTGCCGACGACAAGCGGGACTTCATGCTCGCAGCACTTCGGCGGGCCTGCGCTCACCTCCGCGCCAAGGAGTTTGAATTGGAGGAAATCGGCGTTGCGCTGCGGTTTCGCATGATCAACGCCGAGGACGCCGTGGCATGGCTTGACCACATCGGCGCGACCGACACCATCAATACTCCACCTTGGACAAACCGCGTTGAGGTTGCGCCCGCCGACACCGCGTCGAAGTCATCCCCGCCGGCCACTGATCTGGCGATGAAAATCCATCGCAACTTCGAGCGCAAGATGGCGAAGAGTGGCAAGATCGATCGCATCCTGCGCGGGGCAGCGCCATGAGCCGCGGCGGGAAGGCCAGCCGCCAGAAGGGCGATCGTGCTGAAAGGGCGATCGTCCGCTACTTGCAGGACCGCGGACACGCCGCCGAGCGAGTTCCGTTGAGCGGATCTGCTGGTGGCTCCTACAAGGGCGACATCACGATCCCGGCTGTTGGTCGTGATCTCTGCTGCGAGGTGAAATGCCGTGCGAACGGGTTTCGCGAGCTCTACGCCTGGCTTGTCGATCGCGACATTCTCATCGTCCGCGCCGATCGAAGCGTGCCCCTGGTGGTCCTCCCGTTGACGCTCGCGGCCGACATTTTGGGGGCGGTCGAAGTAGTAGCCCTACGCGGAGGACGCCGCGATGATGAATAGCAAATCCGACCCGGAGTTGGACACGCTCCGACCGCTGGCCTTTACCGACGACGCTCTCGCGCTGTTGTTTGCTGAAACGAATGCCAATGCCCTGCGCTACGTTGCGGCGCAAGGAAAGTGGTTCATATGGGACGGCAAAAGGTGGGCTCCTGACGAGACGCTCGCAGTACGTGATCGTATCCGGCAGGTATGCCGCCAAGTCGCGGTGCAGTGTAATCAGCCGAAGGTCGCCAAGCCGATCGCCAGCGCCAAGACTGTTACCGCCGTGGAGCGCCTGGCACAGGCCGACCGCCAGATCGCTGCAACGGTAGACCAGTGGGATGCCGACCCCTGGCTGCTCAACACCCCCGCCGGCGTCATCGACCTTAGGACTAGTACGTTACGGGGTCACAAGCCGGGGGATTACCTGACCAAGATCACCGGGGTTGCGCCCGATACTGACTGCCCAACCCCGACCTGGCTTGCGTTCCTCGACCGGATCACGGACGGCAAGGGGGAGCTAGTTGAATATCTGCAACGTGTCGCCGGATATTCGCTCACGGGCTCGACGCGGGAGCACTCGCTATTTTTCTGCTACGGGTTGGGCGCTAATGGAAAATCGACATTTTTGAATGCGATCACGTGGGCAGTCGGTGACTATCACCGCACCGCGGCAGTTGAGACGTTCACCGCGTCCAATCACGATCGGCACCCGACCGATCTAGCTGCCTTGCAGGGTGCCCGCCTTGTCACCGCGGTCGAGACCGAGGAGGGGCGCCGATGGGCGGAAAGTCGGATCAAATCCCTGACGGGGGGCGACAAGATCGCGGCACGGTTCATGCGGCAGGACTTCTTCGAGTTCACGCCGCAGTTCAAGTTGATCATCGCCGGCAACCACAAGCCTGGCTTGCGCTCAGTGGATGAGGCGATCCGGCGGCGGTTCAACTTGATCCCGTTCACCGTCACGATCCCACCGCAGGAGCGCGACGAGACCTTGCCCGACAAGCTTCGAACGGAGTTGCCGGGCATCTTGGCGTGGATGATCCAAGGCTGCGCAGATTGGCTCGAGCGTGGGCTAGCGCCGCCAGAAGTCGTTACCGCGGCCACTGCGGCCTACCTCGAGGGGGAGGACGCTATCGGTGCTTGGCTCGAGGAGGTAGCGGTGCGTGATCCGAATGCATGGGAACGCTCGGCCGATTTGTTTGCCTCATGGGCCTCATGGGGGGCCAAGACTGGAGAGCATGTTGGGTCGCAGATCCGCTTCGTCCAGAAGCTCGAAGCGCACGGCATAATCCCCGCTCGTCATAACTCGGCGCGAGGGTACCTTGGCCTACGGCTGTTAAGCCCTGACCACACCGGAACGCCGTTCACCTCGTACTCGTAGTCGTACTCATAGTCGGAGTGGTGACGCATGTGACGGCTTTTCGGCTTATCGACGCTACGCGCGCGCGTGTGAGAGGATTAATCCAAAACCCCGTCACATGCGTCACGGGGGAGTTCGGCACGCTCTCACCAGCCAGCCATCTTTTTCCGGTGGCCGCTTCGACGGCGCGACGAGCACCGGATGGGGGATGATGTCACCTAATGTTTGGTCTTGCACCAGTTGACATTTACAACAAATATCCATTAATACAGCAGTATTAAGCGTCTGTGTCGTTGCGTATCAGATAATTGGCAACCACATGGCAACATCAACGCAGAATTCGCGATCCAAATTACCCTTGGATGCGGACGAGACACCAGCCGGAAACGGTCAGGATAACGGCCCAAAGACCCGGCTTCTCACGCTGGCCCACTTGGACGGCCGGACAGCCGCGGCCAAGCTCGTCCGTGAATTGATCGGGTCCATCACCGACGACCTCGGTGGCGACGAGCAACTCACCGAGGGGGCTCGGCAGCTAGTGCAGCGTGCCGGCGTCCTCGGCGCCTACATCGAGGACGCCGAGGCCCGCTGGATCGCCGGCGAGCCGTTCGAGCCCAACGAGTATCTGGCCGCGATCAACGTGCAGCGGCGCGTGCTGGCAACGCTGGGGCTTGAGCGCAGGGCCAGAGACATCACGCCGAGCCTGGCGCACTACATAGCCACCAAGGCCCCCGACGCCACGAAGGCCAAGACCGGCGACGCGATACCGGCGGGCAGGGTGCTGCCGTGACCTACATTCACCGAGATCAACTCGACACGCTGCTGGCAACCGAGCGCCGGCTCCCCAAGCATGACACCGAGGCGTTTTGGAACGACATCCGGCGCCTCTTGCGCGGTCGCCGCCGGATCCAGCAGGCCGACATCAACCTCGCCCTGGATCAGGCCGCGCGGCTCCGAGCAGACCGGGCTAGGCGGGCAGCATGAACATCCTCGAGGCCATCGACGATGCCAACTTGTTCGCGCCCTGGTTCCGCGACCGTGAGACTTGGGTCGCGTGGACGGCGTTCCTCGCCACTCTGTTCGGGCTACCGATGACCCCTGAGCAGCGGGCGATCTATTCCGAGTGCACCGGCCGACAGGATCCTCCCGCTGCGCCCTTCAACGAGGCCTGGCTCGTTTGCGGCCGCCGCGCAGGCAAATCCTTCACGCTGGCGCTCACGGCGGTCTACTTGGCGGTCTTCCGTGACTACAGACACTGTTTGGCCCCAGGCGAGCGCGGGACCGTTCTTATCGTTGCCGCCGACAGAAAACAGGCTCGGGTGATCCTGCGCTACGTCTCGGCGCTGCTAAAGGGCGTTCCTATCCTGGCGCCCCTGATCGAGCGCGAGACCGCGGAAGCGTTCGATCTGACCAACCGCGTCACGGTCGAGGTAGGCACCGCGAGCTACCGAACCACCCGCGGCTACACCTTCGTCGGCGTCCTCGCAGACGAGCTCGCCTTCTGGCGCTCCGAGGACAGCGCCTCGCCGGACTACGAGGTCTTGGCCGCCGTGCGTCCCGGTATGTCCACCATCCCTGGCGCCATGCTGCTGTGTGCGTCGTCGCCATACGCGAGGCGAGGCGCGCTGTGGGACGCTTACCAGCGATACTACGCCAAGGATGCCCCGGTGCTGGTCTGGAAGGCGCCAACGCGCCTGATGAACCCGACCGTGCCCCAATCGGTCATCGACGAGGCGGTGGAGCGGGATCCAGCCTCCGCTGGGGCGGAGTACATGGCCGAGTTCCGGTCCGACATCGAGAGCTTCATTTCGATCGAGGCGGTACGGGCGTGCATCGTGGCCGGGGTGCGGGAGCGGGCGCCTGAGCGGCAGTATCGCTACGTCGCGTTTGTCGATCCGTCCGGCGGTAGTTCCGACAGCTACACCATGGCGATCGCCCACAAGGCCGGCGACACCGCCATCCTCGACCTATTGCGCGAGGTAAAACCGCCGTTCTCCCCCGAGGCGGTGACAGAGGAATTCGCCGACACGTTGAAAAACTACCGCATCACCAAGGTTTCGGGCGACCGCTACGGTGGCGAATGGCCTCGCGAGCAATTCCGCAAGCACGGTGTCAACTATGAATGTTCGGATCAGAGCAAGTCTGAGCTTTACGTCGATCTTCTTCCCCTCATCAATTCACGCGCCGCTGATCTGCTGGATCACGACCGCCTGGTGACGCAATTGGTTGGCCTGGAACGCCGGACTGCGCGGGGAGGGCGGGACAGTATCGATCACGGTCCTGGCGCGCATGACGACATCGCCAACGCGGTGGCTGGCGCGCTGTGCCGTGCTGCGACGCTTCCCCGCGGTGATGCGTTTCAGAACCGATCTAGACCGCGGCAGACGACAGCGAACCTTGGCCCGTATGCGGATTTGAAGCGACGGTATTCCGGATATTCGGTCGGCCGAAGCATGTAATGGGCTTCCAGTTGCGGTTGGGCCCCGTTCCCCTATCGGCCAAACTGTCTGGTCTTCGGCAGCGACCAGTTCTGTTGCGGTTGGCCCCGTTCCCCTATCGGCCAAACTGTCTGGTCTTCGGCAGCGACCAGTTCTGTTGCGGTTGGCCCCGTTCCCCCACCGGCTAAACTGCGGCGGTGTTGTCTGTGGCGTGGATCAGTTCTGATGCGGTTGGCCCACGTTCCCCCACCGGCTAAACTGCGGCGACGATGTCTGTGGCGTGGACCAGTTCTGTTGCGGTTGCAGGCCTACCTGGGGCCCCGCTCGATCCAATCGACGGTGCGCTACACCGAGCTCGCGTCAGGGCGGTTCAAGAACCTTTGGCGCTGATAGCCTCACCAAGCGTATCTGACCGTCCCGGTGCCCGCGTAGCTCTGTGAGCGACCTGAAAACTCACTATCGAGCTTCGCGCCGAACGACATGCCGTTTGAACGCCTAATCTCGCCTCCAGCGGAGAGCAGCACCGAGTTCGGTGCCACGGCAGCGCCGCTCACCGTGAAATTGGAACCGGGCAACGTCTGGAACAACACATTCACGCTCTGGCTGCTGGAATGGTCATGCGCCCAGGCTGTCCGGCCCCAGAGCGTGATCGCAGATGTGCTGTTGAGCGCAAAAGTTTTATCGAACCAACTGCCGAGTTCTGTGCGGGTCACCGTGGCCGTGTTGGAGCTATAGGAAAGCGCAAAGGCATTTGTGCCTGACGTCGCGGTCTCCGCGTAAGGCGGGGTACGGAACTGCTGCACTTGCAAAGCGGCATAAGGCGTGATGCCGACAACTGGCGTCTTGAAGCGATGGCCGGTCTCAATGCGCCCACCGATGTTGTTGGCGTTGAAGCTGGCGGTAAGTTGGTCGGTTCCCGATACCGTCACGGTACGGTTCGTTGCCATCCAATGTCGTGCGTAGGACAGCGCAGCAGAGACGTATGACGCCCCGAACTGCTTGATGCCATAGACGCCCATCTGGAACACGTCGCTGCGGCCACTACCAAGCCCGTTAGCAATACCAAAACTGGTCCCACCACCAGCGAGCGCAAAGCCGACCGTCGTATCGGGCAATACGCGATGGTCGATGCCAGTGGCGAAGCCATAGCCGTGGGCGGTGGTATCGTTGCTGCCGACGACGGCATCGCCATTGGTCTTGTTGGTCCCACCGTAAGCCTGACCCCAAATGGTCCAGTTGGGAGAAAAGACGGACGACGGCCTCTGACGATCCTTCGGCGTCACGGCGGCATATGCGTAGGCTACTTCCGGTGGAAGCTCACGTTCTGTAGCAAAGCCACGTCCGACGCCAATGCCGCCGCGACTGCCGCCGGGAGAACCAGAAAATGGATTGAGCGTTAGCGTGAGGAACGAACCCATCATGTGCGTTCCGGCTTGCCTTCCACCGCCCGCACCGGCTTCGCCAGAAATTTGCGTCAGTGCATTGGTGAGAGCGGTGCTGGTGAGGCCGAACAGCTTTTGAAACGAGCTCGGAAGCGTAGCCCCATTGTTGATGGCATTGTCGATGCCGCCTGAAACTTTACTGACGTTAGCCGATTTTGTCGCTGGCAGTATCGGCCCGAATGTCCCCTGATCAAGCGTCAGGAATACATTGGTGGGGTCATAGGTCAGATGCGGATTTCTGATGCCTGTGATTGTGCTGTTCAGCGTCAGCCCTGCGAATGTCCCTATGAAACTACCGGCAGTAAGAATTTTATATGAGCCGGGTAGGTAGCTGCCGGGCTGCGGCGCAACCACGACGGTGCCACCAGTGAGCGTCGCTATACCAGTGGCAACGGTCTTGTTGATCGCCGTTGGAGAAAACATCAGCGAGTAGGTGCTGCTGTTGTTGAAGGTGACTGTCCCGATAATGTTGAGGGTGCCGGGAGTGGTCGTTGTTCCCGGCGCTAATGTGCCGCCATTAGCGATTGTCGTCGCAGCCACGGTGCCGGTGCCGCCGAGAGTGCCACCATTGTTGACGGTCACGCCGCTCGATGAGGAAATGTCGCCAGTAGCAGACAGCGTACCGGCGCTGATCGTGGTGGCGTTGGTGTAGGTGTTGTTGCCGGACAGCGTCAACGTGCCGGTGCCGGTCTTAATCAGCGTTCCGGCCCCGCCAATGTCGCCGTTCAACGTCAGCGTGGTGCTCGTGTTGGTGTT
>JAPLPD010000028.1 GCA_026400395.1 Alphaproteobacteria bacterium | reverse complement strand
GCGCTGCTGCCCCCGCTTAGAGTTGGCCGGCACGCTCACGGGTTAGAGCTTCCGGGGAGCTGATCGTTCTCATCGAAAAAGTATGGCAGTTCAAACGTCGAGAGCTTTGGTCCATCTGGAATTTGCTCGGTCGATACCGAGTCCACCACGTCCTCGCCTAGCATGCCGACTAGCTCGCCAAACAGCTCGGTCATGTGCCGCGACACGTCTATGATCTCACCGCAAAGCACGCCAAAAGCCCGAGCTTCCGGTGAGCTGGTATCGCCGGCGCTCGCCGGCGGCGCTTTAACGAGATTGATGGCGCTGAGCTGCACCACCAGCTCGGCCGCATGATAAAATGAATTGCCCACGGTCTGAGTGAGATAGAACTGCAAGGGCTCTGTCGCCGCGAGCTGCTGAAAGTTCGCCTCCGTCAAATTCTCTTTGTCGGAGTAGTGGAACGACACCTTGTTGCGGATCGCGGTGAGCGGGCTTCCCGCGCCAAAGTGCTGCTTAAGAGCTGTCAGCGCGGCCGCAGCCGGCGGCCGCATCTTCGGCAGGAGGTTGGTCGAAATCGCGCGGTTGCTCTGCACGCGAGTTCTGAACAGCTCCCATGCTTCGTGCAGCTTGCCGATCAGCAGGCGCATGAGGATGAACGTCTGTCCCGCTTCAACATGATCGATGATCTGCGACGGCGGGTCGGTTTTCCGCATCATCAAGATCAGCTTCTGCAGCACGTTGAGTTCGTTGCTCGCGTGCGCCAGCAGCAGCAACAACACCCGGTCGCTTTCTGGCAGTGCCGCTAGCTTTGCCCGGTCGATTTTAGCTACGTGAACATCCATGGTCGCAATCAATCCCTTGTGCTCGGCCGACGTGGCGGGGGCGGCCGCGCATTCGCATAATGCCCATTATGTAAAGCGCAGCGAAGTCCTCGCGAAGAACAAACAGTCAGTTATGGAACGACCAAAATAATCGGCGCTCGAATACTGGAATCCGCCACCCCCGGCCGGGGGATCGAATACTTGCCGGCGGCACCGCCGGCCGCGAATACATCACCACAAGATATAGGATTCAGCGGGAGCAATTTTGCGCTGTCCATGCCGCGCCTTTCGCGCCCGTGATGCACGGACTCCACGGGCCGGTATAGCGTGGGCCGGATTCCGGAGGTGGCCCCGTGTAGCTGCCACCGCCGGGGCCAGTGTAAAGGCCACCACCCGGCCCGGCATACAAACCGCCGCCGGGACCGGCATACATTCCGCCGCCAGGGCCGGCATATAGGCCCCCGCCGGGACCGGCGTACAAACCGCCGCCGGGGCCGGCGTAAAGGCCACCACCCGGCCCAGCATATAAGCCGCCGCCCGGACCGGCGTAGCAAGGACCGCCGGGGCCGGCGTAACCAGTGCACTCCGCATGTGCTGCGCTCGGCACCACAGCAACCAGCAAAATGATTTTAAAAAAATGCTTCATTGCTTCCCCCATGCCTCCGGCATGATGACTCCACGGCCGCGCCTGGTCGATAGACCAAGCGAGCGGCCGCCGCGTTAGCGATTGAAGCCCGGCAGGGCCGCGACCCTCGGCGCGGTTCACGAATGAGCGGCCGAAGGCAACGCCCGCGCTTTGGTGGCAACCGTCTTGTTTGCTCGCTTCGTCACGGCCAGAATGTGCACCGATGCAAAAGCTCACGCCCGCCACGTTTAAACAGCTTCAGGATGAGGCCGAGGGCGGCAGCATGCAGGCTCAATATGCCTTGGGTGCAGCGTACCTCAACGGCAACGGAGTGAAGCGCAACCCGGAAGCAGGAACTAAGTGGCTTCGAAAAGCTGCGGAGAGTGGGCACATCGCCGCTCAATGCGATCTCGGCGTCATGTATCAGAAGGGCATCGGCGTTGAGTGCGACTATCAAGAGACACTCAAATGGTACCGCTTGGCCGCTGACCAAGGGGACGCGCTAGCGCAACACAATCTCGGCAGCGTCCATGCCAAAGGCTTTAAGGTGAAAGGCTTGGGCTTCTTCAATCCCACGGCGTTCGCTTTCGCCCGCGCCACTCAAGATTTTGTCGTGGCTTATAAGTGGTTCAGCCTTGCCGCTGCCAATGGTCACGCAGCCTCGATGAAGGACAGAGCGATCATAAAACTGCGCATGACGGCTGCGCAGATTTCGAAAGCCGAGGGCCTCATTAAAGAATTTCAGGAGGCACACAGCTCTTGATTACCGATCCTTGCGCGGCGTGCCTCGAGGGCGACGTCGCGGCCGCTGTGCTCGAGCGGCCGGCGCGCGTTTTGTGATGGCTCGAGCTGCTCCCTTCAACGCCGTGAGAACATCACGCCGGCGCTGCCGAGCCTCGGCCGATAGCCTGGTGGCCAGGGCGCGCTCGGCTGACGTCTGCTCGCTGTAGAGAGCGGCAAGGACGGCAATCAGCTCATCACCACGGTAGCGATGACGCGCGGCTCCGATCTTGGCCGCGAACTCGGCAGCCAACAGCGACAAGCCGAAGGCGCGCGCCTGTGCGGCCTCTGCGCGCAAGCTCATCATGATGACTTGGCGCTCGGCTTTCGATGCTGCTGCGGGGGTGGCTTTCCGGGTTTCGCGGGGTGGTTGGCTCTGCCTTTCCAGCCACCCGGTTATCGGTCCCTCGACCGCCCGCCGCCTCGGCGGCGATCGGCTTGTCGATCGGCGACCATTTCGGAAATCTGCGCCCTCCGATACTCGCGCTCGATCTCCTTTGTCGTTTTTTCTTTATGGGACTCTCGGGCTTGCGCATTGACCTTGCTGGCCGTCTGCTCGGTGCGCGCCTGTTCGTGCTGGCGCGGATCTCGTGCCGTCTGCTCGGCGCGTGGATCTGCGCGGCCGGTTAGTTCCTTCCCGGTTTTCTGCTGGGCGAGGGTTTGATCGACGGCCGCCCGCACGCGCTGCATGAGCTGCGGATCGAGGCCCTGGCGGTTCTGGTTCGCCGGCGCCGGTCCCGGCAACACGTCGGGGCGCCGCGTGCCAGCCTTCTGATCGCGCGTGAGCTGCGCGCGATCGTCGCGGTGCTCCTTCAATAAACCCTTGTAGCCTTCGGCCCGCGCGCGCTCGAATGCAGTAAGAGCTGGTTTCGCGAGCTGCTCGGTGCGCGCCTTTTGGCGTTTCTGAATGTCCGATCGTGTCTTCTGCAGCTCGGCCTTGACGCCGGCGTGATACGCGACCTGTCGCTCCTTGATGAGCTTAATAGCCTTCGCGCCCTCTGCGCCGCGCCATTCCGGCCGTATCGTTACTCCCTGGCCGTAAGCTTGGCGGCGGCCGGATGCGAGCGCATGCAGCCGTGAAAAATGCCGCATCGCGAGCCGCGCCTGGCGATCGTAATCGGTCTTTTCCTTCGCCAGCTCCGTGCGACGCACAGCGTAGTCGGCCCACTCGCCTTTAAATTCCTCCCGCGCCTGCTTGTAGACCACGCCGCGCAGCTCTTTCCTCTGCCGGGCAGTCTCTTTGAAATAGTCGATGCGCTCGGCCTTCTGCCCGGCTTTGATGGTGTCCCACTCACCAGCTTGCAGCGCCGCCACGTGCTCGGCGTCGGCCCGGCCCTCCTGGCTGATTTTCTGCCACAGCTCCCATTGCTTTCGCGGCATGTGGCTTGGTTGAATGCTGCTCTCGCGGCCTTCGTATTTTCCGACCCGCGCCTCGCAGACGACGCCGCCGTGCGTGCGTTCGTAGGCGAGGCACCACTGGTGCGTTCGCCATTTACTAAAGCTCTCACTGAGGCCGAGGCCCGTCGTCGGGTTCACCTTGTTGACGATCAAATGCACATGCTGGTGCTTGGTGTCATCGTGGCACACGAATAACGCTTGGTGTTCGTGCCAGCCCATGTGCTTCAGATAGGACTCGCCGGCGTCGATCATCTGCTCTTTCGAAAGCTGGCGATCGTGCTCCCAGGCTAGCGCGATCGTCATCACCGGCTTTTCCATGGTGGAGCCCCAGCCGTGGCCCGCCATGAACTTCAACAGAGGTTGGTCGAATGCCGTCTGACGCATCTCGGCCAGGACCTGCTCGGGGTCCTCTTCCGATGTGTTGATGGCATGCGTCCAGGCTACCCGGTCCGTGGTTAGGCGCTCGCTCTCACCCTCCCGCTTTTTGTCGTGGAGGTAGTAGAGGCCAGCACCCGCAAAACTGCTGCCCGACTGAATGCGGGGTATCATGGGGTGAAGGCCCGCGCCTGGCGCACGACCTGGCGGACCTCGGCCAGCAGCGAAGTCAGTTCGCGGGGCGGCGGCTCGCGGCGTTCATTCATGCGCCTGGCGATCTGGTTCAGGTTCACGCCGATGCGTCGAACCTGTTCGACCAGCTCGGCCGGCGGCGTAGGTGTGTGACGGCCTCCCCGCGGCTCGGCCGCGGCCGTCACCTGCTCGGCCGCCGATCCAAAGATGCGCCGGCGCGCATAGACCGCCTTGGTCATGCCTGCCGCCATCGACCGGCGCTCTAGGGCGAGCGTTTCGTCGATCGACAAGCGGAACGTGAAATTCACGTCGCGGGGGTCGTCCTTCTTCGGCCGAGGCATGCGAGGGCTCTTCGTTTCACCAGAGCGGATGCGTCCAGAGTCCAGAGATGCGGCCTTGTGCCGGCATCTTTGGCAAGCCAGTAAATGCCTTGCATTTACACAACTTGCTACCAAGCCATACTTCTACCATAGCACCCTTAAGAACCGGCGAAAACCGCTCCAATTTAAGAAATGAATCGAGCCACCACGGCGCTTTTCGCTCTGCCTTTTAACGATTGGAACAGACCTCTCCGGCCCAACCCTAGTCGTCGTCCCTCTCCTGCCATCGACCCAGTTCCATCGTGTGCGGGCACCTCATGCACTCGCCGCGATAGTCGACCGTGGTGTAGCCCGGCGGATCGCCCGGCTCGCCGACGCCGTGCGATCCGAGGCTCCACTCGCGGGCAATATGGACCTCGACCGATCCGCATTTTGGGCAACGCGGGCGGCGTCGGGGTCCTCGATTGAAAATGGCGCTGAACATGGTTCCTCCCTTTTTGTTGTTGTTCCCTGCATCGTCTCGGCGGCCTGGGCTGAGGGGCAAGGAAAAAATTTTTGACGCAGCCCCGCAGGGGGCGCGCTCTTGCGCGCGGCCTTGCCGGGCGCGGAGCTTGCGGAGCGCTTGGCAAGGCCCGGAGACGAAAATTGTTTCCTTGAGCACTTGCGACCCTCAGCCCAGGCCGCCGATACGATGCGCTTTCCTCGCCCGCCCCCTGTTCCGGATAACACGGTGCTCGCCGGGTCAAGCTCGCTGCGCTCGCTCCTTCGCTACGCTACGGCCTGGGGTGACTCCGGCTGCGCGGCCGTGTTCTCCTGGGGGTGTCGGGACGGGGAATGTTTAAGAAGGTTCGACGGCCTGCGGCGCGTCGAACAGGGAATGGGGGGAGTGGTGGGCAAGGCAGCGTCTAATTTCATTGTGGGGGTCGTCTTTTACGGAACCCTGGGCCTCACCCTCTACATATCGGCAACCTTCGGCGTCCCGTTCTTTGCATCACTCTTCACAGTGCTTTGCATCGGTGCGCTTGGAACGGTTGCGATCATCGTGTGGCGCACAGAGGGCCACGCGATCGGAGCCCCTAGCTTGTGGAAATGGCTCGTTGCGAAGGAAGCTCGGTTTTCCGAATTTACGTGGTGCTGGTTCCTCGGGACCGCCATCACCTGTGCATTCTTCTATGCGCTGAGCTTCATCTCACTGCCTAACGACGTGGCCTTTCTTGTTGGCGCGATTTGCGTGATGGCTCTGACCTTCATCCTCACAACGATCATGCAGATTGCGCTCGTCGCGCGCTTGCTCACGGAGTATGCGCCTGGTCCTCGGGTCGAACAGTTCGTTGCTTTTTGGCGCGCGCAAGACCCCATGGTGTTCACACCGGATTGGCCGGTCATAGTGGATTTTGGGGTCGCCGCAATTCTGTCAGTCGCCCTCGCCTGGCTGACGCACACATGGTGGTCCTTCTTTCCTTATTTGCTCGCAACCTCAGCGCTGATCGGCACGCTCATTGGTGGCTGCCGCGAGGTTGCGGTTGCCGGCTGGAATCTGGGTGAGCCTGTTCGCTTACCAAAAGCGACAAACCCTGAACTGCCCAGCGCGACACATGCCGACAGCGAAGAGCTAGAGCGCAAGGGGATCGCTCATGAAGAGTAACGTCGGCGGCATTCCCTACGGTTACAATGTCGATCGCAACACCTTCCACGTCTACGACCAGGATCGCCATCTACTCACCTTTGGTCCCACACGGAGCGGCAAAGGCGCGACGGTGATCGTGCAAGCGCTCCTGCGCGCGCAGCACTCCGTGATCTGCATTGATCCCAAGGGGCAGAATGCGGCCATCACGGCACGGCAACGCCGCGCCTTCGGTGAAGTGTTTTGCCTCAATCCATTTGGTTTGCATGCGGCTTCGCCATATCAGTTGCCGCGACACCGCTTTAACCCCCTCGCCCATCTCGATCTTACTAGCGACAACGTGGTTGCCGATGTCGCTAGCCTCTCTGAAGCGCTGATCATCAACGACGGCAAGGAATCGCACTGGACTGAGAGCGCGCGCGACCTGATCGCCACGCTGATCCTGTATTTGCTCGAACAAAAGGACGAACCGAACGCGCTTCCGGTGACGTTGCCGAGCATGCGAAAGCTGCTCACCCGGATCGATCTTGCAACGTTCATGGAAGACGTGGCCGCTAGCAATATCGGCTTTATCGCTCAGCCGGCCGGTCGGTTCTGCGACAAGACTGAAGAAATTCAGAGCGTCATCGCCACGGCGATCACGCAAACCCGATTCCTCGACGATCCCGCCCTCTCCGATCCAGCGCGGAACGGCACGCTCACAGGAAGCGACTTCAATATTCGCCAGCTGCAAGAGAAAAGCACAACCGTCTTTTTGATGCTGCCCGGCCGCTACGTCGAAGCGTATGCCCGGCTATTTCGCCTGTTCATCACGTGCGCGATCGACCAGCTCACCACCAAAGAAAACGGATTCCCCACGCTGCTGATGCTCGATGAGTTCGCAACTTTGCAAAATCTCGGCGCGATCTCAAAAGCCTTCGGCTTCGCGGCCGGCTACAACGTGCAGTGTTGGGCCTTCTTGCAGGACCTGCCCCAACTCAAAGCGATCTATGGCGACAAGTGGGAAAGCTTCGTCGCGAACGCTGGATTGCTTCAGTTCTTCGGACCTGCCGATATGACGACAGCCGAATATCTGGAAAAACGCGCCGGCCAGGTAACACGCGAGGCGCTGCAAAAAAACTATTCGCCTTGGCTGCGGCTCCCTCGCGGAGTTGGCGTGAGTGAGCAACGGATTTCACTGCTGCCGCCCGAAGCGTCCATGAATCTAACCGAGGCCGATCAAGTCGTTTTCTTCGGTGGCACGCACAGCGCACAGCCAGCGACGCGCAAGCCGTATTACAAAATCGATCGGCTCAACGGCCTCTGGGACATTGATCCCTTTCACCGCTAGTGCAGCGCCCTCACACTAACGCCGGCGCTGCGGCCGCGCGGCGCGGTAGCACCTGCACGCTCACTTCAACATCCTGATCGAGTTTGCCGAGAACGGTAATCAGGCGATCGAGCGTGAAGCGATCGAGCTTCGCGTTGCGAATGCGCGAAAAGTCCGCGTGCGGTGTGCCCGTAGCCTTTTCCGCACCGCGTGCTGTGAGCTTGCGCGCATCCATGATGCCGATGATCTTCGCCGCTAGAATGGCCTTAGCCTGCTTTAGATCGGCGTCGGGTTGCCCGAAGTCGCGGAACACGTTGCCGCTGCCGCGCACCAATTCAATATCGTCCTTGCTCATCGTAGTGCCTCCTTCAGTCGTTTAATTCGGTCCTTGATCCTGTCCACGTCCACTTTGGGCGTTTTGATTCCTGACTTCGATTTTTTCTGAAACGCATCGACCACGATCAGGTCGGGGCCGAGCTGCACCGCATAGATCACGCGGAACGCATCGCCTCGATGTTTCAGCGCGATCTCGAACGCTCCACCATCGACGCCCTTAAAGGGCTTGGCGATGTCGGCCTTGCCGCCCTCCGCCGCGATCGTGAGCGCCGACAACATCTCGCGCTGCGCCTCGGCCGGAAATTCCTCGAACTCTTTTCGTGCGGCCTTGAGCCATGAGATGGGTCGCGTGTTTCGCATTCAGGGCATGTTGTCAAATTTGACAACACTTGTCAAGCCCTATTTTGCTAGCTTTTTGGTAGCTACTTAGTAGCTGCGGCTAGCTGGTAGCTACCAGCTAGCATCGTTAACAGGGCCTTAATCGGTAGCTGGTAGCTATCAGCTAGCGAATCAGATTCCTTAGTAGCTGGTAGCGACCAGAGAGGCCCACATGCCGGTGATCGTTTTTTCTTCTCCCAAAGGTGGCGCAGGCAAAACCACGGCCGCCGTGATCTTGGCGACCGAACTCGCGGGCACGGGCGCAACCGTGACCGTCATCGATGCCGACCCAAACAAAAATGTTGTCGATTGGTCGAAGCTGCCCGATGCGCCGAAAAATCTCTCGGTGATCGGTGAGGTGAGCGAGGACACCATTCAGGATCAAATCGACGAAGCCGCGCGCACCAGCACGTTCGTGGTGGTTGATCTGGAAGGCACGGCAAGCTTGCTCGTCGGCTACGCGATCGCCGCTGCTGATCTGGTGGTGATCCCGGTGCAAGGATCGCAGCTCGATGCAAAGCAAGCGGCGCGCACGATCAAGCTCATCAAGGCGCAGGAGAGGGGACGCGCCAAGATTCCCTTCGCGATCCTGTTCACCCGCACCAATCCCGCGATCGTGCCTCGCACGCAGCGGCATATCGAAGAGCGCATGATCGAAATGGAGGTGCCCGCCTTCAGCACACGCCTTGCCGATCGTGAAGCTTATCGCGCTATCTTCTCCTACGGCGGCACGCTCCAAAATCTTTCGGACAAGGGCATGAGCAACCTTCCGACCGCTATCACTAATGCTCGCTCCTTCGTTGCCGAAGCGCTGCAACTGCTGAAGCAAGGTGCTGAGCAGCAATCTGCATCCCGAGAGGTGGCGTAAATGACTCAACCAAATCGAGCCGATCCCTTCGCAGATGTTCCCACGCTTGATGTGTCGAGCTTTAAGCCTGCTGCACCGAAGGAAAAGCAGCCGCGTGAACACGTTCGGCAGATTGCCGAGGCGCATAATTTTCCAAGTCGAGAAAGCCGCTCCACGCCGCCGGCGGTCGCAAAACAACAGCGCCGGCACCGCACGGGCCGCAACGTTCAGATCAATATCAAAGCAACCAGCACCGCGATCGAACGATTCATGGCGATCGCCGATCGTGAAAAATGGGTCTTAGGCGAGGCCTTCGAACGCGCGACGGATGCGCTCGAAAAATCACTGAAGGCCTAGCAACCTCTCAGGCAACACCCCCGCCTGTCGGCGTGGCGATTCCGCTGCCGTCGATCTTGCTTCTCATCGTTCCCTGTTCGACGCGCCGCAGGCCGTCGAACTCTAAAAAGACGTTCCCCGTCCCGACGCCTCCGGCGTAGCTCCGCGCGCAGCAAGAGTCACCCCGCAGGGGGCGCAGCGTAGCGGAGCACCGAGCGTAGCGAGGTTGACCTTGCGAGCACGGTGCTATGCTGGTGGGCAAAGGGACAGAAAAACTTGTGAGGCCGCTAGGCCGAACTCCGATTATCTTTATCCAGCACCGGCGAAGATGCCGGCGGGTGTTCGCCAAGGTGATGGATAAGGCGGGTTCCTCTTAAGAATATAAAGGTCAGTTCGACTAGCTGCCTGATTTCTAGACTCTGATTTCTCCTTGAAGCGTTCGAAGGCAACGAGGCCCAAGCCGCGCGGCTCTTGGATCACGTAAGCATTGGTGTCCTGCACGGTTTTGAAGCCCAGCGCCGTGCGTATGCGCTTGATCCGGCGATGCACGACGATGAAGCCATAGAACTCCAGCACCTTTATCGCGTTCACCACGGTCTGCTTGCTGCGCGTCGAGAGGTAGGCGAGGCCGACCAGCGACGGAAACACCCGGCCGTACTTCTGGGTCAGCATCACCAGCGCATCGAACACCTCGATCGCGCTGTGAGGCACGCCGCCGTGGTGGCTGCCCTTCTGCTTGCCGCGCCAGGTGCCGCGCCGAATGCACTGAAGCATCATCTTCATTCGGGCGATCGCATTGCGGTCGATCGAGAGGCGAGGGGCCTGGCGAAAGTCGCTGCCTCGCCGGTAGCGCTGATAATCGGGGCCGGCCTTCAACTGAGCTTCATACTCGGCCTCGATCTCGGCCCGCTCGTCGGCCGAGCGCGCGAGATTGATCTGGTAACCGTAGGCGCGGGCAAGCTGCCGCTCCCAGTCGGCGCGTTGCTGGCGTTGTCGGGCGCTTTGGGGCCGCTCCGAGTCGGCCGAGCATGGTGGAAGCTCCGGAAACAAACCGGCGTTGATCTGATCTAACGATTGTAAGGGCATAGGTGCTCCATCGGGGAAGTGCCCGTGCGACGAAGCGGAGCGGAATTTCGACAAAGCGATAGCGCGGCCAAAAAAGGCCTTGCATCGATCTAAATTTTCGGGGAATCTCTGGACTGCCAAGACCTGAGATTCGCCGCTTTGCCGGCACACCGGCCCGCCTTATCAGGCGGGTTTTGTGTTTCTAGGGTTCAGTTCTCCTGAAATTACAGGCCGAATCACGGACAGGCCTGTGGAACGCTCTCACGGCCCCCGTGACCGCATCAAGGATCAATATCTGAGTCGTCGCCGGCCTTGCAGAGCCCACACGTCGCGCGCGATCCTGTGACGCTCTCTCGCCTGGTCACGCCGGCACCGGGTAGGGGAGAGGGTCGGCTCCCGGGGTAAGGCGCAGCAATGGTACTTGCTTTAACGATTGCCCTCAGCGCGGCCGTCGCTCTTGTCGCCGGTTTGCTTTCGCTGGTCCTGATCTTCTTCAGCATGGCGGCTTGGAATTACTGCGCCCCAAGCGATAAGGAATCGACCCGAAGACGGGCAGCCGATTTGCTGCAATCTCGTAGCGATCGAACCGACGACGAAACGCAATTTCTCGCGGACCTTCGCTGGAAAAGTCCGGCGAACCGCTTCTTCCTCGCCATGCCAAAGATATTCGGCGTGGTCTTCGTCGTCGTCTTCGCTGCGTGCTTCTATTTCCGTTGAATAGGTCGCATGGCTAGGGCGAATCTCGCCGGCCGAAATACAGCGTCACCGCAACCACGACAACGAAGGCGGCGAAGGCCCAGCCGTTGTTGATGGCGGGTAGGAGGGGGAGCAAGTCGGTCGGTTTCATAGGTGGCCTCTGCGATTCGGCGTTGAGGCCTCCCATAGATACCGCGTCAAGGAGGGCCGCAACGTACCGTGTTGGCCGAAGCGTAAGGCGAGTTCACCGCCGTCAACCGTTGGCCTGGCGCTTTTTTGCGCCGGCTATGCGAAGGGAAATAGGAAGATTAATTCTGGCCCGACGGCGAATTAGCCTTCTGCGCCGCTCGCCATGCCAGAGACTTCCTGATTTCACGGCGTGCGACGGTGATCGCCTCCGCAAGCGCCGCGTTGCTAGCCCCGTGCCGGCGAAAGCTGTCGGGGAATGTTAGCTGCAACTCTCGCACGAGGGCGACAAAAGGGGATGCCTTCGTGGGGTCGTCTGACTTCGCAACACCATTCGGCAATCCATGCTGCTTCGCGAGCTCGCTCAGCCTCCACACCAACTCATCCCAGGCGCGACCCTCGACAAAGCCAAGTTTCGTTTGCTCATCGAGATATTGTCGTGTCGCCATGATCGCAGGCATGGTGGCCTGCATCACATTCAACAGCCCGCGCCAATCGGGTCCGCTGCCGAATTGCTTGATGAAGCGCCCTAGGTGGCTTTGGACGTATCCGACACCTACGCCTCTGATCGAATC
The DNA here is from genome assembly GCA_026400395.1 of Alphaproteobacteria bacterium. GTDB lineage: Bacteria > Pseudomonadota > Alphaproteobacteria > Rhizobiales > Xanthobacteraceae > Z2-YC6860. Next base: position 459 of record JAPLPD010000028.1, on the reverse strand, counting down.
TTTTTCAGCTATGTGCGCGTCGTCTCCGCTTCCCGTCATGGGAGTGTGCGATCGCTCCAATAACACCCGCCAAAACTGATCCGCCGATTTCTGAATCTGATCGAGATAGCGCCGTGCATCATCCGCAAACGGAGCCATGGCCTCGCCTGGTTGCCAGAGAAAGTAACGCTCGACGATGCCGGCGATCTCGGCGCGTGCTTCCGCGCTGAGCTGGCAACCATACTCTTGCTCGATACGCTGCCAATCGGACTCTTGCGGGGTGAATTCTCGATCGCGACCGCCACCCACAGCGATCGGCAAGCGAACGCGACGGCTCTTGCGCTGCTGCCCCCGCTTAGAGTTGGCCGGCACGCTCACGGGTTAGAGCTTCCGGGGAGCTGATCGTTCTCATCGAAAAAGTATGGCAGTTCAAACGTCGAGAGCTTTGGTCCATCTGGAATTTGCTCGGTCGATACCGAG
>JAPLPD010000340.1 GCA_026400395.1 Alphaproteobacteria bacterium | reverse complement strand
GCTGGGCACCGGTGTCATCGATGAAGTCGTGGTAGAATTCCTCATGGCGTTGCTCTCATCGCGGATTCGACACCCCGAGCCTAGCGGCTCAAGGCGGGCAACGCCTGCTCTCCTACTTCAACATTGATCGGGACATTCCCTCAGGATCGCGCCGACGCCGCCGGTGAGCGGCCGCAACGCCCAATGCGCCCCGCTGAAGTAAAGCGAGTTCAGAACGGCGCGAAACAACTGGTACTTCAGACCTTGCACGCACGCCCCGTCATGCCGCGGATTGCGCGGCGGCCTCCTCGAACGCAGGCGGCGGCCCGGTCAGGACCGCTATCTGGCCAAAGCCCGCTTGCTGCAGATGGCTCGCGAACGCATCGAGCGAAGCCGCCGCCGTGTCACCGCCAACCAGCACGGCATAGGGCGCCGTCGAAGCGAGTTCGGCAAGCACGAGGTCCGACGGAGCGCCAGCGTCGAGCACCAGATAATCGTAGCTTTGCGCCAGCGCACCGACCGCGGCCCAAAGCATCTGGGATTGCAGAAGCCCGTCAGCATCGTCGCCGACCTGGCCCGCGCTGACCACATGCGTCCGCGATCCCCGATCGCGGGTGATGATGTCGCCGAACGAAGCCGTACCGCGCACCAACTCGGCCATGCCGGGAGCGTTGGGATCGTTGGAGATCACGTCAATGTTTGGCGAGGCGAAGGCGAGATCGACCAGCACGACACGGGCCTTGCGCGACATTATCCGCGCCAAGGCAATGGCCGTCAGCGTCGTGCCGACATTGCGCGCGCTGCCGATCACGGCGACGCAGCGGCCCGCCTCCCCCGCCTGATGCACGGCCGCGACGACATCATCGACGGTCAAGCCGGGCAATGGCGCAGACGCCGGCGCAATCGGCGGAGCCTCGGAGGTCGAGATGGGCGGCGGTGTGACCGTTTGCGGCAGGGTCGGCGCGGCAGGCAGCCGGTCGCTGGCGCGGGATAGAGCCTCTGTCGAACGGGAACCGGCGCGTATGGCGCCTCCGGGTCCGGATCGGTCTTGCGGCGGGCCTGCCGGTTGCTGTCGCCGCCGAGCAGCGCCGCGGTCACCACGAACGCCGCAGCCAGACAGAATGTGCCGAACGCAGCAATCAGCATGATCGGCATCTTCTTCGGGAAATACGGGACGTTCGTCACCACGGCGCGCGAGATGATACGGGCGTCGGCGGGCGCCGCGGCGATGCTGTCGCGCGCGGTCGCGTCGCGGTATTTGGCGAGATAGGATTCGAACAGATCGCGCTGGGACTTGGCCTCGCGCTCCAGCGCGCGAAGCTGCACGTCCTGGTCGCTGGTCGACGCGGTCTGCCGCTTGAACTGGTCGAGGTTCGCGGTGAGCGTTTCAAGCCGGTTTCCGGCGACCCTCGCCTCGCTTTCGAGCGAGCGGACAAGGCGATCACCTTCGGCCCTGATCTGCTGGTCGAAGTCGGCAATTTGCGCCCGCATCTCCTTGATACGCGGATGCTGCGGGAGCAGCGTCGAGGATTGCTCGGCAAGTTGCGCCCGCAGCGTCACCCGTTGCTCAGACAACCGTCGGATCAGTTCGGAGTTGGCGACGTCGGAGGAATCCAATGATTGCCCTGAGCGCAGCGCTTCGCGGATCTGCCGCGCGCGCGCTTCAGTGTCGGCCTTCTGAGCGCGCGCGGCCGACACCTGGCTGCTCAACTCGGTGAGTTGCTGATTGACCAGGCTGGTATTGTTGCTGCCGATGAAGAGATTGGACTTCGCGCGGTAGTCCTCGACCTTGGCCTCGGCCTCGGACACCTTACTACGCAGCTTCTCAAGCTCGCCGGAGAGCCACACGCCCGCGGAACGCGCCTGATCCTGCTTGGCCACCTGTTGCAGCGACAGATATTTCTCGGCGATCAAGTTCGCGCCGCGCGCTGCGAGTTCGGGGTCGGCGGACTGAAACTCGATCGAGATCACCCGCGACTTGTCGAGTGCGAAGGCGGTCAGCCTGTCGTAATAGGCGGCAAGGACGCGCTCCTCGAGGGTCATCGACATCGGATCCTTGAGGATACCGATGGTGCGGAGCACCGACAGCGGCGAGAACTCCTTGAGCGCGGCGTTGAATTCCGGCGACTCGGTCAACTCAAGTTCCTTGATGACCTCGCGGGCGAGTTCGCGCGAAAGAATGAGCTGGACCTGGCTGGTGACGGTCTCGGCATCGATCGTGCCGCGATCCGTCATGCTTTTTTCGGCCTCGGGCCGCAAAAAGATATTCTCGCGGCCTTCGATCAGCACGCGGGCTTCAAACTTGTAGCGGGGCGTCATCAAGCTGACGGCGATGAAGGCCGCCGCCGTAATGATAAGCGTCGGCCCGATGATCGAACGCTTGTTGCGTTAAATAGACCGTCCGACCGAGGCCAGGCTCATCTCCCCGCCAACCGTTTCACCGTATTGGACTCCACCACGCATGCGAACTCCATACCCATCGACTCGGGCCACATTCCGCAGGCCACTGTCGTCCGAGTATGGTTGCCGCCCCGTTAAGCTCGCCCGATACCTCCCATTGGGCAGTTACGCGGCGGAGAGGTTTTGTTAACCATACGATGTGTGAATCAAATCTGATCGTCGTTGCTCAAGGTTCGGATTCGCATGCGGCTGTGTGGCCTCCTGATTTTGATCGTCGCCGCGCCGGCACTCGCCGCCTGCGCCCAGCCTCGCTACGGGTCACCACCACAAGCCATGGCGCGTTCCGAACTCGACGTTCGCATGTACGGCGCGCCGCAGCCGGCGTCCTACACCGTGCGCCGCGTAACGCAGGTCGTGCCGGTCGCCGTGAGCTTCCAGGACGGTCCCTACACGCTCGACAGCGGCGACAAGCTGCGCATCGTGGTGTTCGGGCAGGACGCGATCTCCAACAACTACACCGTCGATGCCCAGG
>JAPLPD010000350.1 GCA_026400395.1 Alphaproteobacteria bacterium | reverse complement strand
CCGCCCGCGCTGGCGCGAGACAAGGCCCCGGTCGCCATCCGCCCGAAACGCCCGCACCAGCCGCTTCATCTGCCGCACGCAAATCCCCAGACGTTCCGCGCCCTCGCGCTGAAGCAGCTGCCCCGCGACTATCGAACGCATGACGCCCGCCCGTTCGCGCTCCGACGCGCTCATCGTCAGTAATCCCCTGTCCATCAATGCCCCGTCGAATCAAACTCGAAAAGGGGACATTCTCACTTTGCACAAAGGGGACATTCTCATTGTGCGCTAACAGCGCGCCACCGGTACATTGCCACCGCTAAGCGCAGCCGTTAGGCTTCTGTGCGCAGACGGGGGTCATGGGAATGTCGGCAAACTTCCTGGCGGACAAAGATATCGTCATCGTCGCCTATGGCGAGGTGAAGAACGAAGTGCGTTCCGGCAAGACGGCGACCGAACTCAGCGCCGCCGTGATGGTGGAGCTTCTCGCCAAGACCGGCCTGACCAACCGCGACATCGACGGCTTCGCGCTTACCTTGCCGCTCTCGGAGGTCGGCAACCCTTGGTACTCGAACGTGATGGTCGAGAACCTCGGCATCCAGGCGCGCTGGCTGCAAATCACTGACATCGGCGGCTGCTCGATCCTCGGCAACATCGCCCGCGGCGCCGCGGCGCTCAAATGCGGCATGGCCGAGTACGTGTTCTGCATCCACGCCGATGCGCCGGGCCGCATGCCGAAGGTCGAGGTGGCCAACTACCGCTCCGAATTCCAGGAGACGGTGGGCTATCAGGGGCCGCTGGTCGCCTTCGGCCTGATGACCGACGCCTATGATCACAAGTATGGGCTCAAGCCTGAGGCTCTCGGCAAGCTCGCGGTCGTGCAGCGCAACGGCGCTGTGCTGAACGAAAACGCCGTCGATAAGCTGCGCAAGCCGATCACGGTCGATGACTACCTGAACTCGCGGATGGTGTCGGAGCCGATGCGCCTGCTCGATTGCGTGATGCGCTGCGACGGCGCCAACGGCGTGGTGGTGACCACGTTGGAGCGGGCCAAGGCGATGGGCTCGAAGAAGATGGTGCGGCTCGCCTCGTATTCGGAGATCACCAACTACGATCCCACCAATTCGATGCCGGATGGATTCGAAACCGGGTTCCAGGTCGTCGGTCCCGATGCGCTCCGCAAGGCGGGGATGACCCCAGCCGATGTCGATATGTTTCATCCCTACGACGACTTCCTGATCGCAATGCTGCTGAAGCTCGAGCAGATAGGCTTCTGCAAACGGGGCAGGCGGGTCTTGCCGGCGGCGGCCTCAACGTGGTTGAGGCGGTGCGCCAGCTCATGGGCGAGGCCGGCAGCCGTCAGGTGCCCAATGCGAAGAACGCCCTGGTGACCGGAATCGGCGTCGTTCCGTATTTCCGAAACTGGGGATCGAGCGTCGCCATGGTGATGGAGGCTTGAGATGGCCGAACCCGCACAACACGCCCGACCGGTTCCGGTGCCGACCCACACATCGGCGCCGTTCTGGGATGCCGGAAAGCGCGGCAAGTTCATGCTGCAATACGATCCGGCGGCCAAGAAGTATCAATTCTTTCCGCGCCCGGTCAGCATCTACAGCGGGAGCGACAAGCTGGAATGGCGCGAGGCGTCAGGCCGCGGCACGCTGGTGGCGCGCACCAACGTGCAGGTCCCGCTTCGGGGCTTCGAGAAGCTGGTGCCGTTTGTACTCGCCGCGGTCAATCTGGAGGAAGGCGTGCGCGTGGTCGCACGGCTGATGGGCGTATCCTACTGTCTGAATGTCCTAGCGATCGCTAGACCGGGAGATCGCCGCCATGTTCCGCCGTGACACGCCCGCCGAAACCGAATTCCGCATGGATGTGCGGAACTGGCTGGAGGCCAATCTTCCGGCCGCGCTGAGGGGACGTACGACGCGTCCTTTGCCTGCGGAATTGATGCCCTGGTACCACACGCTCTCGCGGAAGGGCTGGATCGCGCCGCATTGGCCCAAGCAGTACGGCGGCATGGGCGCGACGCTGAACGAGCAGATCGTCATGACCGAGGAACTGGCGCGCGTCGACGCGCCGCATCTGCCGGTTCAGGGCCTCAACCACATCGGCCCAATCCTCATGGAGTTCGCGAGCGACGCGCAGAAGGCGCAGCATCTGCCGCCGATCATCGAAGGCTCAGTGATCTGGGCTCAGGGCTATTCCGAGCCCGGCGCGGGCTCCGACCTCGCCAGCCTGACGACGCGCGCAATCTTGGACGGCGATCGCTTTGTGGTGAACGGTCAGAAGATATGGACCACCTGGGCGCACCATTCGGACTGGATATTTGCCCTGGTGCGCACCGATCCGCAGGCGCAACCGCGTCAAGCCGGCATCAGCTTTCTGCTGATCGACCTGCACAGCCCGGGCATCCGGATCAGGCCGATCAAGACCATCGCGGGCGACGACGAATTCGCCGAGGTGTTCTTCGACGACGTCATCGTGCCGGCCGGAAATCTGGTCGGCAAGCTGCACGACGGCTGGCGAATCGCCAATGCGCTGCTCGGCCATGAGCGGCTTGCGACCTCGAACCCGCAGTTCGTGCTGATGGCGCTCGAACGGATCAAGACGATGGGGCGCGCCTCCGGAATCATGTCCGATCCGGCTTTCCAGGATCGCCTCGCGGCGGCGAGCATCAATGTCACAGTGCAGTCGGCGCTGTTCAGCCACGCGGTCGAACTGACCAACCAGCAGCACAGCCCGGGGCCGGAATCCTCGATCATCAAGATTTTCGGCTCCGAGTTGCTGCAGTCGCTCAACGAACTCCTGGTGGAGGCGGCCGGTGGCCACGCGCTGTCGGACCAGCCGATCGAAACCGATTTCGGCGAGGTGGATGTGGCAACGCCGTTCCTTCAGGCGCGGCGCGTGACGATCTACGGCGGGTCGTCGGAAATCCAGCGCAACGTCGTGGCCCGCCGCGTGTTGAACCTGCCGAACTGAAACCGCGCGATTGAATCCATGGAATTGTATCTCACATCGGAACAGAGCCTGCTGCGCGACAGCGCCGCCAAATTCATTGGCGGTGCTGGTGCGAAGGTGGCGCGCGGCTTTCGCGGGCAGGAACCGGGCTTCGCGCCGGCGCGGTTGCGCGAGGCAGGAGAACTCGGCTGGCTGGGCATCCTCGTGCCCGATACGGCGAACGGCCTGGGCCTCGGGCTCACCGAGCTCGCCTTGGTGCAGGAGCAGGCGGGCCGGGGACTGGTCTGCGAGCCGATCGGGCTCGCGGCGATTTCGGCCGCAGCGCTCGCGCAGGGCCGTACGCCGCATCCGATGCTGGAGCGGGTGATGAGCGGCGCTGCTTTGGTTGTTCCGGCGCTTCAGGAGGGCGCGTTCGGCGATAACCCGCTCGCGCCGCGAACGGAAGCCAAGGGGCACGGTGCCGCTCTCCGCCTGACCGGCCAGAAGATGTTTGTTTGCGCTGACGGCGCCGATGGCTTTCTGGTCAGCGCCAGCGGAAGCGGTGGGCCGGAGCGTTGCTACGTGGCCCGTACCGCGCCCGGCTGCACTCTCTCGGCGGCGCAGACCGTGGATGGCCGCAGGCTTTCGACCCTCGACCTGAAGCATACGCCGGCCGATGTGATTCCCTCGCGGCAGTCGTCACGGAATGCGGTCGATGCGTTGCACAGTCTCGCGCTGCTGGCCTTGTCGGCCGAACTGCTCGGTGTGATGGAAAAGGCCCAGGAGATTACCTTCGATTATCTTCGGATCCGCAAGCAGTTCGGCAAGCTGATCGGCAGCTTTCAGGCGCTGCAGCACAAGGCCGTCGATATCTACATCAAGACCGAGGCGATACGTTCGCTGGTGTTCCAGATCGCCGCCAACAACGATCCTTATCGCATCGATCCGGAACTGGCCGTAGCCGCCAAAGCCAAGGCTTCGGAAGACGCCCTGACCGTGACACAGACCTGCATCCAGCTTCACGGCGGGATCGGCTTCACCGACGAGCATGAGATCGGGCTCTACCTCAAGCGGGCGATGCTGTTGTCGTCGCTGCTCGGCAACGCCGCGGCGCAGCGCCGCCGCTACGCCGCCATCGCCAGCCAGGCGGAAGGCTAGGCGGCCTCGATCCGGATCGGCTGCGCGCCCTCCCAGAGGGTCATCTTGCCGAGCTTGGGCAAGTCTTCGAGCGACGACGTTATGGTGATGAAGTGGTTGCCGGCGAGCTGGCCCATCTTGCTGGCGAAGTGCACGCCGCCATAGGCCAGCAGGATTTCCGTCTCGCTGATGCCGCCCGGATAGAGGATCATCTGGCCGGGCGCGGGATAGCTCGTCTGGTTCTCGGCGGGTATTCCCATATCGGTCTCGCCCAGCGGAATCCAAACGGCTTCGCCGCTCCACCGAACATGGATGACCTTCTGCTCATAGGGCAGCAGTCGTTTGAAGATGGCGCAGGTCTTCGGCGCCAGCGCGGTTTCGAAGCGCGCCTGAAACTTGAAGGGGCCGGCGGTGATGCGGAGGTCGCTCATAAGGTTCTCTCTGATTTTTCAACCGGACCATAGCCCGATTGTGGCAACGGTTCTGCTGAAAACTTTGGCAGGTTGTGCCTGTCCAACAGCGAATTGATCAAGAATTACAATCGGATCCATTTCCGCAAATTGTACGATTTGCGGCCTGACTTCGCCGCCTCCCATTTCGACATTCACAGTTCCGTCCTTAGCTGTCCTGTGGAGCCAGGAGGGGGTTACGAATGAAAAAGGCAGCTTTGCTGGGTGCTCTTTTGTTTGGAGCGCAGGGGCTGGTCGGCTGCGACAGCAAGCCCGTCGCCGGCGCGGCTCCGCCTCCGCCGCCCGTGACTGTCTCCCGGCCACTGCAGAAGAAGGTTACCGAGTGGGATGAATACACCGGCCGCTTTACGGCGGTTTCGACCGTCGAGGTTCGCGCGCGGGTGTCCGGATTCATCGATTCCATCCATTTCAAGGATGGCCAGATCGTTAACCAGGGCGATCTGCTCTTCATTATTGACCCGCGTCCTTACCGGCTGACTGTCGATCAGGCCAAGGCCGACCTGGAGCGCGCCCGCGCCAAAGCGGAGGCTGCCGTCGCGGATATCGATCGAGCAACGCAACTCGTGCGCAACCAGACGCTGACGGAGCGCGAGTTCGACGTCCGGCGATCGACCCAGCGTGACGCCACCGCGGCGGTCGCGGCATCCGAGGCCGTTCTGAAGCAGTCCGAACTCAATCTGGAGTGGACCGAGGTGCGGGCCCCGACCCGCGGGCGCATCTCGGACCGGCGTGTTGACGCCGGCAATCTTATCACCGGCGGTCAGACCGGCTCGACGCTGCTGACGACGATCGTGGCGATCGATCCAATCTATTTTATCTTTGACGGCAGCGAAGCCGACTTCCTGCGCTATTCACGGCTCGCGGCTCTGGGGGTTCGGCCTTCATCCCGCGACGCTGGCAATCCGGTGTCGGTGCGGTTGGCGGACGAGGCCGACTTCAATCACCCCGGCCGCATGGACTTCGTTGACAACGTGGTCAACCCGAAAACCGGCACCATTCGCGGACGCGCGATCTTCGACAACAAGGACGGGCTGCTCACGCCGGGCTTCTTCGGCCGGCTGCGGCTTTTCGGTGGCGAGCATGACGGCTTGCTGGTGCCGGACAGTGTGATCGTATCGGACCAGTCCAATAAGATTGTCTTTGTGGTCGCGGAAGACGGCACAGTCTCCGGCAAGCGCGTCGAACTGGGGCCCATGATCGAGGGTCTTCGGCTGGTGCGGTCGGGACTTGCGCCGACCGACACCGTCGTGATCGACGGGCTGCCGCGTGCGCGGCCGGGCCAGAAGGTGACGCCGGAAAGCGGAAAAATCGAAATCAAGACCGAAGCCAGGGCGCAATATGCGGATTCCGACGAAGTCGCCCGGGTATAACGGGATAATGGCGCCCGGGATTCCTGAATGATGCCGCCCACCGTAACGGAATGATGCCGCCCGGGTTGCGAGCCTCGCTGGCCGATGGCTTTGTGTCATCGGCGAGGAC
>JAPLPD010000001.1 GCA_026400395.1 Alphaproteobacteria bacterium | reverse complement strand
CATCGGCGCCACGTGCATATCAACCGGCAGGGAAGGCACTTATCGGAACCGAAACGCTGTAGCGAGAAACCGAGCCACCTCTGTCCTGAGGTCGATCGAAGAAGCCTTGAGGCTGTCAGGCGCTTCCCGGTTCGATGGCGGGGTGCTGCCTAAACTTGCCGGACTTCGCGACAAGCTGAACAGCTATACGGCGATGCTGCACCGGCCAATCGGCAGTTCTGAGCGCTCAGCCTATGAGGTTATGGGCCGCCAGCTAGTGTTGCGCGGAAGGCGGGCAACCCTTCTGGATGAGCGGCTGGATTTCACTGCCGAATGGCCAGCTGCCAAGCTGGAGAATGCCGAGCTGGCGATTGACCGAGCTGCCACCGCCGTCCAGCGGATTGGCCAGACACCTTCCGATCACGCTTGGTTCGGAACGGGCATTGCCGCGCTCAGTCCGTTCGATCATGACCGGCTTCGGTCATCACTCTCCTCGACGCTGGAGAAGGTCAACGCAGTGGCAAGACGCCTGACAGGCTCAGTGCTCCAACTCGTTGAAACCGGGTTACCCACCCTTGCTGATGCCCGCCGGATTGAACAGGCGCTTCATTTGGTTGCTCAGGCACCCTCTGATCGGGCGCTGCTGGAGAACCCCGCTTGGCAAGCCACCCTCGAACAGGTCGAAGCTCGGATCGCGCGTGCCGAGAACTTCTGCCGTTTTGCTGCCGACATGGAACTGCGTTTCGCGCCAGAGGCATGGAGCTATGACACGACGAACGGGCTTCTAGCGATCAAGGCGGACGGCGGATCGTTCTTCCGTCGCTTGTCGGGTCGGCACAGAACTGCGGTGGCCGATCTTCGCGCCCTCAGCAAGGATGCGCCGCCGAAGAGGCAGGCTGACAGGATTGCAGCCCTTGAGAGCCTGCGGGACGCCCAAGCCGCAAAAAGGGAGTTTGACGCCGTTGCGAGTGAGATGCGCCTGTTGCTTGGCGAGCTATGGGCCGAACGCAACACCAATTGGAACCGGGTGCATCGTCTGAGGGACTGGGCGCGGCAAGCCGGCACCATGACGCCGAACGCCCCATTGTTCCGGTTGGCGGCGCGAAGCGAAAATCTTGATATGCTGGTGCAGTTTGCCGACCAGTTGGCGACCATCGCTAACGACGCTGCATTGGCCTTAGCGAGCACTGTGGCGGACATCAAGGCGAACCTCCTGGTGGTCTTCCGCCAGCAGCGGCTTGATGACGTTCCCTTGGCCACGCTTCTCGCCAAGCTCCAACAGTGGCAGGCGAACCTCGATTGCGCGAATGACTGGGTGATGGCTCGGGATGCGCTCAGCTTCGTTCAGCAGGAAGGTTTGCCGACCATCGCCGCTCGTCTTGAGGCTGGCCGCCTGCAACCTTCCGAGGCCCGACCTGCGGTTGATCTGCTGATCGCGGAAGCCCTCTGGCGCAAAGCGTCAGCAAGCGATCCCGTTCTGTCTCAGATCGACGGGCATACCCGCAGCGAGGAAGTGGACCAGTTTCGCGAGTTCGACCGCCGCCGCATTCAGATCGCGCGGCAAGAGGTCTTGGCCCGTTACCTCGACCAAAGGCCGTCCGGTTACGGCGGCGAAATGGGCATCATTCGAGGCGAGATAGACAAGAAGCGTAGCCATCGCGCGGTGCGCAAGCTGATGACGGATGCGGGCAATGCGGTGCAGAAGCTCAAGCCCATCTTCCTCATGTCGCCGCTATCCGTCGCTCAGTTCTTGCCGCCCGGAAAGATGATGTTTGACGTGCTGGTAATGGACGAAGCCAGCCAGATCGCACCAGAGGAAGCGCTCGGAGCCGTCGCTCGCGCAAAGCAGATCATCGTCGTGGGGGACCACAAGCAGCTGCCGCCAACCAACTTCTTCAAGGCAGCAAACGCAGGCGCGGACGACAATGAGGAAGACGACACCGATGTGGCGGATGTCACACGGCCAAGCGACTACGAGAGCATTCTGACGCTGGCAAGGACGCGGGGCATGGCTGAGCGCATGCTGGCTTGGCATTACCGCAGCAAACACCCGTCGCTGATCGCGCTTTCAAATGCTGAGTGTTACGCAGACAAGCTGTTGTTGCCTCCCAGCCCCTTCGTGAAGACCGAAGAGTTCGGGCTGACGCTGGAGAAGACCCCGCGCGGCTTCTATGATCGTGGCGGCACAAGCCGGGACTTGGTGCAGGCCGAAATCCTCGCCAAGGCTGTTGCGCAGCATATGCGAAAGACGCCTAACAAGTCACTGGGTATCGCCTGCCTCTCCAGCCAGCAGCGCGATGCGGTCGATGACATGATCGACAAGCTTGGCATCCGTTCGGACGTGGAAGCCTTCCTGCCGAAGGGCGAACGCCTGTTTGTTAAGAACCTCGAAGCCATCCAAGGCGACGAACGCGATGTGATCTTCATTTCGGTTGGCTACGGCGTTGCGCCAAACCAATCCAAGCCTTTCCTGAACTTCGGGCCGGTCTCCAAAGAGGGAGGCGAACGGCGCTTGAACGTGCTGGCTTCCCGCGCCCGCGAACGATGCGTGGTGTTCTCTTCGATCACGGCGGCTGACATCCCGGCTGATCACGATTTGCGCGGCACCCGCATGCTTCGCGCCTTGCTGCACTATGCCGAGACGGGGAACCTTTCAGCAGGCAGCCTGACAGGGGAAGGCTTCGACAGTCCTTTCGAAGAGGCCGTAGCGCAGGTCATTCGGGGGGCCGGATACCCTGTGCATTCGCAGGTTGGCGTTTCCAGCTTCAAGATTGATCTGGGCGTGATCGATCCGGCACGACCGGGCGCCTATGTATTGGGCGTTGAATGTGATGGCGCAACATATCACAGCTCCCGTTCAGCCCGTGACCGCGACCGCCTGAGGCAAGAGGTGCTGGAGGGCCTGGGCTGGAGGCTGCACCGCATCTGGAGCACGGATTGGTTCCGCAATCCTGATCGCGAGACAAGCAAGCTCGTTGCCGCCATACAAGAAGCAGTGTCGCGTCACGCCAGTCCTCAGCTGGACTTGCCGGAACCTGAAGACGATGTGGACGATGAACACAGCAGCGACACGCCAGAACTGATTTCTGATCCGCCGCCAGCCTACATCCGGCCGCAGAGCGTCGAGGCCTATATCGAGACGTCCCTATCCGTGCCAGTTGGCCGCGATCTGCTTGACTTGCGACAACATGAGATAGCCCGCCTGGTTCAGCAGGTTGTCGAAGGCGAAGGACCGGTGCACACCGAGGAAGTGGCCCGCCGTATCCGAGAGGCGTTCGGCTTGCAGAAGACCGGCCGCCGCATCCTTGAGCATGTCCGCAACGCCCTGTTGGCCCAAGCCCGCTCAGGCGGCATCGAGCGGCACGAAGAGTTCTGGCTGGTGGCCGGGCGTGAAGTGACGGCTATCCGAGATAGGCGCACCGCAGCCTTGCCACTCAGGAAGGCGTCGATGATTTCGCCTCATGAATACCAATTGGCGTTGAAGACCGCTCTGAAGGAGGCAGTGGCGATGCCCCGTGAGGAGCTGATTACTCAGGCGGCCCGGCTCTTCGGATTCGACCGAACGGGGCCTGAATTGAAGACCGCTATCGACTCAAATCTAGACGCTCTGGTGCAGCAGAAGGAAATTGTAGAGGACAGCGACAAGCTTGTTTTGGGCAGTTCTTCAGTTTGACTGGCGCCGTTATTCCTCACGATCTAACGGATGCATTGGATCAGATCAGGTCTGCCGCACCCGCTCTTGCCGAGTCTCCAGTATTCCGCCGCCTCTCAACTGCTGCCAGGAGGTAGCTTCTCTTCACAATTTTCTGATTTCCCGCGTAAAGTCGTCAAATGAGCGAATCCGCCTTCCACCCCGAGGATAAAGCCCGGTCGTTGATCGACCGGCAGCTCGGCGCGTGCGGGTGGTTGATCCAGTCGAAAGGCGAAATGAACCTCGGCGCGGGTCTCGGCGTCGCGGTGCGTGAGTTCCAGACCGCCTCCGGTCCGGTGGATTATGGCCTGTTCGTCGGCCGCAGGCTCTGCGGCGTGATCGAGGCGAAGCCCGAGGGCACCACGCTGTCCGGCTTTTCCGAGCAGGCCGCGCGCTACATCGCGGATGTGCCGAAGCACCTGGTGCGCGAAGAAGGCCAGGTCCGCTTCGAGTATGTCGCCTCTGGCACAGAATTGCTGTTCCGCGACCATGCCGATCCAGACCCCGTGTCGCGCCGCGTGTTTGCCTTCCACCGCCCGGAGACGCTTGACCTCTGGCTGAAGGAAACCGCGACTTTGCGGGCGCGGATGCACGCCATGCCTCCCGTCGTCACGGACGGCCTGCGCGCCTGCCAGATTGATGCCGTCGCCGCGCTCGAACGCTCGATGGCGGCGAACCGTCCGCGCGCGCTGGTGCAGATGGCGACCGGCGCGGGCAAGACCTTCACGGCTTGCACGCTGAGTTATCGGCTGCTCGCCCATGCCGGGTTCAAACGCATCCTGTTCCTCGCAGACCGCGCCAATCTCGTGCGCCAGACGCGTGACGAATTCCTTGCCTACCGCCCGCCCGGTACGGGCCGGTCCTTCTCGGAAATCTACAACGTCCAGAAGCTTAGCGCGGCGGGCATCGACAAGGATGCGCAGATCGTCGTCGCCACCATCCAGCGGGTCTTTTCCGTGCTGTCGGGCAGGGAACTGGCGGAAGAGGATGAGGAAGCCTCAAGCTTCGAAGCCGCGAGCGCCGACACTGAACGGCTGGTTTCCTACAACCCGTCGATCCCGATCGAGAGCTTCGATCTCGTCATCACCGATGAATGCCATCGCTCGATCTACGGCACATGGCGGCAGGTGCTGGAGTATTTCGACGCCTTCACGGTCGGCCTCACCGCCACACCGTCGCTCCACACGCTCGGCTTCTTCGGCAAGAACCTTGTGGCGCAATACCCTTACGAGCGCTCGGTGGTCGATGGCGTCAATGTCGGCTTCGAGGTGTTCCGCATCCGCACCGAAATCGGCGAGCGTGGCGCGACCGTGAAGGCCGGCTATGACCTGCCGGTGCGCGACAAGCGCACGCGGGCCGAGCGCTACGAGACGCTGGCCGAGGATTTCTCCTATTCGCCGGATCAGATCGACCGCTCCGTGCTGGTGCCGAACCAGATCCGCACCGTGCTGGAAACCTATCGCGATACGCTGTTCACCGAGCTTTTTCCCGGCCGCAGGGAAGTGCCGAAAACGCTCATCTTCGCCAAGGACGATCACCACGCCGAGGAGATCGTCGGAGCCGTGCGCGAGGTGTTCGGCAAGGGCAATGACTTCGCGAAGAAGATCACCTACCGCACCGATGGCGCCGACCCCGAACAGCTTATCCGCTCGTTCCGCAACGACTACAACCCGCGCATCGCCGTCACCGTGGACATGATCGCCACAGGAACGGATGTGAAGCCCATCGAGGTGCTGATCTTCCTGCGCGACGTGAAGTCGGAACTCTATTTCGAGCAGATGAAGGGCCGCGGTGCGCGCACCATCAGCCCGGAGAAGCTGCGCGAAGTGACGCCCGATGCGGAAGCGAAAACCCGCTTCGTGCTCATCGATGCCGTCGGCGTGTCGGAAAGCCTCAAGACCGTCTCGCAGCCCTTGGAACGCGACCGGGTCATCGGCTTCGAAAAGCTGATCGACGAGATCGCGGCGGGGCGGCGCGATGATGACGCCTTCGCGACGCTGGCCGCGCGGTTGGCGGCGCTCGACCGGCGCATCGGCGACAAGGACCGTGCTGCCATCACCAAGGCCACGGGCGGCGTCGATCTTGCCGGGCTGGCCGCGCGCCTGCTGGACGCAATCGACCCCGATGCGCTCAGCGTTCGCGTGCCGAAGGATGCGCCCGAGCCGGAGCAGCGCAAGGCCCGCGAGGCGGTGAAGGACAAGGCGGCGGAAATCTTCGACGATCCCGCCTTGCGCCGCCTCCTGAAGGAGGTGAAATCCGCCGCCGATATCCGCATCGACACCATTTCCACCGATGCCGTGGTCTCCTCTGGCTGGGACGAGGCAAAGGCGACCGATACGGTCGCGCGCTTCAGGCGCTTTCTGGAGGAGCGGCGTGATGAACTGACCGCGCTGCAAATCCTCTACCGGCTGCCCTATGCGAACAGGCGGCTCACCTATGAGGCTGTGGATGACCTGAAGGAGGCGCTGAAGCGGCCGCCCTGGCTGCTGGAACCCATCGACATCTGGCGGGCCTACAAGCGCATCGCGTCCGACAAGGTGCGCGGCAACCCGGCGGGCACGCTGGCCGATATCGTCATGCTGGTGCGCTTTGCGATTGGGGAAGCCCAAGACCCCCACGCCGCGCTGGAGCCGTTGCCGTCGCTCGTCGCCGGGCGCTTCAACCTGTGGCTTGGGCGCGAAGAGAAGGCCGGGCGCAGCTACACGGACGAGCAGCGGGCGTGGCTGATGGCGATCCGCGATCACCTTGCCGTCAATATCGAAATCCGGCCCGAGGATTTTATGGAAGCACCGGAATTTGCCGCGCGCGGCGGCATCGTCAAGGCGCGCGGCCTGTTCGGCACGCGGCTGCCGGCTTTGCTCGAAGACCTCGCTAATGTGCTGGTGGCGTGATGGAGCGTTTGCAGCAAAAGTGGGAACCGGTTTTGCGTCCGCAAACGCGACCACAAAAAGGAAGTCAGGTGGTGGAGAGCGTGGAGCGGGAGAGTGAGGGGCCGTGGGAACTGCCCGAGGGGTGGGCGTGGACTGCGCTGGGTCTCGTCGCGCTGGTCAATCCTTCAACGAGCTTCGATTGCCTGAGCCCCTCCACGGATATCCCCTTTATACCCATGGCTGCGGTCGCGGAGGAAACCGGGAAAATTGATCTTTCCGCGCGCCGCCCGGTCCAAGAGGTTTCCAGGGGCTACGTTCGTTTCATGGAAGGAGACGTGATTTTCGCGAAGATCACGCCCTGCATGGAGAATGGCAAGGTCGCTCCCGTCGTCGGCTTGCCTGGTCGCTACGCGGCTGGATCGACCGAGTTTCATGTGTTCCGGCCCGCCGCGGTCGATCAACGCTTCCTATGGTATTGGCTCGTGGGTCGCGCGTTTCGCGGCAAGGCGAGGCGGAACATGAGCGGGTCTGCGGGCCAGCTCCGCGTTCCGGTGGACTATCTCAGAGAGTCCGACTTCCCCCTCGCGCCGCTTGCCGAACAGCGGCGCATTGTGGCGCGCATCGATGCGTTGTTTGCCGAGATCGCCGATGGCGAGGCGGCGCTTGAGGCGGCACGCAAGGGGCTCGACACCTTCCGCCGCGCGCTGCTGAAAGCCGCCGTCACCGGCGAACTGACGAAGGACTGGCGCGAGAAAAACCCCGTCACCGAGACCGGTCACGACCTCATCGCCCGCATAGCCAAATCTCGCGCCGCCAAAGGGCAGGCCAAAGGGCGAGGCAAACGCGCTGCCGACGCCCCACCGCTCGACACCTCCGCCCTGCCGGAATTGCCCGAGGGTTGGGCGTGGGGGACAGTTGATGAGCTGCTGGAGTTTGTCACCAGCGGTTCACGCGGTTGGAAAGACTACTACGCGGATGCGGGGGCAATCTTCGTAAGAGCCCAGAACATAAATTCCGGCGTCCTCGATCTTTCGGATGTAGCCTACGTGGCGCTTCCATCAAATGCCGAGGGTCTTAGGACACGGCTGAAAGTTGGTGATGTCCTCGTCACGATCACCGGCGCGAACGTTACCGTGAGCGCTCTTGTCTCGCACGAGATTCCCGAGGCATACGTCAACCAACATGTGGCTTTGCTTCGGCCTTTGACGATTGATGTGTCGGACTATCTTCTTCTTTGGCTTCAAGCGGAAGGTGCAGGCAAAACACAACTCACCAAGGCAGCGTATGGCGCTGGCAAGCCCGGCCTGAATCTCGACAACATTCGCGAAGTTTACATTGCACTCCCGCCGCCCGCCGAAGCCGCTGAAATCCTCCGCCGCGTCTCCGAGGCGCTCGCTGCCAGCGCCGACACGCTCAGCCTTCTGGATACGGAAGCCGCCGACGCCGCGCGGCTGAAGCAATCCATCCTCAAGGCTGCCTTCGAAGGCCGCCTCGTGCCCCAGGACCCCGCCGACGAACCCGCCAGCGCCATGCTCGCGCGGCTCAGGGCCACCCCTTCCACCGCCACGCCGCCAAGGCGCGGGCGCAGGCGTCGGTCTTGATGATGATATCCTGAAATGATATACATCTTGTTCCGTATATGATGGAGGATATCATGATGGTTTCCAAATGGGGTAACAGCCTCGCCGTGCGCCTGCCCAAGAAGCTGGTCGAGGAGGCTGGCCTTGCTGAGGGTGACGAGGTCGATGTCAGGGCTGTCGACAGGCGGACCGTGGAGATCGCAAAGGTTGACGATGAAGAGCGCCGCCGGCGCTTCATCGAGGGCATGAAGCAATTCAACTGGACCCTGCCCGAAGGCTATAAGTTCAATCGTGACGAGGCCAACGAGCGGTGACGGCCTTTTTCGACACCAACGTTCTCGTCTACGCCTTTCTCGATCCCGAAAAACGCCCGCAAGCGATTGAAACGCTCGCGCGAGGGGGCGTGATCAGCGCGCAGGTGCTCAACGAATTCACCAACGTGGCGCGCAACAAGCGGCAACGGGAGTGGCGGGAGATCGAAGCAGCGGTCATCCTGATTCGGGAGCGCATTCCGGACGTCGTTCCGCTGACCGTCGACACCCACGCCGCTGCCCTTATTCTCGCCCGCGATCACAGCTTCGCTTTCTACGACGCGCTGATCGTCGCAGCCGCCATCGAAGCCGGCTGCGATACGCTCTACAGCGAGGATATGCAGCATGGCCGCGTCATTGGCGGGCTGACGATCCGCAATCCCTTCCGCGAAAGCCCCGCATGAACGCGCAAAGCCTCGTCGCCAAGGTCTGGAATTTCGCGCATGTGCTGCGCGATCAGGGCGTGTCCTATCAGGCCTATATCAGTCAGATTTCCTATCTCCTGTTCCTCAAGATGGACGAGGAGCGCGTCACCCAGATCGGCGAAGCCTCGATGCTGCCGGACGGCTCGCGCTGGGGCGACATCAAGGACCTGTCGGGCGAGGCGCTGAACGCCAGATACGTGAAGCTGCTGGATGTGCTCTCCAAGCAGGGCGGCATCATCGGCGCGATCTTCCTGAAGGCGCAGAACGAGATCCAGGACCCGGCGAAGCTCAAGCGCCTTGTCGGCCTCATCGACAGCGAGACGTGGCTCGGCCTGCCGGTTGATGTGAAAGGCGATATTTACGAGGGCCTGCTCGCCCGCAATGCCGAGGATGTGAAATCGGGCGCCGGGCAATACTTCACGCCGCGTCCGGTGATCGAAGCCATGGTGCAGGTGGTCGATCCCGAGCCGCATCAGACCGTGCACGACCCCGCCTGTGGCACGGCAGGCTTTCTGCTCGCCGCCTGGGAGCACATGAAGCTGCACCCGAAGGCGCGCGACCGTGCGGTCTATTCGGCGCTCAAGGGCAAGTTCTCGGGCGTCGACATCGTGCCGGAGGTTGTGCGGTTGGCCGCCATGAACCTCTATCTGCACGGCATCACCGGCGTCGATTCCATCGTCGAGGCCAAGGATGCGCTGCTCGGCGCGGGCGGCAAGAGCTATGAGGTGATCCTCACCAACCCGCCCTTCGGCAAGAAGCAGAGCTACCGCATCGTCCGCAACGACGGCGAGATCGATAGCGAGCGTGACGACTACGACCGGCAGGACTTCTTCGTCACCACCTCCAACAAGCAGCTGAACTTCCTCCAGCACATCATGACCGTGCTGGCGCCGAATGGCGAAGCGGCGGTGGTGCTGCCCGACAACGTGCTGTTCGAGGGCGGCGCGGGCGAGACGATCCGGCGGCGGCTGTTGCGCAATTTCGACTTCCACACGCTGCTGCGGCTGCCGACCGGCATCTTCTACAAGCAGGGCGTGAAGGCGAACGTGCTGTTCTTCGACAAGAAACCGCCTTCCGATGAGGCCGCAACGAAGGACCTCTGGATTTACGACCTGCGCACCAATCAGCGCTTCACGCTGAAAGAGAGGCCAATGGTGCGGGCCGACCTCGACGACTTCATCGCCTGCTATCGATCCGGCCGGCGCTTCGAGCGCGAGGAAAGTGAAAGGTTCAAGCGCTTCCCGCTCGATGCGCTGCTTGCGCGCGACAAGGTCAATCTCGACATTTTCTGGCTGAAGGATGATGCGCTGGACGATCCCGATCTCTTACCGCCGCCCGACGAGGTCGCCGCAGAGATCGTCGAGAGCCTTGAGACCGCCCTCGAGCGGTTCCGTGGCGTGGCGGCAGCCCTGGGAGAACGATGATGGCGATTCCCGATTTTCAAACCCTGATGCTGCCGGTTTTGCGGGCCTCAGCCGATGGCGAAGTACGCATCGGCGATGTCGTCGAGAAGTTGGCCGCGGAGTTTGCCCTCTCAGAAGACGAACGGGCGCACCTGCTGCCGTCTGGCCGCCAAACCACCTTCGCCAACCGGGTCCACTGGTCGAAGAGCTACCTTGGAAAAGCCGGTCTGATCGTGCTGAGCGGCAGAGGCCGATTCACGATCACTGATCGCGGTCGGGAGGTGCTCGCCTCGCCGCCGAAGCGGATCGACATCAAGTTCCTTCAGCGCTTCCCGGAGTTCGCCGCATTTCGCAATGACGGGGGAAGCGACACTGACGAAAGCGAAGCCGTCGCCCCGGTCAAGGGGAAGGCCGTCGATGAGCCGACACTAACCCCGGACGAGACCATCCGCGTCGCGTACCGTCGGCTGGAGGCTGCGCTTTCCGAAGATCTCCTGTCGCGGGTTCGGCAAGGAACGCCCGCGTTCTTCGAGCGCGTCATCGTGCAATTGCTCCTCGCGATGGGATATGGCGGCTCGGTCGGCGCGCTGGATCGCGCCCTGACCGGCGGCAGTGGTGACGGCGGAATCGACGGTGTCATCGATCAGGACCCGCTCGGGCTTGATCGCATCTATGTCCAGGCGAAGCGATATCAGGATGGATCACCCGTTGGATCGGGGGCGATCCGCGACTTCTTTGGCAGCCTTGACAGGGTGCGTGCGACGAAGGGTCTGTTTGTAACGACCTCGACTTTCTCGGCAAGCGCACGCGACACCGCCGAGATGCTGTCGAAACGGATCGTGCTGATCGACGGCAGCCAGTTTGCGCGACTGATGCTGTCACACGGCGTCGGATGCCGAGCGGAGGAAACTTTGACGATCAAGCGCATCGATGAAGAATTCTTCGATCCGTGAGCGCCTGATGCCCGCCTTCGCCCGCCACGTAGGCATCGACTATTCGGGCGCGGAGACACCCATCGCCAGCCTGAAGGGCTTGCGCGTCTATATGGCCGAGGGCGATGCGCCGCCGGTCGAGGTGCCGCCGACACCATCCGCCAAGAAGTATTGGACGCGGCGCGGGATCGCGGAATGGCTGGTGGAACGGCTCTCCGAGGGTGTGCCGACGCTGGTTGGCATCGATCACAGCTTTTCCTTCCCGCTTCGCTACTTCGAGACGCATGGGCTCTTGCCGGATTGGCCGCGCTTCCTCGACGATTTCCAGCGACATTGGCCGACCGATGGGGATCACGTTTATGTCGATTTCGTACGCGATGGGGTTGTCGGCAACGGGGCGAAGCGCACGGGCAATGCCCGTTGGCGTCGCCTGACAGAAGAATGCGCCGGTTCGGCGAAGTCGGTCTTTCACTTCGATGTTCAGGGTCAAGTTGCGAAATCAACCCATGCCGGAATTCCGTGGCTGCGCTTCATCCGCCAGCGCCTCGGGACGCGCGTGCACTTCTGGCCATTCGATGGATGGGCCATCCCCGCCGGGCGATCAGCCATCGCTGAGGTTTACCCGGCCCTGTGGTCGCGCGGCTTCGCCAATGAGGGGCGCACCGGCGATCAGCACGACGCTTTCAGCATCGCCGCCTGGCTTTCCCGTGCCGACCGTGACGGCAGCCTCGCGGCGTTTATGAACCCCGAATTGAACCCTGCGGAACGCACCGTGGCGCAGGTGGAAGGATGGATTCTGGGCGTGCCGGGCCGCTCCCGGTTTGGCGGAAAATCGGGTAAGTCGAGTGAAGAGACTGATTGCGATCCGAGTGTGTTTAGATTACACTAAACGATATGAAGAAGTCATCGAAATCTCCACCTTCCGCCACCCCTTCGCGCCGCGAAGCGGTGATCTATGCCCGCGTCTCCTCCAAGGAGCAGGAGAAGGAGGGCTATTCGATCCCGGCGCAATTGAAGCTCCTCAAGGATTACGCCGTCACCAACGGCTTGTTGGTCGCGCAGGAGTATGTGGACGTTGAAACAGCCAAGCAGACCGGTCGAACCGCCTTCGGCGAGATGGTCGCATTCCTGCGCAAATCGCCGTCAGTGCGGGTGCTGCTGGTCGAAAAGACCGACCGGCTATATCGCAATCTCAAGGACTGGGTGACGGTCGACGAACTCGACGTCGAAATGCACTTCCCGAAGGAAGGGGTGGTGCTGTCCCGCGAGTCGCGATCCTCGGAAAAGTTCATGCACGGCATCAAGGTGCTGATGGCGAAGAACTACATCGACAATTTGTCCGAAGAGTCGCGCAAGGGCATGAACGAGAAGGCCGAGCAAGGCATCTGGCCCACCAAGACGCCGCTCGGGTACAAGAACGTCACTGCACCCGACGGCAAGAAAATCATCGCCGTCAATCCTGCGCTGGCGCCTGCCGTCAAGCACCTGTTCGAGTGGTACGCGCGCGGCGATGTCTCCCTGCATGAGGTGACGAAGCGCGCCCATGCCGAGGGCCTGCTCTATGCCAAGAGCGGTGCCAAGGTCACGACCAGCACGGTGCACACCATGCTGCGCACGCGCCTCTATACCGGCTGGTTCGAATGGAACGGCAAGCTGATCCAGGGGAAGCACGAGGCGCTGGTGTCGACCGAGCTATGGGAGCGCGTTCAAGCTGTCATGGACGGGCGTTTCGCCAAGAAGCTCCGGCAAGGTCATCGCGACTTCGCCTTCTCGGGTCTCATCACCTGCGGCGCGTGCGGCTGCGCGATCGTGGCCGAGATCAAGAAGGAACGCTACGTCTACTACCATTGCACGGGCTGGGCCGATAAGTGCCAGGGCACGCCCTCGGTTTGCCGTCGGAAGCATATGCGCGAAGAGGCGCTCGAGGCGCAGTTCACCGAATTACTCGGGCGGCTTCGCTTCGATGATGACGTGCTCGAATGGATGCGGGATGCGCTTCATGCCAGCCACGCTGATGAGCGCCGGGAACACGAAGAGGCGATCAAGCGCCAGCAGGCCGAACACAGGCGGCTTCAGGAGCGCATCAATGCCATGTATGTCGACAAGCTCGACGGCTTGGTCGACACGGCGTTCTTCAACAAGATGTCGAACCAGTGGCGTGCTGAACAGCTTGTGTGCCTTGAGGCCATCGAAGGGCACCAGAATGCCGAGAAATCCTACATGGAAGAGGGCATCCAGCTTCTGGAGCTGGCGCGCAACGCCCAAAGGCTGTTCGCGAAGCAGGAACCGCACGAAAAGCGCCGCCTGCTGAGTTTTCTAGTATCGAACTGCCGATGGAACGATGGCGTACTCACCGCCACCTTCCGGCAACCCTTTGATATGCTTGCGGAAGCTGTTGCCACGCCCATCCCGGCAAGAACGCCTGAAGGCGCCATTCCGGCGAAAAATGGGATTTGGCTGGGGGACCTGGATTCGAACCAAGGCTGCCCGGGTCAGAGCCGGGAGTTCTACCGCTAAACTATCCCCCAACAGGGAGGCGGCGCTATAGCGCAGCCCGCGCGGAATTCCAACCCGCCTGGCGGCGGAGAT
>JAPLPD010000274.1 GCA_026400395.1 Alphaproteobacteria bacterium | reverse complement strand
GCGCAAAAGCACATGGCGCAGATGCAGCACAACATGATGGTGGCGGGCACCAAACGTTCGGTGCTCTCGATCATCACCGGCGGCGGCAAATGGGTCGAAATGGCGATTGCTGCCGACCCGGTCTACCAGACCGCTCTGATCGCCCGGCTTCGCAATCCGGACCAGCTACGCCAGGCGCGCTCTCGCTGGCGCCAAGACCAACCCTAAACTAACATCCCAACCGGACCACTCGACCGGGGCAGGCCAAGAGCCGACATTTCGGGAATTCCGGTGGGTGCCAATGGCGCCTCGAGGGGCGTAATAGCCTGCCGCAAATGAGGGGCTAGTTCCCGCCGAAAACATTCCCGCTCTGAACCGAGCAGCTGGCTGGTCCCGGAGCCACCGATTGAAATTCGACGAATTTCTTGGTGATTGGACTGTGGGCAACACTAATAGTCGTGCCAGGCGGCTTTGCATAAGTGACTTTCGCGCTGCAACTGCCGAACGCGGCGTCAAATTCGACTACGACATGCCGCATACCACCAGAACGAAACGGGGCATACAAGTCCATGGTGCGCCCGCTGAAGGATGGCACACGCTTCGCGCCTTCGCTGCCAGCGACTTGCTCGGTCGCCCCACTCCCGGCCCTGGTCGTGTTGGTTAGCCGGTTAAAGACCCGTCCAGCCGCGCTGACGTAGACGCTAAGATTGTGGCTGGCGTTCACAGAATAGAAGTTGGGTTCGCCAACATGCCGCTGGATGCGAGCCTCACTCCAGTTAACGACAACAGATTTTCCATGCAGTTCGCTGGGGGCCGATTCCGCCATGGCTGGGACGCCAATCACAAGCGATAAGACAGATCCTGAAAGAAATCGGGGCAAGTGAAACATCAATTATCACTCCAATGAAACCAGAAGCGATGGACAGACATTGGGACGAACATTTCCCCCGAAAAACATTCCCGCCGCCGCATATCCGCCCCCAAGCCGAGCAGACGATATCGAACTATATCGAACGCGCTGCTTTGGATATTCAAGCACCCCTCCCGACCAACGCCCCCACACGGCCTCGTAATCATCTTGATCATGTTTGCGGCCGCGCTCTTCGAACCCCTGCGCTGGTTACGTGGGCCAGTCCCACGAGCACCTGCCTCGATGTCGGTCTAGCTACTCCAAGCAGCGGAAGCAGGATGGCCGGATCAGTAGAGCCCGCGGCCGGACACCACGGCTCCGTTCGGCGGCGGCGGGGCGGCGAAGGCCGAGACCGGGGTGCTTCCGGCGGGCGGCGATGGCAGGTTGCTGGCCGGAGCGAACCGCGAGGCAAATCCCCGCTCCCATTGATCCGCCTCCGGGCCTTTGGGAGTTGGCTGAGCTGCCGGCTTCGGCGCTGCGGCGTTGGCCGCGCGCGCCGGGGCGGCAACCGGCGGGATCGGCTGGCGGCTGATGGCGGCAACCTCGGTCACCGGCTGCCGCAAGTCCTGGCGTTTGGCGACGCGGGTGTCCTCGTGGCCCAACTCATAGGGGCGCTCGGCCGGCATCGGCACCGTCCGTGACGCGGAAGCGGCTTGCGGGATGAACGGCCGCGATGAGGCAACCCGCATCTCGGACAGTCCAGGCGCCGGCGTGCCGCTGCGCAAGGTGGCGGCGAGTTTGGTGTCATCGGAGCCGTCGATCGCGGCGCGGCCGACGTACTCAACCCGCACGCGGGTGACGCCGCGGTCGTAGAAATCGAGCAGCTTGGCGGTGCGCACCGAGACATCGATCAGCCGGTTGGCGTGATACGGCCCGCGGTCGTTGACGCGGACGATGATCGACTTGTTGTTGGAGAGATTGGTGATCCGCGCATAGCTCGGAATCGGCAGCGTCGGGTGGGCGGCGGAGAGCGACGACATGTCGAAGATTTCGCCGTTGGCGGTCGCGCGGCCGTGAAAATCGTCGCCGTACCAGGACGCCAGCCCCTCGGCGGTATAATTGGCATTCTCTTCAGGCTCGTAGGTCTTGCCGGCGATCGTGTAGGGCTTGCCGACGCGGTACTTGCCGCCGCCCTTGGGCACTGGCTCGCCGAGCGCCACCAGGCGCGGACTCGAAGACACGCCGTATTTCGGGTCGACGCGCCCGGACGGTGCTTGGCCGCATTGAGCAAGCAAGAGGCTACAAACGCCGACCGTGGCCACACGCACGAACATGCTCGCTTCAGCCCCCCCGCCAGCACGCCGCATCACGCTCACGCCCCCAAACCGAAACGGCGGTCCACACGCACCGCCTACCCCTCAATCGCACCGAAGTCTTAACAGTACCGCTGTTGAAAAACGGCCAAAATCAGACCCACCGGGTTCATGGTTGACCAAAAGCTATCTTATCTAACGGATTACATGCTCGATGTATTAGATCAAGATGCCATATTAAATCATTGTTATACCTATATAATATATACATTTAAACAGAGAACAACGGAGGTGTCGCGTGGATGACATTCCGACCGATGAAGAGCCCAACGAGAAGCCGCGCGGACGGCCTTTTGAGCCCGGCCAGAGTGGCAATCCAAAAGGACGCCCAAAAGGGTCACGCAACAAGACCACCCTCTTAGCTGAGGCCCTCCTCGACGGGGACGCGGACGCGATCATGCGAAAGCTGGTCGAGATGGCAAAAGACGGAGATCCAACGGCGCTGCGCCTTTGTCTGGATCGAATGTTGCCGGCCAGGCGTGACCGTCCCATCGCTTTTGACTTCGACGAGATCAAGTGTCCGGCCGACGCGGTCAAGGCCTCGTCTGCCGCGCTGGCAGCTTGCGCCGATGGCTCCATAACGCCCGATGAAGCCATCAAAGTGATGGGCTTGATCACATCACATCTTGCCATGCTGGAAGGGGCGGAGCTGGAAACCGAATTGCGCGCACTTGAGCAAGAGGTGCAGAAGGGATGAGCCACCGACAGTATCGCGCCCGCCTTACTCGAGTCAGGAGAGCGCTCGCGGCCCGGAGTAAAAAGGACGGCTTTTATTTCCCCATTGACCTCTCGTTGGCGAGGCAAATCCGCGACAACTCTCGTCGCTTCAACAAATTGGAGCACAAAGACTTTATGGGTCTTCAGGAAAACGAGTGGGTGTTTTCAGCAACTTCAGAGCGCTGGGAGCATGCATGTGAGCACCTTGAGCCGCAGATATTCCTGGTCGCGTAGACCGTAGGCGCGCCGCTGGATGACGCGGATCTTGTTGTTG